>JBFGUI010000020.1:0-25700 GCA_041565695.1 Kiloniellaceae bacterium
GATCCACCGGGTCCGCCGCGCCGGCGCCGCGGACTTCCAGGTAGATCGGCGCCATGCCGGTATACGCCGGCGGGTTGATCCAGGCGTCGAGGCTCGGCGGCAGCTGCGCCACCCGGTCGTAGCTGGGCGTCACGGCCGAGGCCAGCCGCCCGGCGACATTGCCTTCGGAGGCGGCAAAGCCGACCAGGACGAGCAGCAGCACCAGCCCGCGCAGGGCCCAGGGGTCGAAGGCGGCGAGCCCCGGCCGGGGCAGGCGCACGCGCAGGCCGCTGAGGCGCGCGATGATGCGGCGCTGATGCACCCGCCACAGCGCCCGGGCTTCGGCATCGGCGGCCCCGGTGGCCATGTGGTCTTCCAGGGCCGTCAGCGGGCGGTGGTCGAGGGCGCTGTCGCGTTCCAGGCGGCGCTTGCCGGCCCGCTCGTCGGGCAGCGAGATGCGTCTGACGGCGCAGACCACGGCCGCCAGCAGGGCGGCCGCGAAGCCGGCCAGGACCACGCTGTGCAGCCAGCCCGACAGGGCCGGCAGCAGGCCGGAGAGGGCGGCGGCGAGGAACAGGCCGGCGACGCCGAGGACCGGCCAGATCGCGGGCCAGATGGATTCCCAGGCGACCGCGCCGCGCGCCAGCGCCAGCAGCAGGCTGAAGCGGGCCAGGACCCGTTTCGGATCTGGAGAGGGGCGTTCGGGCCGTGTTTCGGTCATGCGTGCGTCCTGTACGTCGTGCAGGGGTCTGCGGTCCTGCCCCCCGGAAGCCGCAAACCGTATCTCACACCGGAAGCCTGTCTGTTTAGAACTAGGACGTTCCGTACCAAAACCTAGGCAGCGCCGCGCCGTTCCCCTGACCTGCCTTCACTAGGACTTGTGTCTTTAGAGGTCTGGCCATCCAGCCAGTCCGGCAAGCGGTCCTGCCCGATCATTGTGTCATAGTCCATGCGCGCGCGCACTATCGCATGACGTTCGCCGCGCACCAGGATTTCCGGCGGCAAGGGCCTCGAATTGTAGGTCGACGCCATTACGAAACTGTAAGCGCCGGCCGAGGAGAAGGCGAGCAGGTCGCCCTCGGCGACCGGCGGCAGCGGCCGCTGCCTGGCGAAGGTATCGCTCGATTCGCAGACCGGCCCGACCACGTCGACGGGGCTCAGTCCGGCGCCGGGGGCGGGCTCGCGCAGCGGGATGATCTCGTGCCAGGCATCGTAGAGCGTCGGCCGGATGAGATCGTTCATCGCCGCATCGACGATCACGAAGCGGCGCGGCCCGTTGTCCTTGAGATAGAGCACGCGGGTGACCAGCATGCCGGCGTTGCCGACCAGCAGGCGCCCGGGCTCAAACAGCAGTTCGGCATCCAGGCCTCCGTTCGCACCGGCGAGCAGCTCGCGCACCATCCGGGCGTAGGCGCTGACGCGCTGCTCGGCCTGGTCGGCGGCGTGCTCGGCGCGGTCGGCTGCATCGGTGCCCGGCACGCGGTGCCGGTAGTCGATGCCGATGCCGCCGCCGAAGTCGAGCCGCTTCAGCGGCAGGCCGGCGGCCTTCAGGTCCTTGTAGAGCGCGATCAGCCGTTCGAAGGCCAGGCGGTAGGGCGCCACGTCGGTCAGCTGCGAGCCGATATGCACCGCCAGTCCCTCGACGCGGATCCCCGGGATCTCCCGGTTGGCCAGCAGGAACTCGCGGGCCGCGGTCGCGTCGATGCCGAACTTGCTGTCGGCGCGCCCGGTGGTGATCTTCTCCAGCGTGCCGGCATCGACGTCCGGGTTGACCCGCAGGGCGACCGGCGCGGTGACGCCGCGGGCCACCGCGACTTCCGACAGGAGCTTCAGTTCAGACAGCGACTCGACGTTGAACTGCAGGATGCCGGCATCGAGCCCGGCGGCCAGTTCCCGGGCCGTCTTCCCGACGCCGGCGAAGACGATCTTCCGGGCCGGGACGCCGGCGCTCAGTGCGCGCCGCAGCTCGCCCTCGGATACCACGTCGGCGCCGGCGCCGAGCGCCGCGAAGGTGCGCACCACCGCCTGGTTGGAGTTGGCCTTGAGGGCAAAGCAGATCGTCGCCGGCAGCCCGGCCAGCGCGTCGGCGAAGAAGCGGTAGCCGTGCTCCAGGGCATCGGCGGAATAGCAGTAGAAGGGCGTGCCGACCTCTTCCGCCAGCGTGTCGAGCGCCACCTCAGAGGCATGCAGCCGCCCGTCGCGGTAGGAAAAGAAATGACTGGTCATCGCTTCAGGTTCCCCGGCCGCCGCGGCGCGTGGCGCGCTTTCGCGGGGCGGCCTCGTTCAGTAGGTCTTGGTCTTGGTGCGCCGGTCGTCGCCGGTGAAGATCGAGAAAGGATTGGCCCCTTCGACTGGGTCCGCCTCGGCGTCCGGCGCCACGGTATCGGGTGCCGGATAGGCCTGCGGATAGGTGTACTGGCTCTCCTGGCCCTCGGGCGGTTTGGGCGCGCCTTTCTTGCCGCAGGCAGCGAGGCCCAGCACCAGGGGCAGCGACAGGACGGCGGCGCCGAGCAGGCGACCGGCGGCTGAGGTCCGGGTTTGCGCGGTCATAGGAAACGCTCCTTGGCGGCGGCGACGGCCTCGCGCACCCGCTCGGGCGCGGTGCCGCCGACACTGAGCCGGCTGGCCGCCGCGTTCTCGACCGAGAGCACGGAGAAGACGTCCTCGGTGATGCCGGGCTCGACCGACTGCATCTCGGCCAGCGGCAGCTCTGCCAGTGGGCAGCCGCGCGTCTCGGCCAGCTTCACGATGCTGCCGGTCACGTGGTGGGCGCGGCGGAACGGCATGCCGAGCACCCGCACCAGCCAGTCGGCGAGGTCGGTGGCGGTGAGGAAGCCGTGCGCCGTGGCGGCCTTCAAGGCCGCCCGGTTGGCCTTCATGTCGCTGACCATGCCGGTCATCGCGGTGACGCAGAGCTGCAGCGTCTCGGCGGCGTCGAACAGCGGCTCCTTGTCTTCCTGCATGTCCTTGCCGTAGGTCATCGGCAGGCCCTTCATGACCACCAGCAGGGCATTCAGCGCGCCGATCACGCGGCCGGCCTTGCCGCGGATCAGCTCTGCGGCGTCGGGGTTGCGCTTCTGCGGCATGATCGAGGAACCGGTGGTGAAGGCGTCCGACAGCGTGACGAAGCGGAAGCCGGCCGAGCACCACAGCACGATCTCCTCCGACAGGCGCGAGAGGTGTAGCGCCAGGATCGCGCCGGCCGCGAGGAACTCTAGCACGTAGTCGCGGTCGGACACGGCGTCCATGGAGTTGGCCATCGGCCGCTCGAAGCCCAGCGCGGCGGCGGTGGCTTCGCGGTCGATGTCGAAGGAGGTGCCGGCCAGCGCGGCCGCGCCCAGCGGCGATTCGTTGAGCCGCTGGCGGCAGTCCTGCAGGCGGCCGCGGTCGCGGCCCAGCATTTCCACGTAGGCCAGCATGTGGTGGCCGAAGGTCACGGGCTGGGCGGCCTGCAGGTGGGTGTAGCCCGGCATGACGGTGTCGGCCTCGGCCTCGGCCTGGGCGATCAGCGCAGCCTGCAGGTCGCGCAGGCCCGTTTCCAGGCGGTCGATCGCATCGCGCGTCCACAGCCGCACGTCGGTCGCGACCTGGTCGTTGCGCGAGCGCGCGGTGTGCAGCCGGCCGGCCGCTTCGCCGATCAACTCGGCCAGGCGCGCCTCCACGTTCATGTGGATGTCTTCCAGGCTGGTCTTGAAGGTGAACGCGCCGGCCTCGATCTCTGACAGAATCGTGTCTAGACCGGCCAGGATGGCCGCGCCATCCTCCTGGCTGATGATGCGCTGGTGGACCAGCATGGCGCAGTGGGCCTTGGACCCGGCGATGTCCTGGGCGTAGAGTCGCTTGTCGAAGCCGATGGAGGCGTTGATCTGCTCCATCACCTCGGCGGGCCCGGCGGCAAAGCGCCCGCCCCACATGGTGTTGGCAGCGGGGTTGTCGGCGCTCTCCGCCCGCGTTTCACCGGCGTCGGCCAGCTTTTTCGTCTCTGCGTTCATCGGCCTTGAGGAGGCTTTCGCGTCCATGGTCACTTGCTTCGGGGTCATAAGAAAAACCCTTGCGGCCGTCGGGTTTGCCGCGCTGGTCGTCGCTGTGGCTTGCCCCGCGGCAGCGCAAGGGCAACTGGCGGTGTCCGGCGGCACACCGTCGGCCTCAGAGGGCCCCTTCGCGGAGAACTTTACCTTCTCGGACCCGCCGGTGCCAGCGCCGAGCGTGCCGTTCCAGACCCTGGAGGGCGCGCAGACCAGCCTGGCCGACTTCCTGGGGCAGGTCCTGGTGGTCAACTTCTGGGCCACCTGGTGCGCGCCCTGTGTGCGCGAGATGCCCGATCTGGAACGCCTCCACCTCGCCCTCAAGGACGAAGGCCTGGCGGTGCTGGCGGTTTCCCAGGACCGCGCCGGGATCGGCGCCGTCGCGCCCTTCCTGGAGCGCCTCAAGCTACAGCGCCTGCCGGTCTATCTCGATCCGCCCGGCAACCTCGCCCGGGCCTTCGCCATCAAGGGCCTGCCCACCACCTTCATCATCGACCGGCAGGGCCGCGTCGTGGCCGGGCTGATCGGGCCGGCGGACTGGGATTCCGCCGAGGCCAAGGCCTTCCTGCGCGACTACCTGCGCCAGGAAAGTCCCGTAAAGAATACTTCAGGTTGAAATTGGAAAGGAATATTCTCCAATACGGCGGACTTGAGACGGGCTGCCGGGACAGGGAGAATAGCGGGCCTGCGAACGACCGGCTGAGGCCGGTGGCGGGCCGCCGGCCTCGGGGGCGCCGGCAGAGATGAGGAGGTTTGGGCCATGGCATCCTCTCTGCATGCGGCGCGCTCGACATCGCGGAGCTTCCTGCGGGGCCTCGCGGTCGGCCTGGGACTGGCGCTGGCCGCAGCCGGCCCGCTGCGGGCGCAGGAGGCCATGGTCTTCGACGTGCTGCGCGACGGCAGCAAGATCGGCGAGCACCGCCTCAGCTTCGAGCGTCAGGACGACATTCTCAAGGTCTCGGTGGAAACCGAGATGCAGGTGTATTTCGCCTTCGTCCCGGTGTTCCGCTACGAGCACAAGCGCATCGAGCGCTGGAACGACGGCGAGTTGGAGTCCCTGGCCGGGATGACCAACGACGACGGCCAGACGTACGAGATCTCCATCGTGCGCAAGCAGGGGCACTACAGCCGCACGGTCAACGGCACGGAGGAGGAGATCCGCGGTCCCGTGGCGGTCGACAGCCTGTGGAGCCGCGACCGCCTTGCCGCCGGCAAGCTGTTCTCGGCGGTCAGCGACAAGGTCTACCGCGTCAGCAGCAATCCCCTGGGCTGGGAGACCATCGAGGCACGCGGCGGCCGGATCGAGGCCGAGCACGTCAGGCTCTCCGGCGAGCTCGACCGCGACCTGTGGTACGGCCCGGGCGGCGAGCTGCTGAAAATCCGCTACGAGAACGAGGCAGGCGAGACCTTCGAGTACGTCCGCCGCTGACGCGGCCGGTCGGCAGCCTCAGCGCGTCGGCACCGGCGTGTCGCCGGAATAGTCGTAGAAGCCGCGTCCGGCCTTCTTGCCGATCCAGCCGGCTTCGACGTACTTCACCAGCAGCGGGCAGGGCCGGTACTTGCTGTCGGCCAGACCGTCGTAGAGCACGTGCATGATCGACAGGCAGGTGTCGAGACCGATGAAGTCGGCCAGCTCCAGCGGGCCCATGGGGTGGTTGGCGCCCAGCTTCATGGCGGTGTCGATGGAGCTCACCGTGCCGACGCCCTCGTAGAGGGTGTAGACCGCCTCGTTGATCATCGGCAGCAGGATGCGGTTGACGATGAAGGCCGGGAAGTCCTCCGCCGGGGCAGTGGTCTTGCCGAGCTTCTCGGAGAGCTGGCGCACCGTCTCGAAGGTCGGCTCGTCGGTGGCGATGCCACGGATCAGCTCGACCAGCTGCATCAGCGGCACCGGGTTCATGAAGTGCATGCCCATGAACTTCGCCGGGCGGTCGGTAACCGAGGCGAGCCGCGTGATGGAGATTGAGGAGGTGTTGGAGCAGATCAGCGCCTCGGGCTTGAGCACCGGGCAGAGCGCCTTGAAGATCTCGCGTTTGACCTCTTCGTTCTCGCTGGCCGCCTCGATGACGATGTCGCAGTCGGCGAACATCTCCATGCCGGTGCCGGTGGAGATGCGCTTGAGGGCCGCTGCCTTGTCGGCGTCGGTGATGGTGCCGCGCTTGACCTGGCGGTCCATGTTGCGCGCGATGATGTCCGTCGCCTTGGCCGCCTGCTCGGCGGAGACGTCGGAAAGCTTCACGTCGTAGCCGGCGAGCGCGCAGACGTGGGCGATGCCGTTGCCCATCTGGCCGGCGCCGATGACGCCGATGGTCTTGGTGTTGGTCAGGCCCTTGGCGGGCGCGTCCTGTTCAGCCATGAGGTCCAAGATGCCTTTGTTGTCTCGTTCCGGTTAGGGCCGCCGTCCCAACGACGCGCGGTCCCGCCCCGCTTCAGCCCAGTTCTTTTTCCAGTTCCGGCACCGCCTCGAAGAGGTCCGCCACCAGGCCGTAGTCGGCGACCTGGAAGATCGGCGCCTCCTCGTCCTTGTTGATGGCGACGATGACCTTGGAATCCTTCATACCGGCCAGGTGCTGGATGGCGCCGGAGATGCCGACGGCGATGTAGAGGTCCGGCGCGACGACCTTGCCGGTCTGGCCGACCTGGTAATCGTTGGGCACGTAGCCGGCGTCGACGGCGGCGCGCGAGGCGCCGACCGCGGCCCCCAGCTTGTCGGCGACCCGCTCCAGCATGGCGAAGTTCTCGCCGCTCTGCATGCCGCGCCCGCCGGAGATCACGATGCCCGCGGTGGTCAGTTCCGGGCGCTCCGACTTGGTGAGTTCCTGGCCCTTGAAGGCGGCGAGGCCGCTGTCGCCGGTGCTCTCGACCGCTTCTACGGCGGCCGAGCCGCCCTCGGCCTGTGCCGCGTCGAAGGCGGTGGCGCGAATGGTCAGCACCTTGATGGCATCGCCCGACTTCACCTTGGCCAGGGCGTTGCCGGCATAGATCGGGCGCACGAAGGTGTCTTCGCCCTCGATGGCGGAGATGTCGGAGATCTGCTGCACGTCGAGCAGCGCGGCGGCGCGCGGCATGACGTTCTTGCCCGAGGTGGTGGCGGCGGCGATGACGTGGCTGTAGTTCGCCGCCAGCTTGGCGACCAGCGGCGCCAGGTTCTCGGCCAGGTGGTGGTCGTAGACCGCATCGTCGGCCTTCAGCACCTTGTCGACCCCGGCGACCTTGGCGGCGGCCTCGGCCGCGGCCGCGCAGTCGGAGCCGGCGACCAGGACATGGGTCTCGCCGGGCAGCTGTCCCGCGGCCGTGACGGCATTGAGCGTGGCGGGCTTGAGGCCCGCGTCGTCGTGCTCGGCGACGATCAGCGTGGACATCAGATCACCTTCGCTTCATTACGCAGTTTATCGACCAGCTCGGCGACCGAGGCGACCTTGACGCCGGCCTTGCGCGCCGGCGGCTCGGTGACGGAGACCACGGTCAGCCGCGGCGTCACGTCGACCCCGAGATCCGCCGGGGTCAGGGTGTCGATCGGCTTTTTCTTGGCCTTCATGATGTTGGGCAGCGAGGCATAGCGCGGCTCGTTGAGGCGCAGATCGGTGGTGACCACCGCCGGCAGCTTCAGCTCCAGCTTCTCGAGGCCGCCGTCGACCTCGCGGGTGATGGCAAAGTGGCCGTCGGTTTTCTCGATCTTGGAGATGAAGGTGCCTTGCGGCCAGCCGAGCAGCGCGGCCAGCATCTGGCCGGTCTGGTTGTTGTCGTTGTCGACGGCCTGCTTGCCCAGGATCACCAGCTCCGGGCCTTCCTTCTCGACCACGGCCTTCAGCAGCTTGGCCACGGCCAGCGGCTCCGGGTCGCTGTCGCACTGGATCAGGATACCGCGGTCGGCGCCCATGGCGAGACCGGTGCGCAGGGTCTCCTGGGCCTGGGCGCCACCGGCGGAGACCACGATGACCTCGCTGGCGGTGCCGGCTTCTTTCAGGCGCACCGCCTCTTCGACGGCGATTTCGCAGAAGGGGTTCATGGCCATCTTCACGTTGGCCGTGTCCACCCCCGTGTTGTCCGCCTTCACGCGGACCTTCACGTTGGCGTCGATGACGCGCTTGATCGGTACGAGAACCTTCATCGCAACCTTGCGACCACCTTTTGTCTTGAAGCTGTCAAAGGATCCGCCCCCCGGCCCGGCGCAAGATCGTTGCGCAGAACCCGCGGGCGACGGACGATCGGAAACACCTGCTGCCTATCTCGCAGCCGCACAATAGGATCATGGCTGTACCCTGTCAACGCCACCGGACCGGCCATTTCGCTAGGATTTCTGCCGATTCCCGCCCCGGTTCGGACCCCGGTTCGCGCCGGGTTCCCAGAGCACGTCGGCAGCCCCCTTGTCGTTCAGGTAGCGGCTCATGACGAAGAACAGATCGGACAAGCGGTTGATGTAGCGCACGGCCTCGGGGTTGATCGCCTCGCTTTCGGCCAGCGCGGTGATCTCGCGCTCGGCGCGGCGCGCCACCGTGCGGGCCAGGTGCAGATAGGCGGCGGCCGGACCGCCGCCGGGCAGCACGAAGGAGTTGAGCGGCGCCAGCTCGGCGTTCAGGCGGTCGATCTCCTGCTCCAGGCGCTCGGTCTGCTCGGGGACGACGCGCAGCGGCGGGAACTCCGGGTCCTCGACCTCCGGGGTCGCCAGGTCGGCGCCGAGATCGAAAAGGTCGTTCTGGATGCGCGACAGCATGGCATCGATCTCCGGGTCCGCCAGGCCGGCGCTGTGCAGCCGCGCCAGGCCGACCGCGGCGTTGGTCTCGTCGACGCTGCCGTAGGCGGCGACCCGCGGGTGGTGCTTGACCACGCGCCGGCCGCTGGAAAGGGCCGTCTTCCCCTTGTCGCCGCCCCTGGTGTAGATGCGCGTGAGCTTTACCATGACGTCGGCCCCCCGGCCTCAGCCCCGCCGCGGGGTCAGTCGTTGGCGCCGACCAGCACGGCGATGGCGAAGAGCGCCAGGGCCACGCCCTGGGCGATGACGCGGGCCCGCATCAGCTTGTTGCCGTACTTGGCGTTGAACTCGCCGCCGCGGGCCATGGCGATCATGCCGGTGGCCAGCACGCCGAGCGTGATCAGCAAGGCGATGATCACGAGCGCGAAGAAGAAGCCTTTCATGGCCGCGACCTTAGACCCGGCCGCGGGGGCCGCGCCAGCACTTTCCCGACGCATTTGAGCCCGCTAGCGCCGGGCCAGGGCCAATCCCAGGCCGGTGCCGAGCAGCAGGGTTCCGGTGATGCCGTGGCGCAGGCGGTTGGCCCGGGCCGAGACGAAGAGGCCGCGCAGCCGACTGGCGAGCAGGGCATAGGTACCGTCGAGCAGGACGGTGATCACCACGAAGGCCAGCGACATGGCCAGCAGCTGCGGGCCGATGGCCAGGGCCGGGTCGATGAACTGCGGGAAGAAGGCGGCATAGAAGAAGATCGTCTTGGGGTTGGTGACGGCGACGATCACCCCCTGGCCGTAGGCGCGGCGCGCGCTGCGGGTCGGCGGCACCGCCGGCACGGCCCCGCCGGTGAAAACCAGGCGCCACTGCCGGACCCCCAGGTAGATGAGATAGGCGACACCGGCCCAGCGCAGCAGTTCGAAGACGTCGGCAGCCAGCGCCAGCAGGGTGGTCAGGCCGAGCGCGCCGGCCGCCACCAGCAGGGCGTTGCCGCTGGTCGAGCCGGCCACGGTGGCCAGCCCGGTGCGCTGGCCGTAGGCCAGGGAGTTGGCGATCACCAGGGTGACGATCGGCCCCGGCATGAGAATCAGTACGAAGGTGGCAACGAGATAGGCGGCGAAGAGTTCCGGATTGACGGCCAGCATGACTTCGGTTCCCGACGGCTTTACTGCGGCAACCAAGTAAAGACAGGCCGCCGGCCGGATGTACAGCCTCCGGTCCTGCGCGCCGGGCGTACACGGCCCGGCTGGCTCGCCTGCGACGGCGGCCTTTGCGGCGACGCTGATCCGGCTACACCGCTCGCTTGACAGAACTATATTTCTAGTTATATCGTCAGATCATGTCACAGAACGCTGCCGTCGCCCGTGCCCTGGCCGCCCTCGGCCATGAGGCGCGTCTCAGGATCTACCGCCTGCTGGTGCGCGCGGGGGCTGAGGGACTGAACGTCGGCGAGATCGCCGCCCACCTGAAGATGCCGGCCTCGACGCTGGCCCATCATCTTTCCACCCTGGTCGCCGCCGGCCTGGTGATCCAGGAGCGCCAGGGCCGCGAGGTGGTGAACCGGGCCGACTACGCGGTCATGAATCGCACGGTCGCTTTTCTCACCGACAAGTGCTGCGCCGGTGTCGCCCTGTCCAGGGAGGACGCGGCGTGAGGGACCCGGCCGGTTTTGTTGCGCTGGAGCAACCAGAAACCTAGAGGTATCGCGATGACCGATCTTGCCCTCAGAGTGCGCGCCGCCGGCCTGGAAGCCGCCCGCTTCGCCTGGAGCGATGCGCGCGTCTGGCTGGCCTCGGCCGTGATCCTCGCGATGACCTTCGCCGCGGACCCGGTCCAGGGCGGCGCCTCTGCCGTCTTCACGCTGGAGGCGCTGCTCGAGACGGCGCCCTACCTGCTGCTGTCCATCGGCCTGGCCGCCTATGCCGGCGCCACCGGGGCCGACAATCTGATCGCCCGTGCCTTCACCGGCTCGCCCTACATGATGATCCTCCTGGCCGCGCTGGCCGGCGGCCTCTCGCCGTTCTGCTCCTGCGGCGTCATCCCGCTGATCGCGGCGCTGCTCGCCATGGGCGTGCCGCTTTCCGCGGTCATGGCCTTCTGGCTCGCCTCGCCGGTGATGGACCCCTCGATGTTCGTCCTCACCGCCGGCGTCCTGGGCGGCGAGTTCGCCGTCGCCAAGACGCTGGCCGCCGTCGGCCTCGGCCTGTTCGGCGGCTTCGTCACCCTGGCGCTGACGCGCGCGGGCGGCCTCGCCGATGCGCTGCGCGAAGGGGTCGGCAACGGCGGCTGCGGCGGCGCCAAGGTGCGCTCGGCCAAGCCGGTGGTCTGGCGCTTCTGGGACGAGGACGCGCGGGTGGCGAAGTTCGCGCGCGAGGGCTGGAAGGCGACGGTGTTCCTCGCCAAGTGGCTGACCCTCGCCTTCCTCATCGAAAGCCTGATGCTGGCCTACGTTCCGGCCGAGTGGGTCGCCGGGGCGGTCGGCGGCGATGGCCTGATGCCGATCGCCACGGCCACGCTGGTCGGCGTGCCCGCCTACCTCAACGGCTATGCCGCGCTGCCGCTGGTCGGCGGCCTCATCGCGCAGGGCATGGCGCCGGGCGCCGGGCTGGCCTTCCTGGTTGCCGGCGGCGTCACCTCCCTGCCGGCCGCCATCGCCGTCTTTGCCCTGGTCAGGCTGCGGGTTTTCCTGCTCTACCTGGCCCTGGCGCTGGGCGGGTCGCTGCTCGCCGGTCTGCTGTTCCAGGCCTGGGCCGGCTGAGCCCGGACGACAGCGTTCTCTCCGTCGAGGTCCCGAAGTATAAGAAGGCACCCGCGGCGCTGCGGGCCGGGGAGCGCATCGCGGCGACACGGAAGCTGTTCCAAAGCTGCCGGCAAACCGCGAAGATGCGCTGACGCAACGAACCGAGAGAAGCAGCGAGGCCTGTGCCGAGATGAGCCGTATCGTCTACGTCCTCAACGGACCCAACCTGAACCTGCTGGGCAAGCGCCAGCCGGAAGTCTACGGTCGCGAAACCCTGGCGGACGTTGAGGTAGCCTGCCGCGCCCAGGCCGAGACCCTGGGGCTTGAGATCCGGTTCCATCAGAGCAACGCCGAGCACCAGATCATCGACTGGATCCACGAGGCGCGGCAGATCGCCGGTGGCCTGATCATCAATCCGGCCGCCTATACCCACACCTCCGTCGCCATTCTCGACGCGCTCTTGACCTGCGAGTTCCCGATCCTCGAGGTGCACATCTCCAACGTGCACCGGCGCGAGGCCTTCCGGCACCACTCCTACGTGTCCAAGGCAGCGACCGGCGTGCTGGCCGGGTTTGGCACGCAGGGCTACCTCTTGGCCCTGCAGCGCATGGCGCGGCTCATCGACGCAGCGGCCTGAGCGGCACAGAGAGGGGAAGGGGTCATGAGTCGCCTTATCTATGTCCTCAACGGGCCGAACATGGACCTGCTCGGCCAGCGCGAGCCGCAGATCTACGGCCACGAAACCCTGGCCGACGTCGAGGCGGCCTGCCGCGCCGAGGGCGCGGCCCTGGGCCTCGAGGTGAAATGCCTGCAGAGCAACGCCGAGCACCAGATCATCGACTGGATCCACGAGGCGCGGGAGACGGCCGGCGGCATCGTCATCAACGCCGCCGCCTTCACCTTCACCTCCATCGCCATTCTCGATGCGCTCCTGACCTGCGAGTGTCCGATCATCGAGGTGCACATCACCAACATCCACCGCCGCGAGCCCTTCCGGCAGCACTCCTACATTTCCGCCGCCGCCAGCGGCGTCATGGCCGGCTTCGGCACGCAGGGCTATCTGCTGGCCCTGCAGCGCCTGGCGCGGCTGCTTGACGGCGCAGGCTAGGCGGTGGCTGCGCCATGACAGCGGTCAGACTTGCCGTTGTCGGCGCCGGCCTGATCGGCCGCCGCCACGCGGCCCATATCGCGGCGGAACAGCACGCCGAACTGACCGCTATCGTCGATCCGGCCCCCGCCGGACAGTCGGTCGCCGCGGAGCTCGGCACGCGCTGGTTCTCCGGCCTGGCGGAACTGCTGGCCGCGGAGCGGCCCGACGGGATCGTCATCGCCTCGCCCAACCAGCTGCACGTGGAACACGGCCTGGCGGCGATCGATGCGGGCGTTCCGGCGCTGGTCGAAAAGCCGGTCGCGGACAGCGTCTCCGGCGCCGCCCGGCTGGTCGAGGCGGCGGAGGCCGCCGGTGTCGCCCTGCTGGTCGGGCATCACCGGCGCTACAACCCGATGATCCAAAAGGCCAGGGAGATCATCGACAGCGGGCGCCTCGGCCGGCTGCTCACCCTGCACGGCGAGTTCTGGCTGCTCAAGCCCGACGATTACTTCGATGCCGCCTGGCGCCGCGAGAAGGGCGCCGGGCCGGTGTTCCTGAACCTGATTCACGACGTCGACCTCTTCCGCCATCTCTGCGGCGAGATCGTCGCGGTGCAGGCGCAGGAAACCAACATGGTGCGCGGCAACGCGGTGGAGGATGCCGCGGTGATCCTGCTGCGCTTCGCCAGCGGCATGCTGGGCACGGTGAACGTCTCCGACTCCGTGGTTGCGCCGTGGAGTTGGGAGCTGACCACCGGCGAGAACCCGGTCTACCCGCGCCAGGACGAGGCCTGCTACAAGATCGGCGGCACCCACGGGTCGCTTACCCTTCCGCAGCTCGAGGTCTGGTCCCACCCCGGCGCGCGCGGCTGGTGGGAGCCGCTGCAGCGCGAGCGCGTGCCCTATCGCCCCGAGGATCCGCTGGTCCTGCAGCTCCGCCACTTCTGCGCGGTGATCCGCGGCGCGGCCGCGCCCCTGGTCTCCGGGCGCGAGGGCCTCAATACCCTGAAGGTCATCGAGGCGGTGAAGACCGCGGCGGCGATCGGCGAAACCATAACGCTCGCGCCATGATCGACGGCAACACGCAGCTCATCGCCCACCTCGGCTATCCGACGGCCAGCTTCAAGGCGCCGATGATCTACAATCCCTACTTCGAAAAGATCGGTGTCAACGCCGTGGTCATGCCGCTCGGCGTCAAGGCCGATGCCTACGCAGAAGTGCTGCGCGCGCTGGCAAGGCTCACCAACTTCCACGGCGCCCTGGTCACCATGCCGCACAAGGTGACCACGATCGGCTTGGTCGACGCGGTCTCCACAACGGCCGCGGTCGCCGGCGCCTGCAACGCGATCCGGCGCCGCGACGACGGGACGCTGCTGGGCGACATGTTCGATGGCGAGGGCTTCGTGCGCGGCGTGCTGCGCCGCGGCCGACTGGTCGCCGGCGCGCGCTGCCTGGTGGTCGGCTGCGGCGGCGTCGGCTCGGCCATCGCCGCCTCGCTGGCCGCCGCCGGGGCGGGGTCGCTGACGCTGTTCGACAGCAACGACGGCACGGCTGCGGCGCTGGCGGCACGCCTGCGTGAAGCCTACCCGGTGCTCGAAATTGCCACCGGCAACCGCGAGCCGACAGGCCATGACATCGCCGTCAACGCCACGCCCCTGGGCATGAACGCGGCCGACCCCCTGCCCATGGATGTCGGGAAGCTTTCGCCGCAGACCTTCGTCGGCGAGGTGGTGATGAAGCAGGAGGTGACCCCCTTCCTCGCCGCCGCGCGGGCGCGCGGCTGCGACACCCAGGTCGGCACCGACATGCTGTTCGAGATGATCCCCGCCTACCTGGAATTCTTCGGCTTTCCGACAACGACGCCGGAGGAACTGCGCCAGGTGGCGCGGATCAGGTATTAGTTCGAGTCCCTCCAGATTCATCGACCGGGGCGTGGCGTAGACGGCGGAGGCGCCGATGGTGCAGATCATTTTGGACAACTTGGAGTACGAGGACGTCGACATTACGTCGAGAAGCTTGGCCGAAAAACAGGCGCTGGGCTCGCTGATCGGTGGGGACGCAATTATCGCCTTCGGCGAGCGCAGTGATGCCTATCACGACGTCGGCGTCGACGAGTTCGCCGTTATGCTTGCGCAAGCCGTCGTTGGATATCTGTCGTCGCCGAAGGCTTACATCCGACTATTCTCATCGGAGTTTGAAGACTCCTATTGGGTCAAGATCTTGGGGGAGGTGGGTGAACGCTGCAAGATCTACCGGAACAGCGAGCTCATATGCGGCGCAATTCCACTACTAACCATTCTTGAAGGGATCCGGGAGTTCATCAATCAGGTGAGACAGCTCATTGAGGAGCTTTACGGTCCCACCGACTTTGCGGGGTATCTATGTGGCCACGTTCTCGTGGCCCGCTAGGATACGCAGCAAACGATTCGACTGTCCGGGCGAACTCAAACGCCTTTCACCAGAAGCACCCAGTTCTCGCCGCGGTTTTCCCAGTCGTCCTTGACCATGGGACGCTCGGCGATATAGCGGTAGCCCAGACGTTCATAGAGCCTTCGCGCGCCGCGGTTGGCATCGGAGACGATGATGCTTTCGCCGCGGCAACCCTTTGCCTTTGCCTGTGCCGAGGCGACCTGCATCAGCGCGGTCCCGACGCCGCGGCCGCGAAACTCCGGGTAGGTCGCCAGCACGTTCACGTACCAGGTGCCGAGTGCCAGGTTTTCCAGCTCAAGCATCGGCACAAACATGCCCGGCGTGTCGTCGTCGATGGCCGTGGGCTTCGTCCCGATCGCATAGTGAACCAGACTGCCGAAGACCTTGCCGTCGCGTTCGGCGACCATCGCATTGCGGTAGGAGAAACTGCCTTCCTCGCGCCGGGCCCGGCGCCGGCCGACATCCCAGGCGGTCTCGCCCGGTTCGGCCATGCGCTCCCAGAGGTAGAGGGGCAGGCCTTCGCCGGCAAAATTGATCAGCTCGGCCAGGGCCTGCGCGTCGTCGGGGCCAGCCGGCCGTAAGCTGATATCGATAAGGTCCATGACGGTGGCTTCCTTCGCTCACGCGGCTCAGCCGTCATAGAGCGAAGTCGGCGGCCAGGCAAGCCCGGGGCGCTTCTGCACCCGGGCATTTGAATTGGTTTCGTCGCGAATGGCGGCAAAGCTTCACGCTATCGAAAGCCTGAGGCCTCAGACTGACAGACTGCGGAAGAAGAATGCGGAGCAGAACATGCTGAATGCTCTGACCTGGAACCTCCTCGCCTGGATGGGCGAGGACGAGGAGGCTGCCACGGCAATCGAATACGGACTGATCGCGTCGCTGGTGTCGGTCTCGGTGGTTCTCGCGCTGACCCTGGCCGGAGAGGCGCTGCGGGACCTGTTCAATCTGATCACGCAGGCGCTGCTGGGCTGATTCGCAGCGACGGCGCGTGCTGCGCTGTCAGTTCCGTCCCGACAGCAGCCCTCTTGCGATGACCTGCGCCTGGATCTCCGCCGCGCCCTCGAAGATGTTGAGGATGCGCGCATCGCAGAGCACGCGGGAGATCTTGTACTCCTCGGCATAGCCGTTGCCGCCGTGCACCTGCAGGGCGTTGTCGGCGTTGGCCCAGGCGACGCGGGCGCCCAGCAGCTTGGCCATGCCGGCCTCGATGTCGCAGCGCCGCTCCGAATCCTTCTCGCGTGCCGCGAAGTAGGTCAGCTGGCGGGCCACCATGGTCTCCACCGCCATCCAGGCGAGCTTGCCGGCGACCCGCGGGAACTCGACGATGGCCTTGCCGAACTGCTTCCTGTCCTTGGCATACTCGAGACCCAGTTCCAGGGCGCACTGCGCCACGCCGACGGCGCGCGCCGCTGTCTGGATGCGGGCCGACTCGAAGGTCGCCATGAGCTGCTTGAAGCCCTGGCCCTCGACGCCGCCCAGCAGGTTCTCGGCCTTGACTGCGAAGCCGTCGAAGCCCAGTTCGTATTCCTTCATGCCGCGGTAGCCCAGCACCTTGATCTCGCCGCCGGTCATGCCAACGGCGGGGAAGGGATCGGCCTCCGTGCCGCGCGGCTTTTCCGCCAGGAACATGGAAAGCCCGCGGTAGCCGGCCTCCGCCGGATCGGTGCGCGCCAAGAGCGTCATCAGATCGCTGCGCGCGGCGTGGGTGATCCAGGTCTTGTTGCCGGTCACCTTGTAGACATCGCCCTCCCGGACCGCGCGGGTGCGTAAGGATCCGAGGTCAGAGCCAGTGTTGGGCTCGGTGAAGACGGCGGTCGGCAGGATCTCGCCGGAGGCGATCCGCGGCAGCCACTTTTCCTGCTGCGCCGGGGTGCCGCCCAGGCGGATCAGCTCGGCGGCGATCTCCGAACGGGTGCCGAGCGAGCCGAGGCCGATGTAGCCGCGCGACAGCTCTTCCGTCACCACGCACATGGCCATCTTGCCGAGGCCGGCGCCGCCGAAGTCCTCCGGCACCGTCAGGCCGAAGACGCCGAGGTCGGCCAGCTGCTGCACCACCTCCAGCGGGATGAGGTCGTCCTTGAGGTGCCAGGCGTGGGCGTCTTCCTTGTAATCCTCGGCGACCTTGCGGAACTGGTCGCGGATCATCTCCAGCATCTCGTCGGCCAGGCCCGCCTCGCCGAAGCGGCCGTCCGTCAGGTGCCGGGCGATGGCCATGCGCAGGGCGTTGCCGCTGCCCGCCATGAGCCGGCGGACGGCAGGGGTCTCGAGGGCGGCGATCTCGGCTTCGCTCATCCCCAGGTCGGCCGGGCGCAGCACCTCGACCTGGCTGAGCGCGATGCCGCCGCTGAGCTGGCTCAGGTACTCGCCGTAGGCGGCCTGCAGCATCATCTGCTCGAGATCGCCGAACTGCCGCGCGGCCTCCAGGCGCTCGGCCCAGTGCAGCATCTCGCGCAGGGCGGCGACGTAGGTGGCGAGCCAGGCATAGCCGTGGACGGCGAACTGCTCACGCTCCAGCAGCCCGGCGTCGACCCCACCTTTGTTAGAGGGGCCGCCCGGCGCGACCAGACGGGCGACCGCGCGCTGGGCGGCGGCAGCGAAGGCCTCGGCGGCGGCCAGCGCTTCGGCGCAGATCGGCAGCAGGTCGGACAGGATCAGGCTTTCGCGGGGGGATTCGGCGGGCACGGCAGACATCTTCAAACCTTCTCGAACGCTTTTACCCTATCACGACCCGGCCAGTTCGACCTGCAGGATGCGGCGCGGGCCCCGGGTGGTGCGGCGACGGCAGCCGCGCACAAGAAGGGGGTCGAGCGCCAGCACGGTGCCGGCGGAGACCGGCAGCTCGACCGCCGGTGTCTCCAACGCCAGGGCGGTGATCCCCTCCAGGCTGAGGCGCCCCTTGCGGTGGCTGCCGGGCAGTACCCTGAGGGCGCCGTCGGCCGGGCCGATGAGATCGAGATACCAGGCGAGGGTGAGAGCCGGCTGTGCCGCGCCGCCGGCCTGGTGCCAGCCTATCGGCAGCTGGGCCGTCAGGTCGACGGCCTGCGCCGCCACCACCCGGGCCTGCGGCCCGAGGACAGCGGTCAGGAGGTCGCGGACGGGAGGCTGGTCCAGCAGGATGGCGACCAGCGGATGGTCCGGCGCCAATGCTGCCGGGCCCGCGCCCGCAGCGTTGAGTGCGTCGACGGCGGCCTGGGCGGCGGCGAGATCGGCCGCCGAGCCGTCCAGCAGGGCGAAGCCCTGGCGGGCGAGCCGCGCGCCGGCCGGTTCCGTTTCCGCCGCCAGGCAGGCCAGGGCCACGGGGAAGTCTCCTCTGCTCTCGGGGCTCAGTCTTCCGCTTCGGCGTCTTCCAGGGTGCGCAGGCCCGGACGCTTGGCCTGGACCAGCACGGCCATGTTTCCGGGACGGTGCTGGTTCTTCATCATCTTGGTATGGGCACGCGGGATGTCGCGCCAGGCGAAGACCTCCGACATGCAGGGGTCGAGGCGCCGCTCGACCACCAGGTTGTTGGCCTGGCTGGCCTGCATGAGGTTGGCGAAGTGGCTGCCCTGGATGCGCTTCTGGCGCATCCACACGAAGCGCGCGTCGAAGGTGATGTTGTAGCCGGTGGTGCCGGCGCAGAACACCACCATGCCGCCGCGCTTCACAACGAAGCAGGAGACCGGGAAGGTCTGCTCGCCCGGGTGCTCGAAGACGAAGTCGACGTCGTTGCCCTTGCCGGTGTACTGCCAGATCGCCTTGCCGAACTCGCGGCACTTGCGCATGTAGTCGCCGAAGCCCTCGCCGTTGACCGGCGGCAGCTGGCCCCAGCAGTCGAAGTCCTTGCGGTTGATCACGCCCTTGGCGCCCAGCGACATGACGAAGTCGCGCTTGTCCTCGTCGGAGATCACGCCGATGGCGTTGGCGCCGGCGGTGGCGATCAGCTGGATGGCCATGGAGCCGAGGCCGCCGGAGGCGCCCCAGACCAGCACGTTGTGGCCGGGCCGGAGGATGTGCGGGCGGTGGCCGAACAGCATGCGGTAGGCGGTCGCGAGCGTCAGGGTGTAGCAGCCGCTCTCCTCCCAGGTGAGGTGGCGCGGGCGGGTCATGAGCTGGCGGTCCTGCACGCGGCAGAACTGGGCAAAGGAGCCGTCGGGCGTCTCGTAGCCCCAGATGCGCTGCGAGGGGGAGAACATCGGATCGCCGCCGTTGCACTCCTCGTCGTCGCCGTCGTCCTGGTTACAGTGCACCACGACTTCGTCGCCGACCTTCCAGCGCTTTACCTTGGAGCCGACCGCCCAGACGATGCCGGAGGCATCGGAGCCGGCGATGTGGTAGGGCGCCTTGTGCACGTCGAAGGGCGAAATCGGCTTGCCGAGGCCGGCCCAGACGCCGTTGTAGTTGACGCCGGCGGCCATCACCATGACCAGCACGTCGTGGCTGTCGAGGGCGGGCGTGTCGACCACCTCGACCTGCATGGCCTGCTCCGGCTCGCCGTGGCGTTCGCGGCGGATCACCCAGGCGTGCATCTTGCCGGGCACATGGCCCAGCGGCGGGATCTCGCCGACCTCGTAGAGGTCCTTTACCGGGCGCGCCGGCGCTTCCTTCGTGGTGCCTTCAGCAGATCCTGCGAGCACTTCGGCCATGTCTTTTTGTCCTCCAGTTCTGTTGCCGTCCCGGCCGTGGCGGGCAGCCCCTCTGCCGTGTTTCTTCGCACCTGCGTATCGCCCCGGCTGGAAACCTCGGAAAGCCCGGCTTCCTTGCCGCGGCAGCCCCAGGAAATCCCTTGGAGCGGTGCGGTATTTTTCTTGACTCATAGACGCTCCCCGGCTTTTTTGCAACGCACAAAGGCATTGTTTTTTTCATTAACGGGTATTTTTTCGTAATTTTCTGTCTGTTTGGGGCGCTGGACGAAATATGATAACCTGAAAGCGGTTGGTTTCCCCGCGCTTGGGTGCGTTGCAGCGCGACGTGGAGGCCGCCTGGGAAGCGGACAGCAGAGGCGGGTGGTGAGAGCGATATGACCGATACGACGGAGAACGAGACGGCCGCGGACGGCGGCCGGCGCGAGAGCGACCCCTCGCAAGCGCGCGAGCGCGATCGGCCCTGGCTGATCCGCACCTACGCCGGGCACTCCACCGCCGAGGCCTCCAACGCCCTCTACCGCAAGAACCTGGCGCGCGGCCAGACCGGCCTCTCGGTGGCCTTCGACCTGCCGACCCAGACCGGCTACGATTCCGACCATGCCCTGGCCAAGGGCGAGGTCGGCAAGGTCGGCGTGCCGGTCAGCCACCTGGGCGACATGGAAAAGCTCTTCGTCGAGATCCCGCTGGCCAAGATGAACACCTCCATGACCATCAACGCCACGGCGCCCTGGCTGCTGGCGCTCTACATCGCCTGCGCCGAAAAGCAGGGCGCGGCGCGCGGCGCGCTGACCGGCACGGTGCAGAACGACATCATCAAGGAATACCTCTCCCGCGGCACCTACATCTTCCCGCCCGAGCCCTCGCTGCGCCTCATCACCGACGTGATCGCCTTCACCTATCGCGAAGTGCCGAAGTGGAACCCGACCAACGTCTGCTCCTACCACCTGCAGGAGGCCGGGGCGACGCCGGTGCAGGAGCTGGCCTACGCGCTGGCGACGGCCATCGCGGTGCTCGATTCGCTGCGCGACTCGGGGCAGGTGCCGGCCGCGGACTTCCCCCGCGTGGTCGGGCGCATCTCCTTTTTCGTCAACGCCGGCCTGCGCTTCATCACCGAGATGTGCAAGATGCGCGCCTTCACCGAGCTGTGGGACGAGATCTGCCGCGAACGCTACGGCATCACCGAGGAAAAGTACCGCCGCTTCCGCTACGGCGTGCAGGTCAACTCCCTGGGGCTCACCGAGCAGCAGCCGGAAAACAACGTCTACCGCATCCTGCTCGAGGCGCTCGCCGTCACCCTGTCGAAGGACGCCCGCGCCCGCGCCGTGCAGCTGCCGGCCTGGAACGAGGCGCTCGGCCTGCCGCGGCCCTGGGACCAGCAGTGGTCGCTGCGCCTGCAGCAGATCCTCGCCTTCGAGACCGACCTGCTGGACTACGACGACATCTTCAACGGCTCGACGGTGATCGCCGCCAAGGTCGCGGAGCTGAAGGCCGAGGCCCGCGAGGAGCTGGCGCGCATCGAGGCCCTCGGCGGGGCCATCGCCGCGGTCGAGAACGCCTACATGAAGGAGCGCCTGGTGGAGAGCGCGGCGCGCCGCCTGGAGGCCATCGAGAGCGGCCAGCAGACCGTGGTCGGCGTCAACGCCTACCAGGACAGCGAGCCCTCACCGCTGACCACCGGTGGCGACGGCGACTTCCTGGCCCCGGACCCGGCGGCCGAGACCGGCCAGATCGAGAACCTCAGGGCCTGGCGGGCGGCCCGCGACCCGGGGGCGGTCGAGCGGGCCCTGGCGGCGCTGGAGGCGGCGGCGCGCGACGGGTCCAACATCATGGAACCCTCGGTCGCCTGCGCCCACGCCGGGATCACCACCGGCGAGTGGGGCGCGGTGCTGCGCCGGGTGTTCGGCGAGTACCGCGCGCCGACCGGCGTCGGCGGCGCCGCGGCGGCCCATTCGCCAGCGGAGGCGGACGCCCTGGCGCCGGTGCGCGAACGGGTCGAGGCGGTCTCCCGCCGGCTCGGCCGGCGCCTCAAGATGCTGGTCGGCAAGCCCGGCCTCGACGGCCACTCCAACGGGGCCGAGCAGATCGCCGTGCGCGCCCGCGACGCCGGCTTCGAGGTGGTCTACGAGGGCATCCGCCTGACCCCGGCGCAGATCGTCGGCGCGGCGCTGGAGGAGGGCGTTCACGTCATCGGCCTGTCGATCCTCTCCGGCTCCCACGTCGCCCTGGTGAGCGAGGTGCTGCAGCGCATGGACAAGGCCGGGCTCGGCCGCGTGCCGCTGGTTGCCGGCGGCATCATTCCGGGCGAGGACGCGGCGGCGCTGAAAAAGGCCGGCGTCGCAGCCGTTTACACCCCCAAGGACTACGACCTGACGGCGATCCTCGCCGACATCGTCGACATCGTCGACCGCGCCACCCAGGAAGCCGCTTAGGGGTAGCGGCGTAGCCTTCGCCCATGAAGGCGGCTAGTCTTCCGGTACACTCACAGATTGCTGGGAGGGAAGAACATGAAACGCCGTCAGTTCGTGAAGGGGGCGGGCCTTGCCGCCGCTGTGAGCACCCTGGCCGCGCCGGCCGTCGCCCAGCAGCGCTTCGAATGGAACATGGTGATGCCCTGGCCCAAGGGCGCACCTGGCGTCGGCGTCAATGCCGAGCGCTTCGTTGCCCGCGTCAACGAGATGAGCGCCGGGCGCCTCGTCATCAAGCTGTTCGCCGCCGGCGAACTGGTGCCGCCCTTCGAGAGCTTCGATGCGGTGCAGTCCGGCACCGCCGACCTGCTGCACGGCACGCCTTACTACTGGGCCGGCAAGTCCAAGGCCTTCAATTTCTTCACCACCGTCCCCTTCGGCCTCAGCGCCGTCGAACTGCCGGCCTGGCTGACCTATGGCGGTGGCCAGGAACTCTGGGAGGAAGCCTACGGCGATTTCGGCGTCCAGCCCTTCTTTGCCGGCTCCTCCTGCGTGCAGGCCGGCGGCTGGTTCAAGAACGAGATCAAGGCCTGGGAAGACCTGCAGGGCCTGAAGATCCGCATGGCCGGCCTGGGCGGCGAGGTCATGCGCCGTGCCGGCTCGGTGGTGGTGCTGCTGCCACCCGGCGAAATCCTGCCGGCCATGCAGTCCGGCGCCGTCGACGCAGCGGAGTGGATCGGCCCCTGGAACGACATCGCCTTCGGCCTTCAGAAAGTGGCCAAGTTCTACTACGTGCCGGCCTTCCACGAACCCGGCCCGGCCGTCGAGATCTCGGTCAACAAGGCGAAGTTCCAGGCGCTGCCGGCCGACCTGCAGGCCATCGTGCGCTATGCCGCGGCGGCCACGGCGCAGGACACCACGACCGACTTCACCTACCACAACATCCAGGCTTTCGGCCCACTGGTCACCGAATACGACGTGCAACTGCGCGCCTTCTCCGACGAGATCATCGCCCGCCTCGGCAAGATCACCATGGAAGTGATCGCCGAGATCGGCGCGACCGACGATCTGACGCGCAAGATCCACGCCTCCTACACGGACTTTGCAAAGAAGGCCGCGAGCTACCAGGGCTCCTTCGAGGAGGCCATGCTGCGCCAGCGCCGTAAGGTGTGGGAAGGGTAGGGCGCAGTCCCCCTCACCCAGCTTCGGCTAGGCTCGCGTCGCTCGCCAAGCCTGCGCAGCCCTCTCCCCGGCGGAGAGAGGGAAGGGCCTGCCCAAGGCGGCTTGAGTTGGAGGGTGAGGGGGCTTTTGGTTAACGCCCGGCCCGGTTGACTTTTCCGCCGCCAGGGCGTTTCATCGTCCCGTTATGAGCCAAGAACTTCTGTTCGGCATCGCCATTCGAATTACGGTCCCGGCGCCCAGGGGGTAGTCGGGTTTTCGTGATTCGTCTTCAGGTGATGTCCCTACAGGAGGGCCAAGCGATGGCCGCTCATGAAGTTCTTTCCCAGCAGTCCGTCAGACCTTTTGCCGCCACCGCGCCGCGCGCGGCGGCCGCGACCGTCTACTGCTTTTCCATCCTCGCCGAGGCCGAGCCGGGGGTCATGCCTCGGGTACTCGGGCTTTTCGCCAAGCGCGGCCTGGTGCCGACCCGCTGGCACAGCGACGTCACCGGCCCCAAAGGCCGCGACCTCGCCATCGACGTGCAGGTGAACGGCCTGGACGTGGCGACCGGCGACTACATCGCCCGCTGCCTGCGCCAGGTCTTCCAGGTCGAGACGGTGCTGACCTCGCAGAAGCATGTCGGGTAAGAGCTCGCGCCTCACGAGCCGACCAATCGGGCCTAGCCCTCGGCCGGCGCCGGGGGCATAGTCCTCCCTGGCATGGCATCGGGAGGCCCGACAGTGGCGGCGGTCGAGATTCTGGACGAAGGCAAGGCCCTGGCGGTGCAGCTTGGCGGCGGCCTGCGACGGCGCTTCCACGCCATCTGGCTGCGCGACAACGCCCTCGACCCGGAGACCCGCGCGCCGGAGAACGGTCAGCGCCTCATCGCCCTGCAGGACATCCCGCCGGAAACCCGCATCCTCGCGGCGGAGGTGGCGGGGGACACTCTGACGGCAACCTTCGGGCCGGAAGACAAGACCGTCCGCTTTCCCCTCGTCTGGCTGGCCGCCCATGCCTACGACACCGAGGTGGTGCGCGAGGACGGCTGGACGTCCCCGGAGATCGAGACCTGGGATGCCGGCCTGGCGACGCGCCTGCCGGACGGAGATTTCGCCGAGCTGAACGCCGACCCTGCCGCCCTGCGCGGCTGGCTGGCGCTGGTGCGCCGCTACGGCTTTGCCAAGCTCTCCGGCGGACCGGTGGAGAGCGGCGCGCTCCTGAAAGTGGTCGGGCTGTTCGGCTACCTGCGCGAGACCAACTACGGCAGGTGGTTCGAGGTGCGCGCCGAGGTCAAGCCGACCAACCTCGCCTATACCGGCCTTGGCCTGCAGGCCCATACCGACAACCCCTACCGCGACCCGGTGCCGACCCTGCAGATCCTCTACTGCCTGGAAAACTCGGCGGAAGGCGGCGACTCCTACGTGGTCGACGGCTTCCGCGCGGCGCAGCGCCTGCGCGACGAGGACCCGGCGGGCTTCCGGCTGCTGTCGCGCTACTGCGCGCGCTTCGACTACGCGGGCAGCGGCGACGTGCACCTGGCCGCGCGGCGGCCGATGATCGAGCTCAACCCGGACGGGGAGCTGATCGCGGTGCGCTTCAACAACCGCTCGACGGCGCCGATCACCGACGTGCCCTACGAGGAGATGCAGCCCTACTACGCCGCCTACCGGCGCTTCGGCGACATCATCGGCTTGGCCGACATGGCGGTGAGCTTCAAGCTGCAGCCGGGCGAGAGCTTCATCGTCGACAACACCCGCGTGCTGCACGCCCGCCGCGGCTATTCCGGCCAGGGCAGCCGCTGGCTGCAGGGCTGCTACGCCGACAAGGACGGCCTGCTGTCGACCCTGCGCGTGCTGGAGGCGCAAAGCGCGGCGGCTCGCGCATGACGGCGCCCGACTTCAGCCGGCTGGACGCGGCCAACATCGTCGCCTTCATTGCCGACATCTTCGCGCGGCGCGGCGCCGAGTCCTATCTCGGCGAGGCGGTCACCATGTCGCAGCACATGCTGCAGGCCGCCCTGCTGGCCGAAGAGGCCGGCGCCGACGACGAGGTGGTCGCCGCGGCGCTGCTGCACGACATCGGCCACTACACCAGCGAGTTCCCGCCGGATGCCCAGGACCAGGGCATCGACAACCGCCACGACCGCGCCGGCGCCGCCGTGCTGGCGCCCTGGTTTCCCGAGCGCGTCACCGCCTGCGTACGCCACCACGTGGCCGCCAAGCGCTATCTCTGCGCCACCGATCCCGGCTACTTCGGCCGGCTCTCCGAGGCCTCGGTGCTGACCCTGAAGCTGCAGGGCGGCCCGATGGACGCGGCGGAGGTCGAGGCCTTCGCCGGGCAGCCGAACCTCAAGGACATCCTCCGGGTCCGCGTCTGGGACGACCAGGCCAAGGTCGCGGGCGTTGCAACGCCGTCCTTCGACCATTACGCCCCCTTGCTGCAGCGGCTGGTCGAGCTTCACCAGACACAACCGGGTCGAAGCGGCGCCTGATGCATAGCCGTAGCGTTTGATCCTCTCCCTCCGCTGCGGCAGGCACGTCATCAGCGCATCGCCCGCCGGTTAAA
>JBFGUI010000021.1:0-25659 GCA_041565695.1 Kiloniellaceae bacterium
AGCAGGCCGCGCATCACCAGCGAGATCAGGAAGTCGGCCAGCGCCAGCACCAGCGCGGCGGCCAGCAGCCAGGGTTTCAGGTCCTGCTCAGGGCTTTCCGCGTAGAGCCCGGAGGTGACGCCGGAAGGCAGCCGGCCGAGCGGCTCCAGCGCGGTCACGAAGCGGCTGAGATTGTGGGCCTGGCGCAGCGAGTCGTTGCCGTAGTAGCCCGGCGGATGGCGCGGGCCGATGCCGCTCTCGCTGCCCTCGCCGGTCTCCAGCGCCAGCACCGTGGCCGGCGGCTGGCCGAGGCTGCCATAGCCGTCCATCACCTCCAGCGGCGGCAGGGCGGCCCCGCCGGCCCCGCCGCTGACGCCCTGGCTGACCGCCATGACCCGGCGCAGCATCTCGACGAAGAGGCCGGAGATCGGCAGGTTCGACCAGTCGGTGTTGGCGGTGGTGTGGAACAGCACCAGCCAGCCCTCGCCGCGCCGGTCGGCGGTCACCAGCGGCGTGCCGTCGGTGAGCCGCGCCCAGGTCTTCTCACCCAGGTCGAGCGACGGCTCGGCCAGTACCTGGCGGCGGATTACCACGTCGTCGGGCAGGGCCACCTCGGCGAAGGGGCTGTCGGCGCCGAAGGGCGCAAGCCGCGCCGGGGTGTCCCAAGTCAGCGCGCCGCCGAGAATGCGGTCGCCGCCGCGCAGGCGCACCGGCAGCAGGTCGTCGGCGCGGCTGTCGGCCGGCGACTGGGTGACGCTGCGCGGCCCGGCGAAGCGCAGCAGCAGGCCGCCGTCGGTGACCCAGCCGGTGATGCTGGCGCGCTCGTCGGGGCTGAGGATCACGCTGTCGGGCACCACCAGCACGGCGAGCTGGCGCTTGAGCAGCTCCGCGACGTTGCCCTTGCGCAGTTCGGTGAAGGGCCGCAGCGCGCTCTCCAGGTAGTAGGTCTCGCTGAGCAGGGGCTGCGCCTCCTGCTCGCCGCCGGTCGACACCAGGCCGACCGGACGGCGGCGCCAGCGCTCGTCGAGCAGCACCGTGGCGCCGGCGGTGGTCTCGCCCTCGATGGATATCAGGGCGATGCGGTTGCGCATCTCGGTCGGCAGGTCGAGCAGGGCGCGCGCCTCGCGCTCGCCCGGCTCGAAGACCAGCGGCGCCTTGGTGACGATGCGCCCGTCGGCCGCGACGGCCAGCACGGCGGCCTCGCCGGCGCCGGCCGGATCGGCGCGCAGAGCGCGCGCCACCAGGTCGACGCCCTCGGTGTCGGGGGGCAGCGCGAGCCGGGCCAGGCCTTCGCCTTCCTCGCGCAGCACATGCAGGCTGCCGAGGCGCTGCAGGGCGGCGGCCAGTTCGACGCTGTCCGGGCCGGTCAGGCCGTCGGACAGCCAGACGACATGGGCCGAGCTCGGCAGGTCGAGATCCTGAACCGCGCGCAGCGCCGCGCTGCGGTCCGCCGGCCAGGGTTTGGGGCGCAGGCCCTGCAGCAGGCGGCGCACCTCCATCGCCGGCAGCAGGCCGCTGGCCTGCGGCGGCGCATCCTGGGCGCTGGGCGCGGTGGTCAGCAGCACCACCGGGCGGTCTTGCCGCTCGGCCTGGGACAGCAGGTTGCCGGCGGCGACCTGGCGCGCCGGCCAGAATCGCGCGGCGGCCCAGCCGTCGTCGACCACCAGCACCAGGGGTCCGCCGCCGCTCAGCTGCGCGGCCGGATTGAGCAGCGGCTGGGCGAGGCCGAGGATGATGAGCGCCGCGATCAGCAGGCGCAGCAGCAGCAGCCACCAGGGCGTGCGCGCCGGGGTCTCCTCCGGCACCTTGAGGCCGAACAGCAGGCGCACCGCCGGGAAGGACAGGCGCCGCGGCGCCGGCGGCGTCAGGCGCAGCAGCAGCCAGAGCACCGGCAGGCCGGCGAGCGCCAGCAGCAGCCAGGGTTGCGCAAAGGCGATGAAGCCCAGGTTCAGCATGGCACGGCCTGGGACAGCGTGGTGTAGAGGCCGAGCAGCGCCGCCTGGGGCGGCTCGTTGCTGTGGTGGAAGTCGAAGCCCCAACCGAGCGCCCGGCAGATGTCGCGCAGTCCGTCGCGCTGGGCCTGCATGCGCCGGGCGTAGTCGCCGCGCACCGCCTGGACCTTCGAGACCAGCCAGGAAGGTTCTTCCTCCAGGCCGTCGAAGCGCACCCGTCCGTCGTAGGGCAGGCTTTCCTCGGCCGGATCCAGCACCTGCAGCAGGGTGCCGCGCTGGCCGCTTTCGCCGTAGTAGCGCAGTGCCTTGGCGATGTCGTCGAGCGGCGTCAGGAAGTCGCTGATGAAGACCACCTGGGCGGAGCGCGGCAGCGGCAGGGAAGGCGGCAGGTTGTTGCTCGCCTGCTTGGCGCTGTCGATGAGGGTGGCGATCTTGGTCAGGTTGGCGCGGCTCGCCGAGGGCCTGAGGCCGGAGTCGAGCAGCGCCACGTGCTCGCCGCCGCGCATCAGCAGCACCGCCAGCGCCAGGGTCAGCAGGTCGGCACGGTCGCGCTTGGTCTGGTGGTTGCGGTCGGAGGTCCAGTTCATCGAGGCGGAGGTGTCGCGCCAGATCCACACCGACTGGGCCGCCTCCCATTCCAGCTCGCGCACGAAAACCATGTCCGACTTGGCCGACTGGCGCCAGTCGATCGACTGCGGCTGGTCGCCCAGGTCATAGTGCCGGTACTGCCAGAAGGTCTCACCCTGGCCGACCCGCCGGCGCCCGTGCACGCCCTGGGCCACCGTTGCGGCGACCCGCTCCGCAGCCACCAGCAGGGGGGGCAGGGTGGCCGCAATTTGCTCGGCGCGATGCCGCAGCGGGAGGGGCGTGGTCATTGCCGGTCCGGAGTCTCCGTTGCCGTTCGAGGGATCAGGCGTAGGGGGCGGTCAGATGGGCGATGATGTGATCGAGCGTCACGCCGTCGGCGCGCGCGGCGAAGCTGAGCGCCATGCGGTGCTTCAGCACCGGGCGGGCCAGGTGGATCACGTCATCGACGGAGGGCGAGAAGCGGCCGTCCATCAGGGCGCGGGCGCGCACCGCCAGCATCAGCGCCTGGCTGGCACGCGGGCCCGGGCCCCAGGAGACCTGGCTGCGCACCTCTTCCAGCTCGCTGCTCTCCGGCCGGCCGTTGCGCACGATGGCGAGGATGGTCTCCACTACGCTCTCGCCGACCGGCACGCGGCGCACCAGGCGCTGCACGTCCATCAGCTCGTTCGGGGTCATCACCGCCTTGGCCTGGGCCTGCTGCACACCGGTGGTCTCGATCAGCATCTGGCGCTCGGCGTCGATCTCCGGATAGGTGACGTCGATCTCCATGAGGAAGCGGTCGAGCTGCGCCTCGGGCAGCGGATAGGTGCCCTCCTGCTCCAGCGGGTTCTGCGTCGCCAGCACGTGGAAGGGGGTCGGCAGATCGTGCGGATGGCCGGAGACGGTGACCCGGCGCTCCTGCATGGCCTGCAGCAGGGCTGACTGGGTGCGCGGGCTGGCACGGTTGATCTCGTCGGCCATCAGCAGCTGGCAGAACACCGGGCCGGGAATGAAGCGGAAGGAGCGGCGTCCGGTCTCGCTCTCCTCCAGCACCTCCGAGCCGAGGATGTCGGCCGGCATCAGGTCGGGCGTGCACTGCACGCGCTTGTCCTCCATCCCAAAGACGGTGCCCAGGGTTTCCACCAGGCGGGTCTTGGCGAGGCCCGGCACGCCGATCAGCAGCGCATGGCCGCCGGCCAGCAGGGTGATCAGCGTCTCGTCGATCACCTCCTGTTGGCCGAAGATGACGCGGCCGATAGACTGCCGCACGAGTCCGAGCTTCTCGCCCAGGCTTTCGATCTGTTCGGCGAGCTTGGCGTCGATGGAGGCGTCGGCGGGAAGGGTCGGCGTCGTTGTCACGGGACGTCATCTCCGAGATGTTGGAGGGTATGTGGTACACCGTGGTACTGGCGCCTGCGGTGAGACCTCCGCGGGCGAGGCACAATCGTACAGCGAATCACTGAGGACAAAGATAAGGCTTTCCATGCCCGCTGACCAGTCGCCAGGGTACAGAGACATGCCGCCGGTCGGCGATTTCGACATCCGCATCGCCCGGGACGGCACCTGGTATCACGAGGGCCGCCCGATCGCGCGCAAACCCCTGGTCAAACTCTTTGCCTCCGTATTGTGGCGGGATGATGACGGGGTTTTCTGGCTGCGCACCCCGGTTGAACAGGGCCGCATCCTTGTCGAGGACGCGCCCTTTACCGCCGTTGAACTTTCCGTGAAGGGCGCCGGGCGCGGCCAGGTGCTGGCGTTCCGGACGAATCTCGACGAATGGGTCGAAGCCGGACCCGACCATCCTCTACGGGTGGTTGAGACGGCTGAAACCGGCGGGCCCAGTCCTTATATTGTGGTGCGGGACCGTCTGGAGGCGCTGATCCTGCGGCCGGTGTACTATGCGCTGGCCGAGCTCGCGCAGGCGCCGCCCGCCGATGCGGCACCCCAGCCGGTGCCGCCGGGCTGTATAGGTGTATGGAGTAAGGGTGTGTTCTTTCCCCTGGGTACGGCAGGTTGAGCGGAATGCGGCGGACGGACGATCTTCTGGCGCGTCTGGCGCAGCTGCCCGAGCCGGGCACGCGCGGCGCACCGCGCGGCCCCGCGCCGGCGGCGGCCGGCGCCGAGGCGCTGGTGCCGCGCGGCGATCACGACCTGAATCCGGAGCTCTACGCCCCGGCGGCGCCGCTGCGCGAAGCGGCCGTGCTGGTGCCGATCATCGACCGGCCGCGGGAGCCGACGGTCCTGCTGACGCGGCGCAGCCACGAGCTGCCCGACCATCCCGGGCAGATCAGCTTTCCGGGCGGCGGCATCGACCCGGGCGATGCCGATGCGGAGGCGGCCGCTCTGCGCGAGGCCGAGGAGGAAGTCGGCCTGCCGCGGCACTGCGTCACCCTGGTCGGGCGCCTCGACACCTACCTGGTGCGCACCGGCTTCCGGGTGGTGCCGGTGGTCGGCCTGCTGCAGCCGCCCTTCGATCTGCGCCCCGAGGAGGGCGAGGTGGCCGAGATCTTCGAGGTGCCGCTGGCCTTTTTCCTGGATCAGGCCAACCGCGAACTGCACAGCCGCATGTTCCGCGGCGTCGAGCGGTTCTTCTACGCCTACCCCTTCGGCAGCTATTACATCTGGGGCGCCACCGCCGGCATGCTGTCAAACCTCTCGGAGGTGCTGCGCGAAGCGGACCTCATGGATTCCTGAGGAGACCGCCGTGCTGCGCGTCCTGCTGACCGTCCTGCTGCCCATGGCGGCGCCCTTTCTGATCTATCTCGGTTGGGTCTGGCTGCTGCGCCGCAACGCCGGACCGACCGACCTGCGCGACGCCCCCTGGGTGTGGATTCTCTCGGCCAGCATCCTCTGCGCCCTTGCCGGCTTCATTCACCTCTATGTCACCGGCGCCCACGACCCCAGCACCAAGCTGGTCCCCCCGGCGCTGATCGACGGCGTCGTCGTCCCCGCCCATCCGGTCGAGTGATCGCCCGGGACAGGTGACCCCGGAGGGCGTGGCGAACGGTTGCAAGCTGCGCGCCCGACCGGCAGGCTGCGCCCGGCACCGCGAGAGCCTGGAGTCGACCCGAGTACGAGATGAGCGCAGCCGAGACAAGCGGGCGGCTCGAGCCGCAGCCCTGGATGACCGCGCCGGAGACCCGCGCCGTGGTGGCCGCGCTGAGCGCGGCGGGCACGGAGGTGCGCTTTGTCGGCGGCTGCGTGCGCGACGCGCTGGCCGGGCGCCCGGTGAAGGACGTCGACATCGCCACGCCGGACCGGCCCGAGAAGGTCACGGAGCTGTTGCGTGCTGCCGGTCTCAAGGCGGTGCCGACGGGCCTCGAGCACGGCACGGTGACCGCCGTCGCCGGCCACCACCCCTTCGAGATCACCACCCTGCGTGAGGACGTCGAGACGCACGGCCGCCACGCCACGGTCGCCTTCACCGACGACTGGCGGGCCGACGCGGCGCGCCGCGATCTCACCGTCAACGCCATGTCGTGCAGCCCCGACGGCCGGCTGTACGATCCCTTCGGCGGGCGCGCGGATCTACGCGCCGGGCGGGTGCGCTTCGTCGGCGACGCGCGCGCGCGTATCCAGGAGGATTATCTGCGCCTGCTGCGCTTCTTCCGCTTCCAGGCGCACTACGGCCGCGTGCCGCCGGATGCCCGGACCGTAGCGGTGGCCCGCGAACTGGCGCCGCGGCTGAGCGGTCTCTCGGGCGAGCGCATCCGCAGCGAGCTGCTGCGCCTGCTGGCCGCGCCCGACCCGCTGCCGGTGGTTCAACTGATGGTCGAGGAGCGCATTCTCGAGCCCATTCTGCCGGACATCACGGGCGTCGCCGTGCTGCGCGCGCTGTTTACCCTGGACATGGCCGAGGTCGGCGACCCGGTGCTGCGCCTCGCCGCGCTGCTCCGCCCGGGCGCCGAGGTGGCGCGGGCCGTGGCCGAACGCCTGCGCCTGTCCAACGCCGAAACCGACGAGTTGGCCATGCTGGACGCGCCGCCGGCGGAAATGAAGGCCGCTGCGGCGGTGCTGCGCGCGGGTCTCGCGGCGCCGGGTTCGCGCCGGGCGCTGACCGTCGCCCTCTACCGCTTCGGGCGGATCAAGGTCCGCCAGTCGCTGGCCATCGCCCAGGCCCGCCTGCTGGCCGAGGCGCCGGACGGCGCGGCGCCGGACGGCCTGGCGGCAGTGCTGGCGCTTGCCGACGCCTGGCAGGACCGCAGCTTCCCCTTGAAGGGCGCCGATGTCCTGGGGCTCGGCGTCGCCGCCGGCCCGGCGGTCGGCGAACTGCTGCGCCGCGTCGAGGACTGGTGGATCGACGCGGACTTCGTCCCCGACCGCAAGGCCTGCCTCGCCCGCCTGAAGGAAGTCGCGGCGGAGAAGGCTCCGGGGACGTGAGTTTCGCCGTCCTTCGACTTGGCAAGACCCGCGTGAAGGATTTCTCGCGGCTGCCGGCGACGCAGGGTGTCAGCGGACCCTCCAACGGTCATCCGCGCGCTTGTCGCGAGGATCCTTGGGAGAGGCCGGGCGCCAGGCGGCGCCATGGACCCTCGGCACAAGCCCGCGGGTGACCCCTGGAATTATGGGAAAGATCGCGGCGCGGCGTGCCGGCAGCGGAAGAGCGTTGCCACGATCTGGCCCGGCCAGCGGTTCACTTATGGCCAGGCGGCTTCCGGCGGCATGGACATGAGGATGGCCTCGACGTTGCCGCCGGTCTGCAGGCCGAACTTGGTGCCGCGGTCGTAGAGCAGGTTGAATTCGGCGTAGCGGCCGCGGCGGAACAGCTGGTGACGGCGCTGCTCCTCGGTCCAGGGCTCGGCCATGTGGCGCCTGATGAGCTCGGGATAGACTTCCAGGAAGGCGCGGCCGACGTCCTGGGTGAAGGCGAAGTCGTCCTCCCAGTCGCCGCTGTCCAGGTAGTCGTAGAAGATGCCGCCGACGCCGCGCGCCTCGCCGCGGTGGGGAATGAAGAAGTACTCGTCGCACCACTTCTTGAACTTCGCATAGTACTCCGGGTCGTGGCGCTCGCAGGCGGCCTTGAAGGCGGCGTGGAAGTCGGCGGTGTCCGCCTCGACCGGGTACATGGGATTGAGGTCGCCGCCGCCGCCGAACCAGGACCGGGTGGTGACGATATGCCGGGTGTTCATGTGTGCCGCCGGCACCAGCGGCGAGCGCAGATGCGCCACCAGCGAGATGCCGCTGGCCCAGAAGCGCGGATCCGCCTCGGCGCCGGGGATCTGCTTGGCGAAGTCCGGCGCGAAGGTGCCGAAGACGGTCGAGACGTTGACCCCGACCTTCTCGAAGACACGGCCCCGCATGATGGACATGACGCCGCCGCCGCCACCACCCTTCTCGTTATCGCCTGGCCGGTCCCAGGCCTTGCGCTGGAAGCGGCCAGGGGGCACCTCGGCAAAGCGCTCGGCATTGGGCCCTGTCAACTCGTCCTCCAGGGCCTCGAAGGCGGCGCAGATCCGGTCGCGCAGCTCCTCGAACCAGGCCTTGGCCCGGGTCTTGCGCTCTTCGATGGTCTCGGGGCTGGCGGCTTCGGTCATGTCACTCGTTCTTTCTCAAGGCTTTAAGGTCCGTCGAAGCCGCCGGTCTGGCGCAGGGCCTCGCCCAGGACCATGGCGGCGGCCTGCGCCACGTTGAGGGAGCGGCAGTCCGGCCGCATCGGGATGACGAGGCGGGCGTCGGCCGCCGCATGCACCGCCGCGGGCACCCCCGCCGATTCGCGCCCCAGCAGCAGAACATCGTCGGCCGCGAAGGAAAAGGCGGTGTAGGGGCAATCCCCCGCCGTGGTCAACAGCAAGAGGCGCCCGGCGGGCGGACTGGCGCTCGGAGGGGTGCGGCTGGCCTGAAATTCGGTCCAGGAGCGGTGGCGCCGGAGCTGCGCCCGGGCGTGGTAGTCGAGGCCGGCGCGCTTCAGGCGCTTGTCGTCCAGCAGAAAGCCGCAGGGCTCGATGATATCGAGGCCGACCCCCAGGCAGGCGGCCAGGCGGATCAGCGCGCCGCAGTTCTGCGGGATGTCGGGTTCATAGAGGGCGAGGCGCATGATCCGGTAGAATAGCCGCTTTGAGCGCTCCGATAAGCCGGTGATCGGCGGGGCGAATCCTTTGCCCCGCCTTTGTGCTCAGGGGCTTTGCGTTCCCTGAGAAATTCCTCTATATCGAGCCCCACAGCGCGGCGGAAGGCGAGCGCCTGCGGCAGCATGCCGCATCGGCGGGCGCCGGGCGCGCGATAGAGTTTTTACCGTTTCAAGGGGTGCAAGGCCCTGGCGAGCGGAGGATTCGGGCTTTGTTCTGCAAGGCTCCAAAAGAGGGATCGTAGGGGAAAAGACGCATGGCAGATACCGCCACTCCCGCGCAGGCCGGAACCGGCGAAACGCGGCGCGATTTCTTGTACCTGGCCGCGGGGGCCATGGGGGCCGTGGGGACAGCCGCCGTCGCCTGGCCGCTCATCGACTCGATGAATCCCTCGGCCGAGGTGCTCGCGCTGGCCTCGACGGAGGTCGACCTGGAGCCCATCGCCGAGGGTCAGCGCATCACGGTGACCTGGCGCAAGCAGCCGGTTTTCATCGAGTACCGCACCGCCGAGCAGATTCAGGAAGCCCAGAACGTGGCCCTGGACGAACTGATCGATCCGCAGAGCGACGAGGCACGGGTCCAGAAGCCCGAGTGGCTGATCATGGTCGGCGTCTGCACCCACCTGGGCTGCATCCCGCTGGGCCAGAAGCCCGGCCAGGAGCGCGGCGAGTACGGCGGCTGGTTCTGCCCCTGCCACGGCTCGCACTACGACACCTCCGGACGCATCCGCAAGGGCCCGGCGCCGCGTAACCTGGACGTGCCGCCCTATTACTTCAGCTCCGACACCCAGGTGGTGATCGGCGAGACGGAGGTCGGGGCATGAGCGAGTTCCAGACCAACAGCCGGGTGATCAAGTGGATCGAACACCGCATGCCGGTGTTCTCCTTCCTCGACCACTCCGTCGGCAGCGGCTATCCGGCGCCCAAGAATCTCAGCTACATGTGGAACTTCGGTTCCCTGGCGGGCATCACGCTGGTGATCATGATGGTCACCGGTATCGTGCTGGCCATGCAGTACACGCCGCATGTGGACTACGCCTTCGAGTCCGTCGAGCGCATCATGCGCGACGTGAACTACGGCTGGCTGATCCGCTACATCCACATGAACGGCGGATCGTTCTTCTTCATCGTGGTCTACATCCACATCTTCCGCGGGCTCTACTACGGCTCCTACAAGGCGCCGCGCGAGCTGCTGTGGATGCTGGGGGTGGTCATCCTGCTGCTCATGATGGCCACGGCCTTCATGGGCTACGTGCTGCCCTGGGGCCAGATGTCCTTCTGGGGCGCCAAGGTGATCACCAACCTGTTCTCCGCCGTGCCATTAGTCGGCGAGGACATCGTGATCTGGCTGTGGGGCGACTTCTCGGTCGACAACCCGACGCTCAACCGCTTCTTCTCCCTGCACTATTTGATGCCCTTCGTGATCGTGGCCGTGGTGGTGCTGCACATCTGGGCGCTGCATCAGTTCGGCTCCAACAACCCGCTGGGCATCGACCCCAAGGGCCCGCAGGACAAGATCCCCTTCCACCCCTACTACACGGTGAAGGACGCCTTCGGCCTGGGTGTTTTCCTGATCATCTACGCGGCGGTGGTGTTCTACGCCCCGAACTACATGGGCCACACCGACAACTACATCCCGGCCGATCCGCTGGCCACGCCGGCCCACATCGTGCCGGAGTGGTACTTCCTGCCGTTCTACGCGATCCTGCGCGCCGTCACCTTCGACATCGGCATTCCCTTCACCGACGTCACCATCATCGAGGCCAAGCTGGGCGGCGTGATCTGCATGTTCGGCTCCATCCTGGTGCTGTTCGTGCTGCCCTGGCTCGACCGCTCGCCGGTCAAGAGCGGCCGCTTCCGCCCGATCTTCCGCTTCTTCTTCGTGCTGCTGTTGATCGACGCGGTGGCGCTCGGCTTTGCCGGCGCCAACCCGCCGGAAGGCTGGTGGCTGGTGATCGGCCAGACGGCGACGGCCTACTACTTCATTCATTTCCTCATCGTCCTGCCGTTGCTCGGCGTCTTCGAGCGGCCCAAGCCGCTGCCGACGTCGATCAGCGAGCCGGTGCTGAAAGGCGGCGGCTCCCCCATAGGCAGTGGGGCCGGGGCCAATGCCAAGCCGATGGAGAAGGCCTGATGCGCAAGGGACTGATGCTTGGTATTGCGGCCCTTGCCGCAATCGCTTCCGCGAACCTCTCCGGCCCCGCTTCCGCGGCGGTCCAGACGGTGCCGCTGCCGAAGGTCGAGTGGTCCTTCGACGGCGCCTTCGGCACCTTTGACCGGGCGGCCATGCAGCGCGGCCTGCAGGTCTACCGCGAGGTCTGTGCCGGCTGCCATGGCCTGAAGTACATCGCCTTCCGCAACCTGGCGGACCTCGGCTACAACGAGGACGAGATCAAGGCGATCGCCGCGGAGTACACCGTGGTCGATGGTCCGAACGACGAAGGCGAGATGTTCGAGCGGGAAGGCCGCCCGTCCGACTACTTCCCCTCGCCCTTCCCCAACGAGAGGGCCGCGGCGGCTGCCAACAACGGTGCCGCGCCGCCCGACCTCTCGCTGATGGCCAAGGCGCGGGCCGGCGGGGCGACATTCATCTACGCCCTGCTGACCGGCTACGACGAGCCGCCAGCGGATTTCCCGGAAGGGGCCAACTACAACACCTACTTTCCGGGCAACCAGATCGCCATGGCGCAGCCGCTGTACGAGGACGGCGTCACCTACGCCGACGGCACCCCGGCGACGGTGGAGCAGCAGGCCAAGGATCTTGCGCACTTCCTCATGTGGACGGCCGAGCCGAAGCTGGAGGACCGCAAGGGCATGGGCATCAAGGTGCTGATCTTCCTGGTGGTCTTCACCGGCGTGCTCTATGCCGCCAAGCGCAAGGTCTGGGCCGACGTTCACTAGGAGGGGCGTCCACTAAGACCCGCGCGCGGGAACTTTCCGGAAAAGGCCGCTCCCCTCGGGGGCGGCCTTTTTCCTTTGCCCGCCTTGGCAAGGCAGGCCCCGTCGAGTAAAGGTCAGTCCCTGAGAAGGTGGATTGAAGGGGGACCACTGCCATGGCGGAGCCCGGAACCCCGCCGGTGATCGGCATCATCGGCGGCAGCGGCATCTATGAGATCGAGGGGCTGCAGAACGCCGAATGGCGGCGGGTCGCGTCCTCCTTCGGCGAGCCCTCGGACGCCCTCTTGTGCGGCGAACTCGACGGTCAGCGCCTGGTCTTCCTGCCGCGCCACGGCCGCGGCCATCGGATTCCGCCCTCCGGCCTCAACTTCCGCGCCAACATCGACGCCCTGAAGCGGGCCGGGGTGACGGAGATCCTCTCCTTGAGCGCTGTCGGCTCGCTGCGCGCGGACCTGCCGCCGGGCACCTTCGTCATCGTCGACCAGTTCATCGACCGCACCTTTGCGCGCGCGAAGTCCTTCTTCGGCACCGGCATGGTGGCCCATGTCTCCATGGCCCATCCGGTCTGCGCACGGCTCGGCGACCAGCTGGAGGTCGCCGCCGGGGAGCTCGGCCTGCAGGCGCGGCGCGCCGGAACCTACATGGTCATGGAGGGCCCGCAGTTCTCGACCCGCGCCGAATCGGAGCTCTACCGCTCCTGGGGTTGCGACGTCATCGGCATGACCAACATGCCGGAGGCCAAGCTCGCCCGCGAAGCCGAAATTTGCTACGCGACCGTCGCCATGGTGACCGACTATGACTGCTGGCATGACGAACACGACCACGTCACCGTGGACCAGGTGGTGAAGACCCTGCTCGACAACGCCGACAAGGCGCGCGCCCTCATCAAGCAGGTGGTGCCGAAGCTCGCCGGGCGCAGCGCGTCCTGCCCGCAGGGCTGCCATCACGCGCTCGACGCCGCTCTGATCACGCACGGCGAGGCCCGCGACCCGGAAGCGCTGGCCCGCCTCGACGCGGTGGCCGGCCGGGTGATCGGCGGCTGACGGGCAGCGGATCCGGAAAGCATGCAATGCCGCGGGAGGCCGAGGACATGAAGCTGGTGGTGACCGACAAGGGGGTGGAGGCCACCCGCCCGATCCGCGGCATCGACCATGTGCTGGTCGGGGTGCGCGACCTGGAGGCGGCGCGCGACACCTACGCCCGGCTCGGCTTCACCGTCTCGCCGCGCGGTCGCCACATCGGCTGGGGTACGGCGAACTACTGCATCATGTTCCCCGACGACTACATCGAGCTGCTCGGCATCGTCGATCCGCAGCAGTTCACCAACAACCTGAACCGCTTCCTGGAGACCCGCGAGGGCCTCTTGGGCCTCGCCTTCGCCAGCGACGACGTGGCGCTGGCCGCCCGCGCCCTGCAGCGCGCCGGCATCGCGCCGGGCGAGACGCGTGACCTCAAGCGCATCCTGGAGGACCCGGAGGGCGAGGTCTGGCCGCGCTTCAGGCTGCTGCACATGCCGCCGGAGGCGACGCCCGGGACCTCCGCCTTCATCTGCGAGCACCTGACGCCGGAGCTGGTGTGGCGCCCGGATTGGTGTGCCCATGCCAACGGCGCCACCGGCCTGATCGCCATGACCTCGGTGGTCAGGGATCCCTCGGCGCTGGCCATTCCCTATGCCGAGCTGTTCGGCTTCGACCGGGTGCGCGCCGGCGACGGCGTGGTCGAGGTCGACTGCGGCGGGGTCTGGCTGCGCTTCACCACCACCGAGATGCTGGGCAAGCTGCACCCGGGCCTCAACGGCGCGCCGCGCCAGCCGACGCCCTGGATGGCGGCGCTGCGCGTCGCGGTCGAGGATCTCGGACGCTGCGCCACCTGCCTGGAGCGCAACCACATGCCGGTGCACTGGGACGGCCCGCGCCTGCTGCGCGTGCCCGCCCAGGCCGCCTGCGGCGTGCTCCTGGAATTCGCCGAAGCGCTGTAAAGCCGCAGCAGCTCTTTGTGTCTTAGCTTCCCGCGGCCGCCGGGCGCACGATCTGCGGCGCGAACTGCTGAATCACCGCGCGGGCGTCATAGACCTGGAAGCCGCCAGACGGCGCCGGGCCGCTGAAAGGCTCGATGGTCAGCGTCGCCTGGTAGAAGGTGCGCTCGTACTGGTAGGTCGGGCCGGGGTAGGGCTGGTAATAGCGGTAGCGTCCGTAGTAGGGATAGCCCCAGTTGTCGTGGTATTCCCGCGTCACCTGGGTGAACTGCTCGGTCTGCTTGTCGTGCACGAGGAAGCTCTCGCCGCCCAGCTCCAGGGTCAGCTCGGCGGCGCGGTAGAGGCAGTAGTTCTGCACCCGCTCCTTCGAGGTCACGTGATTGCCCTGGAAGCTGACCCGGTAGAGTCCCTTGCCGATCACCTCATCCGCGTAGCCGTCGCGGGTTTCCCGGGGCGCATAGACGCTCGGCTGCGGCGCGGCGCAGGCCGCCAGCAGAAGCGTCAGCAGAAGGACGGTGACACGCAGAACCATGCCCTAACAGATAGACCCTACCGCTTGTAGGGGCAAGGCGCTATCCGATCGTGCGCTCCAGGAAAGCCAGCGTGCGTTCGCGCGCGAGGCTGGCGCTCTCGGCGTGGAAGGAGCCGCGCAGGTCGCAGTTGAAGCCGTGGCCGGCGGGGTAGGTGAACAGCTCCTGGTCCGGATGGGCGGCGCCGACCGCCTTCACCTGGTCCATGGGGATGCCGGTGTCCTGCTCGCCGAAATGAAACATCACCGGGCAGCTCGGCTGCTCGTCGCGGAACTCGTAGACGTTGCCGCCGTAGTAGCAGACCGCGGCGGCGGGCTTCAGGCGGGTGGCGGCCAGCCAGGCGACGGAGCCGCCCCAGCAGTAGCCGACCACACCGACTTTGCCGGCGCCGGCGGCGAAGGCCATGGCGGCGGCGACGTCGCTCATGGCCGCCTCCCAGGGCACCTTGGCGCGCAGGGCGCGGCCCTCGGTCACCTCCTCGCCGCTGTAGCCCAGCTCGACCCCCGGCTTGACCCGGTCGAAGAGGGCCGGCGCGACCGCCAGGTAGCCGTCGGCGGCATAGCCGTCGGCGACGCCGCGGATATGGACGTTGACGCCGAAGATCTCCTGCACGATGACCAGGCCCGCCCTCGGCTGATCGATTGGGGGCTGGCCGGCCGGCCGCGCCACGTAGGCATCGAAGGAATGGCCATCGTTCGCCGTCAGTTTCACCGTCTCGCCCATGCTGCTGTTCCCCCTTTTCTTGAGTTCCTTCGTCAGACGTTGAAGCGGAAGTGGAAGACGTCGCCGTCCTGGACCACGTAGTCCTTGCCTTCCGAACGCATCTTGCCGGCTTCCTTGGCGCCGTTCTCGCCGCCGCAGGCGACGAAGTCATCATAGGTGATGGTCTCGGCGCGGATGAAGCCCCGCTCGAAGTCGGTGTGGATGACGCCGGCGGCCTGGGGCGCCCTGGAATTGCGCCGCACGGTCCAGGCGCGCGCCTCCTTGGGGCCGACGGTGAAGAATGTGATGAGGTCGAGCAGCTGGTAGCCGGCGCGGATCACGCGGGCGAGGCCGGTTTCCGTGAGGCCCAGGCTTTTCAGGAACTCGCGCTTCTCCGCCGGGTCGCCCAGCGCCGCGACCTCCGCCTCGATGGCCGCGGAGATCACCACGCAGGCGCCGCCGGTCTCCCTGGCGCGCTGTTCGACCAGGGCGGAGTAGGTGTTGCCGGTCGCTGCGGAGTCCTCGTCGACGTTGGCGGCATAGAGCACCGGCTTGGCGCTGAGCAACTGCAACTGGCGAAATGCCGGGCGCTGGTCGTCGGAGAGCTTCACGCTGCGTGCCGGCTGGCCGGCCTCCAGGGCGGCGATCACCGGCTCCAGCACGGCGAGGCGCTCCTTGGCCTCCTTGTCGTTGCCGCGCGCCCGCTTCACCGCCGCCTCGCGCTGTTTCAGCGCCGAGTCCAGGTCGGCCAGCATCAGCTCGGTCTCCACCGTTTCGGCGTCGCGGATCGGGTCGACCGAGCCGTCCACGTGGGTCACCTCGCCCTCGAAGCAGCGCAGCACGTGGACGATGGCATCGACCTCGCGGATGTTGGCGAGGAACTGGTTGCCCAGGCCCTCGCCCTTGGAGGCGCCGCGCACCAGCCCGGCGATGTCGACGAATTCCAGAAAGGTGGGGATCACCTTGGCCGACTTGCCGATCTCGGCCAGCCGGTCGAGCCGCGGATCGGGCACCGGCACGCGGCCGACGTTGGGCTCGATGGTGCAGAAGGGATAGTTCGCCGCTTCCGCCGCCGCCGTTTCGGTCAGCGCATTGAACAGGGTGGACTTGCCGACGTTGGGCAGTCCGACGATACCGCAATTGAAACCCATGGATCAGTCGTCACTCTTGGATGGTGGACCTTCTGCCGCCGCGCCTGCGTCGCGCGGCGGCCTGCGTGGCGGCTTCGGGCGCGGTGGGTTGATGGCCTCCGAGACCCGCGACATGAAGCGCGGGGCGTCGCCTTCGGCCAGGGCCGGGATTTCGGCGGCCACCGCGCCGAGCAGCTTTTCCAGCCAGACCTTGTCGGCCTTGGCGAAGTCGCTCAGCACGTGGCCGTGCACCAGCTCCTTCTGCCCCGGGTGGCCGACGCCCAGGCGCACCCGCCAGAAGTCCCTGCCGATGTGGGATTCGATGGAGCGGATGCCGTTGTGGCCGCCGGTGCCGCCGCCCTGCTTGATGCGGATCTTGCCGGGGGCGAGGTCGATCTCGTCGTAGATGACGATGACGTCCTGCGGCTCCAGCTTGAAGAAGCGCAGGGCCTCGCCGACGGCCCGGCCCGACTCGTTCATGTAGGTCTGCGGCTTCAGGGCCAGCACCTTCTCGCCGCCCAGGCGGCCCTCGGCGCAGTCCGCCTGGAAACGGCGGCGCCAGGGCGAAAAGGAATGGCGGTGGACGATCTCGTCCACCGCCATAAAGCCGATGTTGTGCCGGTTGTCCGCGTAGCGGGGGCCCGGGTTGCCGAGCCCGGCAAGCAACAGCATGCTGGCCACCCCCTTTGGGTCGGCTTAGTCCTCTTCGGACTCTTCCTCTTCGGCCGCCTCGGCTTCCTCGGGGCCTTCGCCCTCGGCCTCGGCCGCAGCCTGCTCCTCCGCGGCCTCGTCGCGCACCACGGTGGGGGCGGCGATGGTCGCGATGGTGAAGTCGCGGTCGGTGATGGTCGGGGTAACGCCCTCCGGCAGCTTCACCATGGAAATGTGCACACCGTCGCCGATGTCCAGGCCGCTGAGATCGATTTCGATATGCGGGGGAATGGCATCCGCCCGGCAGGACAGCTCGATCTCGTGACGCACCACGTTCAGCACGCCGCCCTCGGTCAGGCCCGGGCACTCGTCCTCGTTCAGGAAGTGCACCGGCACCTCGACGGTGACGCGGGTGGTAGCGGAGACGCGCAGGAAGTCGATGTGGACCGGCACGTCGGTCACCGGATCGAGCTGCACGTCACGCGCCAGCGCCCGCTCGATCTTGCCGTCGACCTTCACGTCGAAAAGGGTGGAAAAGAAACCGCCCTGGTGCAGCAGCTTGTTCAGCAGCTTGCCCTCGATGGCAACCAGGCTGGGGTCCTTCTTGGCGCCGTAGATCACGCCGGGCACCTGCCCCGCGCGACGTGCGGCCCGGGCTGGCCCCTTCCCGGCCCGTTCCCGCGAAACCGCGGGCAGCTCAACAACGTCAGACATTCGTCTACTCCTTCGTGAATGAAGCGGACGCCGGCACCTCGCCGACCTCCGTCTCGCCCGACCCGGCCTCCAGGGGTGCCGGCATCGGAAAAGCTCTCAAGAAAACCTATCCAGCGGCCCTACATGGCCGGAACGTTAAACAGGCTCGACACCGAGCGCTCGTCGCTGATGCGCTGCATGGCATCGCCGATCAGCGGCGCGATCGAAATCTGGCGGATGTTCTGGGCCACCCGCACGGCCTCGGTCGCCTGAATGCTGTCGGTCATCACCAGCTCCTCCAAGGGAGAGGAGGACACCCGGGCCACGGCCCCGCCGGACAGCACCCCGTGGGTGACGTAGGCGGAGACGGAGGTGGCCCCGGCTTCCTTGAGCGCGACGGCGGCATTGCACAGCGTCCCGGCGGAATCGACGATGTCGTCCACCAGGATGCAGCGCCGCCCGCGGACGTCGCCGATGATGTTCATCACCTCGGAAACCCCGGCACGTTCGCGGCGCTTATCGATGATCGCAAGGTCGGCGTCAAGCGGTTTGGCGATGGCCCGGGCGCGCACCACGCCGCCCACGTCGGGTGAGACGATGGTCAGGTTCCCCTTGCCGTTGCGCTCCAGGATGTCCTTGGTGAACACCGGCGCGGCATAGAGGTTGTCGGTCGGGATGTCGAAGAAGCCCTGGATCTGGCCGGCGTGGAGCTCCAGGGTCAGCACCCGGTCGGCGCCTGCCGAGGTGATCAGGTTGGCCACCAGCTTGGCCGAGATCGGCGTGCGCGGGGCCGACTTGCGGTCCTGGCGGGCATAGCCGAAGTAGGGCAGAACCGCGGTGATCCGCCGCGCCGAGGCCCGCTTCAGGGCGTCCATGGCGACCAGCAGTTCCATCAGGTTGTCGTTGGCCGGGTAGGAGGTCGACTGGATGATGAAGACGTCCTCGCCGCGCACGTTCTCGTGGATTTCGACGAAGATCTCCATATCCGAGAAGCGGCGCACGCTGGCCTTGGTCAATTCCAGGTTCAGGAAGGCGGAAATCGCCTCGGCCAGGGGCCGATTGCTGTTCCCGGTCATGATTTTCATGGCTATTTCCCTAGAGGCTCTAAGCCCGTTTCTCGCTGGGCGCGGACCACCGGGCGCGGCGCGGCGGCGACCGTCTGACCTTCCCCCTCGGGCCCAGGCGGGCGGACCATATCAATGCCTCCGGCCCCTGTAAACGGCCTTGGAAGCCCTCTGGCGGCAGTTTTTACGGGGCTGCCGGAGGCGCGCCCGAAAGGCGAAAAACCCCCCGAATCTTAACCTTTTCGCTGTGTCTTTTCCGGTGGCCGGCCGCCTACATGATGACGCAGGTCGCCAGCAGGCCGAGGCAGAGGAAGAGCACGAAGATGGTGAGGTGCGGCATGGCGGCGGCCTCCGGTTTCCGTCAGCGGCAGACCAGTTCCAGGCCGGTCCGGGAGAGCGGTTCGGGGCTGCCCTCGGTCACCAGGCTGGTGCGGCCCAGGGTCATGGCCACCCCGGCCTCGGAGTTGAACAGGATCATGTGGCAGAAGACCGTCATGCCCGGCTCAAAGACCACCGGATTGCCATGGTAGAGCATGGGCCAGTCCATCCACACCGGGGCGTAGGTGGTGCCCAGAGAATAGCCGCAGGCGTTCATGCGGTGGGCCTGGTAGCCGGCGGCATCCATCACCCGGCTGTGGGCATCGAAGGCTTCGCCGAAGGTTCGCCCGGGCTTCAGGCTGTCCTCCACGGCCAGCAGCGCGTCATGGGCCACCGCGTGCATTTCCCTGTGCAGCGGCAGGGGTTCACCGATCGGCAGGGTGCGCATCATGGCCGCATGGTAATGACGGTAGGTCCCAGCCCACTCCAGGGTCAACTGGTCCCGCGGGTCGAGGTGGCGCCGTCCGGAATAGTAGCGGCACAGCAGGGCACCGGGCCCGGAGCCGATGATGAACTCGTTGCTGGGATCGTCGCCGCCGCGGGTGAAGATGGCGCTGTGCATGGCCGCCAGGATATCGCCCTCGAAAGCGCCGGGGCCGGCGCTGTCGAGGGCTGCCTGCCAGGCGGCATCGGCCAGATCCGCGGCCTGCCGCACATAGCTGATTTCCGCCGGACTCTTGACCACCCGCAGGTGGCTGACCAGGCCCGAGGCGTCGGTCAGCTCGCAGAAGCCGTCCATGGCGGCATCGACGCGCTTGCCGTGGGCCGCCGTCAGGCCGTAGGCGTCATACTCGACGCCGAGGCGCTGCCCGGCGCAGCCGGCCTCCTGCAGGATGTCGCGCAGCTGGCGGGCCGGTTCCGCGTCGGGCCGGTCGACCCAGATTCGGATGTCCTGGATCATCGAGGTCAGTTGTGCCTGGCGCAGATCCGGCGCTCGGGTCAGCAGGATCAGACGGCCGTCGCCGCCCAGATAGAGGCACTGAAAGAAGCAGTAGCCGAAGGTGTCGTAGCCGGTCAGGTAGTACATGGACTCCTGGCGAAAGATCAGCAGACCGTCGAGACCGGCTTCGGCCAGCAGGCGGCAGGTGTTGTCGCGGCGGCGGGCGAGCTCGTCTTGGCTGAAGTGCAGGGGCATCACTCAGGGTTCCAGGTAGATGGCGGAGAGGCCGCGGCCGTAGTCCGTCTCCTTACGCTGGCAGGCCCGGCGGTAGCTGAAGAAGCGATTGTCCTCGGCGCAGGTGTCGCAGGGCAGGGTCCGGATGGTGGCGACCCCGGCCAGGCCGAGGCGCCGGGCGACGTAGGCCTTGAGGTCGAAGTGAAAATGCCCTTCGCGCTGGCCCGGGCAGAAGAACTCGGCGTTGCGCGGGTCCTGCTCCAGGAAGGGCGTCGGAAACTCCGGCCCGACCTCGTAGGAGCGCTGGGAGATTGCCGGGCCGATACCGGCCACGATGCGCTTCGGATCGGCGCCCAGCGCCTGCATCGCCGCCACGGTGGCCGCGATCACGCCGCCGAGCGCGCCCTTCCAGCCGGCATGGGCGGCGCCGACCACGCCGGCCTCGGCATCGGCCAGCAGCACCGGCACGCAGTCGGCGGTCAGGATGCCGAGGGCCAGACCCTTCTCGCGGGTCACCATGGCATCGGCCTTCGGCGCTTCGGGGCGGGTCCAGGGCTGCGTCACCTCGACCACGTCGGGCGAGTGCACCTGATAGGCGGTGACCAGGCGCTCGCTCTCCAGGTCCAGCTCGGCCATGGCGCGGCGCCGATTCTCGGTCACCTTGTCCTTGTCGTCGCCGGAGCCGTAGCCGCAGTTGAGGCTGGCGAACAGCCCTTCGCTGACGCCGCCGGTGCGGCAGAAGAATCCGTGGCGCACGGAGGGCAGGTCGTTGAGCGGGCCGATGGTCAGCATGGCGGCGACTCTAGCCGCAATCGCCCGCGCGTCATAGACCTTCGCGGCGCACGGCTCGCACAATACGCAGCGGATTTCCGGATGCCCCGCGGGGGCCGGCGGGCTCAGAACTGAACCTGGATGCCGAGCAAGACCCGCGTTCGGAAGGTGTCTTCGGTCTCGAACTCGTAGTCGAAACCACCGAAAGTCGAAGACATGCCGCTGACATCGAATGAAGGCACGTAGTCGACTGCGGCGCCGAGCTTCAGTTCGATGTTGTAGGCCTCTCCGCTGACCCGGTAGATCGGGATGCCGATTTCGATGCCGACGGTCGGTGCGACATAGAACTCGTCATCGGAAAAGCTCTCCGCCACCCCGCCGCCGCCCGACTCGTCGGTGGTGCCCTTGATCTCGGTCTCCTCGAAGCGCGCGCCGATGTAGCCGCTCACCCGAAAGCCGAGGCCGTCCTTGATCGGGTCGACGAAGTCGTAGCCGACGTAGGGCATGACAAACCACTTGGTGTCGAGCGAGACCCCGGTGTCGTCCTCACCTGACGGGGGATGGTTGTCGAGGTCCAGCCCAGTCTCGCCGTCGCCCAGGAACACGCGTCCCCAGGCGCCTGCGAAGAACCGGCCGCTGCCCGGATGCCAGCGGCCGTCGAGCCCGACCGAGCCTTGATCGAAGCCAGCGTTGCTGCCGTCCTCTCTGGAGCCGGAGAAATCCTGCTCGGTGTTGGTCGAGCCGAAACTGTAGGCGCCGTCGATCGCTACCCCGAACTGGCGGGGATAGCGTGGCTGCGGCTGCACGGTTTCTGCCGTGAAGTCCTGGCTGGCGCGCCGGAAGGTCAGCTTCACCGCCTTGCCGGCCTCATGCGTGACGGTGTCCTCGACAACCGAGCCGTCGCGGCGCTCGACGCGGATATTCAGGGTGCCATCGTAGTCGGACACATCGGGCAGCTCGCCGGTCAGCTTGCCGTCGACATCGGTCTTGCCCTGGTACAGCGTCTTGCCGGCACCGTTGGTGATGGTCACGTCGCTGAAGCCGCCGATGCCCGGCGGCGGCGGCTCGTCCCAACCATACTCCAGGTCCAGTTCAGGCGGATCGATGTAGGGTTCCGGTGCGACGCAGGCGCTCGCGAGCAGAGAAATGGCCACAACGGCCGCGCCCCTGAGGGTTGATAACCCGTACATGACGGCCCCCCCCCATTGTCGCGGTGACAATGGCATTAACCCTAGCAGTTGTCGGTCGGGCTTTTCAACCGCCGGCTGGGCGACGCGCCCGCGGCAAGTCAGAAGCCGGCCGGCGGGCCGAGCCCGCGCGGCGCCAGCGCCAGGACCTTGAACAGTGCGCCCATCTCCGCCGGGTCGCTCAGGCGCCGCCGGGCCGCGGCGATGGCCTCGGCGGCGGCCGGTGCCGCCTCGGCCAGCTGGGCGGCGCGCAGCTCGATGCCGAGGGCGGAGAGGAAGGCGCCCTGGCCGACCGGCCCGAAGGCGGCGCAGCCGGCGGCGACGGCGGCCTGGGCGAGGCTGGCGAAGTCGACGTGGGCGGTCAGGTCGGCGCTGCCCGGCTCTTCCAGCACCTCGTGGCGGCGGTGGTGGCGCAGCGCCTGCAGGGTCGGCCCGGCGGTCGGCGCGGCCGGGCCGTAGTCGATGATGAGGGCGGCGCCGGGCTGGCGGGCCAGGCGGTGACCCAGGAAGGCGGCGATGTTGAGGCCCGCCGGACAGACCTCGACCACGGTGCCCTGCGGCGCGTCGCGCAGCGCAGCGGGGATCAGCGGCCGGTTGGCCGGGCTCGGCGCCGCCAGGGCGAAGCCCAGGCGCCCTGCGCCGGCCGGCACCACCAGGCGCTCGGCCCAGCCCTCCTCTCCCTCCGGGCCGGTCCGCTCGAACTGGCGCACCGGCAGGGCGTCGAAGAACTCGTTGGCGATCAGCAGGAAAGGTGCTTCGGGGATCTGCCCCACGTTGTCGAGCCACTCGACGCGATGGGCGCCAAGGGCCTCGCGCTGGCGCTCGCGCAGGGCCGGGCTGATCTCCACCAGCTTGACCTGGATCGCCGCGTGGAAGCCGGGGACCTGGCGGGTGGCGCGCAGGGCGTCGGCCATCAGCGTGCCGCGCCCGGGGCCGAGTTCGACCAGCTGGCAGGGCGCGGGCCGGCCGAGGCGCATCCAGGTATCGGCGCACCACACGCCGATCAGCTCGCCGAACATCTGGCTGATCTCGGGCGCGGTGATGAAATCGCCGCCGGCGGGCGAGGGCGCGCCGAAGGGATCGCCCTTCATGTAGTAGCCGCTCAAGGGGTGGGTCAGGGCCTCGCCCATGAAGTCGGCGACGGTCAGCGCGCCCTCCCGCTCGAGGCGCTGCAGCAGGTGGTCGAGCAGGCGCTGCATAGGCTGCCGGCTTCAGGCCTTGCGCCGCAGGGCCCAGAAGGTCGCGGCGAGGCCGATCAGGACCATCGGGAGCGACAGCACCTGGCCCATTGTGGTGCCCGGCAGCACGAAGGAGAGGAAGGCGTCGGGTTCGCGGAAGAACTCGGCGACGATGCGGGCGAGGCCGTAGCCGATCATGAAGACGCCGGACAGCAGCCCGGTGCGCTGCAGCGCGCCGCGCCGCACCATGACGTGCAGCACGACGAACAGCACCAGGCCCTCGAGCAGCGCCTCGTAGAGCTGGCTCGGGTGGCGCGCGATGGGCCCGCCGTGGCGGAACACCATGGCCCAGGGCACCAGGGTGGCATCGGCCGCGCGGCCGAACAGCTCGCCGTTGATGAAGTTGGCGATGCGCCCGAGGCAGAGCCCGATCGGCGTGGCCGTGGCGACGATGTCGGAGAGGGTGAAGTAGCTGACGCCGCGGCTGCGCGCGAAAAGGCCGACGGCGACGATCACCCCCAGGAGGCCGCCGTGGAAGGACATCCCGCCTTGCCAGATGAAGAAGACCTCCAGCGGGTTTGCTAGGTAGTAGCCGGGCTTGTAGAACAGCACGTAGCCGAGGCGCCCGCCGAACACCACGCCGAGCGTGGCCCAGAGCAGGAAGTCGTCGAAGTCGACCGGCTTGAGGCGCTGCGGCGGCAGCTTGGCCATCCAGCGGCAGTACAGCCAGGCCAGCACCAGTCCGGTGATGTAGGCCAGGGCGTACCAGCGCACGTCGAAGATCCAGATCGAGAAGGCGACCGGGTCAAAATCCGGGTGCTGCAGGGCCATCACCAGGGGCGCGGGGAGGGCGGTGTCGGCCGGGAAAGCCATGAAGCCTCAGCGGTAGGGATCGGGTTGGGCGAGGAAGTCCCGCACGTAACGCGCCACGCCGTCCTCCAGCTCGGTGAAGGGCTTGTCGTAGCCGGCGGCGCGCAGGCGCGCCATCTTTGCCTCGGTGAAGTACTGGTACCTGTCGCGGATCGCCTCGGGCGTCGGCACGTATCTGATGTTCTCCGGCCTTGCCATGGCGGCGAAGACGGCGCGGGCCAGGTCGGCGAAGGAGCGCGCCTTGCCGGTGCCGACGTTGAACAGGCCGCTGACCTCAGGGTTGTCGTAGAGCCACAGCATGACGTCGACGCAGTCGCCGACCCAGATGAAGTCGCGCAGCTGCCCGCCGTCGGGGTAGTCCGGGTGATGCGACTGGAACAGCCTGGCCGGCTCGCCGCGGGTCAGCTGGCCGAAGAGGTGCCAGGCGACGCTGGCCTGGCCGCCCTTGTGGTACTCGTTGGGGCCGTAGACGTTGAAGAACTTGAGGCCCGCCCACTGCGGCGGCGCGGCGCCGCCCTCCGCGGACCCGGACCGGACCAGGCGGCGCTGCACCCAGCGGTCGAAGAGGTGCTTGCTCCAGCCGTAGCCGTTGAGCGGCCTGAGGCGCGCCAGGTGGGCCGGGTCGGCATCGTCGTCGAAACCCTCGGCGCCGTCGCCGTAGGTTGCCGCCGAGGAGGCGTAGATCAGCGGGATGCCCTCGCGCGCGCAGTGGTCCCAGAACACCTTGGAGAGGCGGAAGTTGTTGGCCAGCAGCGCGTCGCCGTCGGTCTCGGTGGTCGCCGAGATGGCGCCCATGTGGAACACGGCCTTGAGGCGGCCCTCGGCCCAGCGCAGGAACTGCGGCAGCTCTTCCGGCGGCACCACGTCCTCGATGGCGTGGTGGGCGAGGTTGCGCCACTTGTCGCCCTCGCCGAGGCGGTCGCAGACGATGACGTCCGCGCCGCGCTCGCAGAGCGCCGCGACCAGGTTGGAGCCGATGAAGCCGGCACCGCCGGTGACCAGAAGCATGGAGAGGACGTTTCCCTGCCCGCAGGCGTGATGTCAGAAGGCGCCCCCTTATAGAGGGGCGGCGGAAGCCTCCGCAACCCCGCGCCTGCTCAGCGCAGGGGCGTCAGCCCGCCCGCGGCGGCCCGCTCGTGAGGCGGCAGCGCGACCAGGCCGCGTGCCGTGAGGTAGCCGCCCGGACCGCTGGCGGCGGGGCCGGTGATCTCGGCGAGGTAGTCCCGCAGGCCCGGTGCGGCGCCCAACTGGGCCTGCTTGACGTAGAGAAAGAGCGCGCGCGCCGCCGGGTAGCGCCCGTCGGCGATGGCGGCGAGGTCCGGCGCCACGCCGTCGAGCGCGACGCCGCGCAGCGCGCCGCCCTGGGCGGTCAGGAAGTTGAAGCTGACGATGCCGAGCGCCTGCGGCCGGCGGGCCAGTTCGCGCGCGACGCTGGTCTCGTCCTCCGCCAGCATGGTGAAGACGCCGTCGGCGCGCAGCACGCCGGCCAGGGCGGCGCGCTGTTCGGGGCGCCAGGCGCGCAGATCCGGCAGGTCGTCGGCGGCGCGCGCCATCACCAGCTCGACGAAGCTGTTCCACAGCGGGCTGGTCTGCGGCGGGCCGAAGATCTCGATCGGCTTGACCGGCAGGGTGAAGTCGATGTCGCTCCACAGGCGGTAGGGATTGGCCACCATGCGGCCGTCGACCGGCACCTCGGCGGCAAGCGCCAGGAAGACCTGGCGGCGGGTCAGGGCCAGCGCCGGCGCCCCGGGCGGCTGGGCGAGGGCCACCGCCTGGTAGCCGAGCTTGACCTCGCCGAGGGCGATGGACCGGCGGCTGCAGGCGCTGAGCTCGGCCCGGCTTGCCTGCCGCTCGGCGGTGGCGATGTCGGGATGGCGCGGGCCGCTGCCGGCGCAGAGCAGCTTGAAGCCCTGGGCCGTGCCGCTGCGCTCGACCACCGGCATGGGCTGGCCGCTG
>JBFGUI010000022.1:0-24681 GCA_041565695.1 Kiloniellaceae bacterium
CTGCACAGGTTGTTCGATGAGGGCCTCTGCCTCGACTGGGCAATCGTTGGTGCCGGAGTCCGCCCGAACGATGCCGTGCAGCGCGAGAAGCTCCTGTCGCAGGACTGCCTGACGACCCTGATCGAGCTTGACCCGTCGGGCGCCTCTGCCGAGGTAGTGGGATCGATGATCGACTACGTGCCTGTCGAAGAGGGCAATGGGGCGCTCATCGCCGGGATGGCGGATCCCGCGATTCGGATCGTCGCCCTGACGGTGACGGAGGGCGGCTACTATATCGATCCGGTGACTGGCGGATTCGACAGCGAACATCCGGATATTCAGCACGACGCTGCCAACCCCGGGAAACCTCGCACCGCCTTCGGCGCGATGGTAGCGGCCCTGAGGATCCGAAAGGATGCGGGCATCGGCCCTTTCACCGGGCAATCCTGCGACAACCTTCAAGGCAACGGCGCGATCTTGCGCCAGACGTTGGTATCTCTGGCTCGCCGATCAGACCCGGAACTGGCTGAATGGATCGATGTCAACTGCAGTTTCCCGAACTCGATGGTCGATTGCATTGCGCCTGCCACCGGCCCGAAGGAGTTGGCTCTTGCGAAGGAGTTCGGCATCGATGACGCGGTGCCGGTCACGCACGAGAACTATCGCCAATGGGTGATCGAGGATGATTTCTGTGCCGGACGTCCCGATTGGGACCTTGCAGGCGCGACCTTCTCCGACCGGGTTCACGATTATGAGACGATGAAGATACGTATCCTGAACGCAGGGCACCAGGTGATTGCGAATCCCGGTGAGATCCTCTCCGTCGAGACCATCGCCGGCTGTATGGATCATCCGCTGATCTACGCGCTTTTCCGCAAGGTGGAGACGGAAGAGATCGCACCGCATGTCAAGCCGGTACCGGACATGACACCCAAGGCCTATGTCGATCTGATCGACCGGCGTTTCTCGAATCACAAGATCGTCGATACGACCCGGCGCGTGGCTTTCGACGGGTCGAGCCGCCACACGGGGTTTCTTCTGCCGACCATCCGCCAGGCCCTGGACGCCGGCACCCCGGTCGAGGGTTTGGCTTTGATCGAGGCGCTTTGGGCGCGCATGTGCGACGGCACGCGGGAAGACAGCAGCGTGATCGAACCGAACGACCCGTTCTGGGACGACCTAGTGACCGCGGCAATGGCCGCGAGGGACCGGCCGCGCGCCTGGCTGGAGCAGACGCGATTCTATGGCGATCTTGCTGAGAATCCGCGTTTCGCCGAGCCGTTTCAGCGCTGGCTCGGGCTGCTCTGGTCGGACGGGACGGAGGCAGCCCTGGGCGCCTATACCAGCCACTGAATTCGGGAGCACGGGGAGTGAAAGCGATTCTTTTTCCAGCAAAGGACGAAGTCGCGCTGTCCGATCTACCCGACCCGGCGCCGGGGCGCGGTGAAGCGGTCATCGCCGTGCGCGCCAGCGGAATCTGCCATACTGACGTCGAGGTTCTGCGTGGCAACTACGGAACTTCGGCCTTTCCCGTGGTTCCCGGTCACGAGTTCGCAGGCGTGGTGCTCGAAGTCGGCGAAGGCGTGGAGGACCTCTGCATCGGTGACCGAGTGGTTGTCGATCCGAATATCGAGTGCGGAACCTGCACGGCCTGCCGCCGTGGGTGGGCGCATCTTTGCGAGAACCTGGAGGCCTACGGGGTCACGAGAAATGGCGGCTTTGCTGAACTGAGCGTCGTCTCGGCCGCTGCGCTGCATCCGATCGGGAGTCTCCCGTTTGATCTTGCGGCTTTCGCTGAACCCATGGGCTGTGTTTTGAACGGCCTGGCGGCTGCGCGCGCCGAGACCGCCACCAGCGCCCTTATTTTTGGCGCTGGGCCCATGGGGCTTCTGATGGCTGTTGCGCTTCGTTGCCGGGGCGTGCCCGAAGTTGCTCTCGTCGATGTCGACGAGGCTCGGCTCGAGTTGGTGGACAACCTTGGTTTCGCGGCATTCGCCTCTGGTTCCGCAGCACTTGGCGATCTGAAGCATGGCGTCGATCTGGCCGTGGACGCAACCGGCCTTCAGCAGGTCGCAGGGCGCCTGACGGAATACGTGACGAACGGCGGATCGGGGTTATTTTTCGGCGTTTGCCCGGCGGACGCACGGATCGAAGTCTCGCCTTTCGAAGTGTTCCGGCGACAGCTGACCCTGGCGGGCTCACACTCTCTGAACCACAACATCTCCGAGGCATTGGATGTAATTAGAGCATGCCAGGAGGACGTCGCACGCCTAGTTTCGCACCGGCTGCCCTTCGAGGAGATAGCACAGGTGTTTTCCGGTAAAGGACCGACGGGGGGTCTCAAGATACAGGCGAGCGGTGACTGATGCAGGTCTGGCCCTCGATCCTCACTCCGCATCAACGCGTCCCTGCTGGAAAATCCTCTGGGTAAGCTGCCCGACAGCCTGTTTGCTGACGGCGGAATCGGAATGGCGAACTTTGCAGGCGCGGAGCATGTCGTAAACACGCTGCAGCACAGTGAAATGGTCAGCTTCTCTCTTGAAGGGGCAAGCATCCACTTATTTTTCAGAAGGATCGACAGGACGTGGCGCCAACCGATCTCGCAAGAGGATGCCGAGGAGTGTTTGACTGCATCGACCGCGACGTCTCCGCAATCTCCGCTAAGCATCTATTTGATGGCCGTCTGATATTGGCGATGGCTGGTCCTCCCATAATCGGGAAATCGACCTTCGCCGGCCGCATCGCCGCCAATGCGCTGCTTACGGTCAAGGCGATGAATCTGATCTCCAAGAAGATGCTGAAGGATCCCGCGGATATCGACCTCCCACTTTGCGACAGCCTCGTCTCAGCTTGTTTTGCCAGAGAAGACTACAAGAAGGGCCGCCGCGCCTTCCTCGAAAAGCGGGAACCGGATTTCAAGGGGCGCTATGCGCCCGGCGCGCCTGCGCCACTTCCTGGGAGCGTTCCGCCTCTACCGCGGCGAGCAGGCGCTGCTTGGCCGCCAGCACGTGGCTCTTCATGGTGACGCCGGCGGCGATCGGGTCGCGCGCCGCGATGGCCTCGACGATCTGGCGATGCTCCTCGTTGGAGATGCGCATTGAACCCGACTGCAACAGGCCCTTGCGGCGGAAGAGGTGCAGTTCCTTGATGAGGCTCTTGTAAAGGCGCTCCAGCCGCCGGTTGTTGGCGTAGGCGAGCAGCGAGTTGTGGAACTCGAGGTTGGTCGGGTAGTAGCGCTCAAGGTCGTGCCCGGCCGCGGCACGGTCCATCTGCTCGACGAGATCGAAGAGCCTCTTGACCTGCGCCTCGGTGGCGCGCTCGGCGATCAGCCGGCCCATCAGCTCGTCGAGCGCCGAGCGGATGTCGTAGACCTCCAGCGCCTCGCGCAGATCGAGCTCGCGCACGAAGACGCCGCGGTTGGGGATCGCGACCAGCAGGCCCTCCTGCGCCAGGGCGCGGCAGGCCTCGCGCAGCGGGCCGCGGCTGGTGCCGAAGCGCTCCGACAGCGCGATCTCGTTGACCCGGTCGCCGCCGCGCAGCTCGCCGCTCATGATCATGCTTTCGATCGCCGCCTGTACGCGGATCGTCAGCGATCCACCATTACCCGCCTTGTTCATTTCCGCGCCGCTCACTGTCAGACCTCTTGAGTCCGGCTCTCGGGAACCCCCTTCTCTATTGTCGACGAAGAGAGGCCGCTCTTGAAGCCAAAATTACGCCAATGGCATCGATTTTTGGCAGATTACCAGGGAAAAACCGATGGTCCTGCGGGCAGGGAGCGCGACACCCTGTCTCTGCCTGCCTGGATTGTCGACAGATCTGCGGCCGGACGTCGCCGGCGCAGCGGGTCACTTCCCTTCGGTGACGTCCCAGGTCAGCGCGGCCACCGCGCGGGGAAAGCCGAGGGTCGGGATGGCGAGCATCGCGACCTGCTTCATCTCCGCTGCCGACACCGCGTCGGCCGTCGCGCGGCGGGCAAGGGAACGGGAGGCACCCTCCGAGGCGGCGGTGCCGGGCAGGGTCACTCTGGCCATGCAGGCTTCTCCTTGCTCTCCGGATGGCACTTCGTCCCGGGCGGTCAGGTGCCGGGGTCGTCGATCAGCGGGCTCGGCCTGGCCAGATCGCGCAGTTCGCGGAGCCGGGTCAGGCGGATGTCGCGTCCGCTCACCGCGACACCGTAAGGCTTCAGGGTCGCAAAGGCCCGCGAGAGGTTCTCCGGGGTCATGCTCAGCAGCGCGGCCAGGGTGCGCTTGTCGATCTGCAGCTGGATCTCTCCGCGGCCACCCTGCTCCGCCTCCAGGCGCAGCAGGTAGTTGGCAAGGCGTTCGACGGCGTTGCGCAGCTTGTGGTTCTTCAGCGACTTGATCACCTCGCGGTAGCGTCCGGCCAGTTCACGGACCACGGCCCGCGCGAAGACCGCGTCCTTGTCGAAGACGGCACGGACGTTCTCGGCGGGGATCATCAGGATCTGCGAGTTCTCGACGGTGCGTGCCGACATCAGGTAGGTGGCATCGCGCAGCACGGCGGCGAGGATGAAGGTCGAGACCGGCCGCACGATCTCGATGGAGGTCTCGCGGTTGTAGCTGCTGGCGAAAAGCTCGACACCGCCCTCGATGACGATATGGAGGTAGTCCGCCGGGTCGCCTTCGGTGATGAGCTGCACCTGGGCGGGGAAGCGCTGCAGAAGGGCCGCCTGCATCAGCTCGCCGAAGGCGGGCGCCGCCATTTCGGCGAAGAGATCCAGCTCCCGCACCAGCGGCACGTCCGTCGATCTCATGCGGCTCTCCAACTCGCTTGGCCGGTTCCGGCCGGAGGATTTCAGCGGTGCGCAGCAATCAACCAAAGGGTAAAAAACAACACCCTGCGTGTACGCGGACAGGGGGCGTCAAGCGCAGCGCATCAGTCCCTAGTTTCTCACGGAACGCCCCCGGCGACTTGACCGGGATCAAGTGAGACCGCCACGGTCGCTGGCATGATTCCAGGCGGCAGCATGACGCCCGGGCGCCCAGCGGGCGCAGGGGGAGGGAAAGGAGAAGCTTATGAGCGCCGCGGTCGAAGCGGAGCCCCGTATCGATCCGCCGGCGACGGCGCTGCTCAGCGACCCGCTCGACTTTTTCTTCGCCGAGCATTTCCGCCAGCGCAAGCTGTGCAACTGCGTCGAGGAGCTGGCCCGGGCCGAGACCCTGGACCGGCCGCTGGCGGGCGAGGTGCTGGCTTTCCTGCAGCACGACATGGCGCTCCATGTCCTTGACGAAGAGCAAGACCTGTTTCCGATGATGCTTCTAAGATGCACTGCCGAGGACGAAATCGAGCGCGTGCTGTCGGCACTGACCGCCGAGCACGCCGGCGACCGCCACCTGGCGGACATCGTCATCGGCGGCCTGGAGACCGCCCTGGAGGAGGGGCGGGCGCCGGGCCTGCATCCGCAACTGCGAGAAGCGATGATCGACTTTGCCCGCAACGAGCGCCGCCATCTGGCCCTGGAGAACTCGGTGGTGCTGCCCCTGGCGCGGCTGCGGCTGACGCCCGAGGATCTTGCCGAGCTTTCCCGGCGGCTCGGCGCGCGGCGGGGCGAGCGGCCGTCGCCAGAGGATAGGGCATAGACCCGAAGTGAACGCGCGAACCGCTGTGCCGCGCTATCGCGGCTACCAGGGACCAGCCCTGTTCCGGCAGGGCTTCCGCCCCTTTTTTCTCGCCGCCGGCCTCTGGGCCGCCCTGGCGGTGCCGCTGTGGCTGCTGATCTTCGCGGGCCGCCTGGAACTGCCCTCGGGATTCGGCTTCGCCGCCTGGCACGCCCACGAGATGATCTTCGGCTATGCCGGCGCGGTGGTCGCGGGCTTCCTGCTGACGGCGATCCCGAACTGGACCGGCCGGCTGCCGCTGCAGGGCCTGCCGCTGGCCGGGCTCTTCGCCTGCTGGCTGGCCGGACGTTTCGCCGTCGCCGCCTCGGCGTTGATCGGGGCGCTGCCGGCAGCGGCGATCGACCTGGCCTTTCCGGTACTGCTGCTGACCGTGGCCCTGCGCGAGATCGTCGCCGGGCGCAACTGGCGCAATCTGCCGATGATGGCGGGCCTCGGCCTGCTGATCGCCGCCAATGCGCTGACCCATTCCGAGGCCGCCGGCAGTCTCGTGCTCGACGGGCTCGGCGAGCGCCTCGGCATCGCCACTCTCATCATGATGATCTGCCTGGTCGGCGGGCGCATCGTTCCCAGCTTCACCCGCAACTGGCTGGCCAAGCGCGCGGCGCAGGTGCTGCCGGTGCCCTTCGGCCGCTTCGACAAGCTGGCCCTGCTGGCGACTCTGGCCGCACTCCTTGCCTGGGTCGGGATCGGGCAGGGCGTCCCCGCCGGGGTCGGGCTGCTCGCCGTCGGGTTCCTGAACGCTCTGCGGCTGGCCCGCTGGGAAGGTCGCCAGACCCTGTCCGAGCCTCTGGTGTGGAGCCTGCACCTCGGCTTCCTCTGGGTCCCGCTGGGGCTATTGCTGCTCGGCTTCGGCCTGCTGCTGCCCGAGGTGCTGCCGCCGACGGCGGGCTTGCACGCGCTGACCGTCGGCGCGATCGGGGCGATGACGCTCGCGGTCATGACGCGCGCCACCCTCGGCCACAGCGGCCGGGCGCTCAGCGCCGACGGCTGGACGGCAGCGATCTATCTGGGGGTCGCCGCGGCCGCCTTCACGCGCGTGCTGGCCTCGGCCCTGCCGGCGGCCTACCTGTCGCTGCTCTGGGTGTCCGGCGCCTTCTGGATCCTGGCCTTCGGTCTCTTCGTGCTGCGCTATGGCCCGCTGCACCTGTCGCGGGACGGCGGCAACTGAGGCCGCGGTCTCGACAAGCCCCGCCGCTGACCGCATAGTGCCGCCGATTCCCGGGACGCAAGGTTCACGAGGCGGAAGTGGGTGGTATGAACAAGGACGAGCTCAAGATCCGGCAGGACATCGTCGCCGCCTGCCGCGCCATGAACGATCTGGGCATCAACCAGGGGACCTCCGGCAACGTCAGCGCGCGCCTCGGCACAACCATGCTGATCACCCCCTCGGGCCTGCCCTATGACGAGATGACGCCGCAAGACATCGTCGCCATGTCGCTCGAGGACGACGACGGCGGCGACCAGGGCGGGCTGGCGCCGTCCTCGGAGTGGCGCTTTCATCTCGACATCATGCTGGCGCGCCCGGAGGTCGGCGGCATCGTGCATACCCACAGCACCTATGCCACCACCCTGGCGATCTGCGGCAGGGAGATCCCGGCGGTGCACTACATGATCGCGGCGGCCGGTGGGCCGACGATCCGCGTCGCGCCCTATGCGACCTACGGCACCGAGGAGCTGTCGCGCCATGCCGTGGCGGCCTTGGAGGGCCGCAACGCCTGCCTGCTGGCCAATCACGGCGTGATTGCCACCGGTCCCAACGTGCCGCGCGCGCTCTGGCTGGCGGGCGAGGTGGAGACCCTGGCCAAGCAGTACTATCTGTCGCTCACGCTCGGGAAGCCGAAGATCCTTTCCAACGCCGAGATCGCCCGCGTGGTCGAGAAGTTCAAGAGCTACGGTCCGCGTTCCAAGACGGGAAAGAAGGCGGGCAAGCCGGCGCCGCGCCGCAAACGCGCCTCCGCTGCGAAGACGGGCACCCGCAAACGGAGGGGCGGTAGCCGCGGCGACAAAAAACGTTAAACCGCAGCTGGACGGATCGCGGCCCCGCGCGGCCATGCGTGGAATTTGCTACAAAGGCGAACCCGCGCCGCTAGGTTGCGGCTAACGGCGGCAAAGGTTCACGCAATCGCTGCAGCCGCTTCCTCTCAACAGAGGGAGACCGTCGCTAGCAGACCGTCGCTAGGGGCTGGCCTGATCGATGGCCATGCCGGTGCCCTCGAGGTTCTGGGAGCCTTTGCCGGTGACCCGGCGGGAATCGACCGGCATCTCGCGCTGATCGCCGGCACCTCGAGCCGCTCATGGAACTCTACGCCGACGCCGTCGGCTGCACGGTGATCGAGCCGGCCACCGAGGATGCCGTGCTGCTCGGCAGCGGCATGGTGGCGGCCACGGCCTCGGGCCTCTACCCCAGCCTCGTCGCGGCGGCCGAGGGCATGCAGCAGGGCGGTCGGGAACGCCGGCCCGATCCGGCGGCCCGTGCGCGCTTCGACCGTGATTATGCCGTCTTCCTGAAGATGCACGACCAGCGGCAGGTGCTCGACGCGCTCCTTGGCGCCTGAACCGGGCCCATATCTGCCCGTTAATTGTGCGGCCAACTATAGTTGCCTAATTAATCGCCATTTGCGGTCGCTCGTTGCGATACGAATGTTCGTGTTCGGCTTTTTCTCTCACGCCTGATTCTCCGCCACTTTCTGCGCCGCCGCCGGCTGCGGCCGGTCTGGCACGCGCTTTGCTCCTGTCATGACTGCAGGGCGTCTAGGGTTCCGGCTGCTGTCCGCGCCAACAGAATGCGGACGCGGCGACTGGTCCGAGAGATGCACTCCGGGGCCGACAACAGCCCCGGACACACGGCGGGCCAAAATCCCGGGAGATCACTGCAAGAGGTCTGAGGCCAGCTTCAGGAGTCCCTCTTCAGGTGTTTCTGGGTCCGGCCGAGACCTCCGCTCGAGACGAACGAGATCGAACAGGAGGTTTGGGATGCTGCGTTACTTTTCTTTGACCACTCTTGCCAAGAGCCTGTTCTGCGCACTGGTCCTGGCTTTGGCCGTCGCCGTGCAGCCGGCCGCCGCCGCCAAGAAGGAATCCTTCCGCGTTGCCTGGTCCATCTACGTTGGCTGGATGCCCTGGGCCTACGCCGCCGAGAAGGGCATCGTCGACAAGTGGGCGGAGAAGTACGGCATCGAGATCGAAGTCGTGCAGATCAACGACTACATCGAGTCGATCAACCAGTACACCGCCGGCGCCTTCGACGGCTGCGTCATGACCAACATGGACGCGCTGTCCATACCGGCAGGCGGCGGCCTGGATTCCACGGCGCTGATCGTCGGCGACTTCTCCAACGGCAACGACGGCATGGTGGTGAAGGGCGACCTCGGCATCGCCGACCTCAAGGGCAAGAATGTCAACCTGGTGGAGCTCTCGGTCTCCCACTACCTGCTGGCCCGCGCGCTGGACTCCGTGGCGATGGCGGAGCGCGAACTGACCGTGGTCAATACCTCCGATGCCGACATGGTGGCGGCTTTCAAGACCTCCGAGGTCGAGGCTGTGGTGACCTGGAACCCGCTCTTGAGCGAGATCGCTGCGGAGCCCGGCGCCAAGGTGCTCTATACCTCGGCCGAGATCCCCGGCGAGATCATCGACATGATGGTGGTGAACACCGAGACCCTGGCCGACAACCCGGACTTCGGCAAGGCGCTGGTCGGCGCCTGGTACGAGACCATGTCGATCATGATGAAGGACGACGCCGAGGGGAAAGCCGCGCGGACCTTCATGGGCGAGAAGTCCGGCACCGACCTGGCCGGCTACGATGCCCAGCTCGCCACCACCAGGATGTTCTACGAACCGGCCGAGGCGGTCGAGTTCACGATGAGCGAGAAGCTCATCGAGACCATGGACGTGGTGCGCAACTTCCTCTTCGACCACAGCATCCTGGGCGAGGGGGCGCCGAGCCCGGACTACGTCGGCATGACCTTTCCCGCCGGGGGCAGCCTGGGCGATGCCGGCAACACGAAGCTGCGCTTCGATGCCGGCTTCATGAAGCTGGCGGCCGAGGGCGCGCTCTAGGGACTTCCGCGAGTCGGCAACGGGTTCATGGGGCGTTTGATCAATCGGCGGCCGGGACGGGCGGGGCAACTACTGCTCGCGGCACTTCCCTTCATGCTCCTGGCCGCCGCTTACCTCCTGGCCTCCGATGCCCGCCTCGCAGTGAATCCGAACGACAAGCTGCTGCCGTCGCTCGAAAGCTTCGCCGCCGCCATCGACCGCCTCGCGCTTCAGCCGGACCCGCGCAAGGGGACCTACATCCTATGGAACGACACGCTCGCAAGTCTGCTGCGCCTGGTTCTCGGCCTGTCGGTGGCGACCGGCATCGGTCTGGTCGCCGGCATTGCCGTCGGCCTGCTGCCGCTCGCCCGCGCGGCTTTCGCGCCCATGGTCGCCGTGCTCTCCATGGTGCCGCCGCTGGCGGTGTTGCCGATCCTCTTCATCGTCTTCGGCCTCGGCGAAGTTGCCAAGGTGACGCTGATCGTGATCGGGGTCACGCCCTTCATGATCCGCGATCTCTCGCTTGCGGTCTCGAGCCTGCCGCGCGAGCAGCTGGTCAAGGCGCAGACGCTCGGCGCCTCGACCTGGCAGATCGTCACCCGCGTGGTGCTGCCGCAGACCCTGCCACGACTGGTCAGCGCGCTGCGCCTGGCGCTTGGGCCCGCCTGGCTGTTCCTCATCTCCAGCGAGGCCATCGCCGCCACCGAGGGGCTCGGCTACCGCATCTTCCTGGTGCGCCGCTATCTCGCCATGGACGTGATCCTGCCCTACGTCGCCTGGATCACAATGCTCGCCTTCCTGCTCGACTGGCTGCTGCAGCGCCTGTCGCGCCGCGCCTTCGACTGGATGCCGGGGGAGCAGACGCTGTGAGCCTGATTTCCGTGCGCAACCTGGAGCAACGTTATGGCGGCCACGTGGTGCTGGAACGCATCAACCTGGAGGTCCAGCAGCAGGAGTTCTGCGCCATCGTCGGCGCCAGCGGCTGTGGCAAGTCGACCTTCCTGCGCCTGCTGCTGAGCGAGGAGCGGGCCAGCGCCGGCGAGATCCTGATCGACGGTGCGCCGATCGCCGAGGAGCCGCAGGCCGATCGCGGCGTGGTGTTTCAGCGCTACTCGGTCTTTCCCCACCTGACGGTGATGGAGAACGTCATCCTGCCGCTGGAGCTTGCCGGATCCGGTTTCTGCGGCCGCTTCTTCGGGGGCCGCCGCCGCGCCGCCATGGCGCAGGCCGAAGACCTGCTGGAGCGGGTCGGGCTCGCCCACGCCCGCGATGCCTATCCCAAGACCCTCTCCGGCGGCATGCAGCAGCGCCTCGCCATCGCCCAGGCCCTCATGCCGCGGCCCAAGGTCCTGCTGCTCGACGAGCCCTTCGGCGCGCTTGATCCCGGTACCCGCGAGCGCATGCACGAGATCATCCTCTCCCTCTGGGAAGAGGAGAAGATGACCATCTTCATGGTCACCCACGACCTGAAGGAGAGCTTCAAGCTCGGCACCCGCGTGCTGGTCTTCGACAAGCTGCGCTGGGACCCGCAGGCGCCGGAGGCCTACGGCGCCACCATCACCTATGACCTGCCGACCGACCGGCGCCAGAACCTGCCCGCGGAACTGGCGGCCAGGGCGGCGACCTTCGACAGCCTTTCCGTAACCCAAGAAGGATCCTTGAATGTTTCCCCGTGACCCCGGCCGCCGCGACAGCCGTCGCGCCGGCAGCGATACCGGCCCGTTGGAGCGGCGGCGCCGGCACCATCCGGATTTCGACAAGATGCAGCTTCAGGGCTGGCGCGCGGCCCTCAAGGAAGCGGATCTGCCGGAGGACGGCTGGCGCAAGGAGCGCCAGTGGGCGGTGCGCGTCGGCCTGACCGCCGCCGATTCCATCGAGGACCGCGGCATCTCCACCTTCGCCCGGGGCGAGCTGCCGCACTACGCGGGGATCAACACGTTTCTCAAGGCGCCCTATATCGAGGACGTCGCGGCGGTCGGCAACTACGACGCGGCGGTGCTGGGCGTGCCCTTCGACGGCGGCACCACCTACCGGCCGGGCACCCGTTTCGGACCGCAGGGCATCCGCCGCATCTCGGCGCTCTACACCCCCTATAACTACGAGATGGGCGTCGACCTGCGCGAGCAGATGACCCTCTGCGATGTCGGCGACGTCTTCACCATCCCGGCCAACATCGAGAAAACCTTCGACCAGATCTCCCGTGCCGTGGGCCACGTCTTCTCCTCCGGCGCCCTGCCGCTGATCATGGGCGGCGACCATTCCATCGGCTTTGCCACGGTGCGCGGCATCGCTCAGTGCACCTCCAAGAAAATCGGCATCATCCACTTCGACCGCCATGCCGACATCCAGGAGAAGGACCTGGACGAGCGCATGCACACCACGCCGTGGTTCCACGCCACCAACCTGGACAACATGCCGGCCAGGAACCTGGTACAGATCGGCATCGGCGGCTGGCAGGTGCCGCGCGAGGCGGTGGTCGAGGCGCGCAAGCGCGACACCACCATCATCTCCATGGCCGACGTCGAACGCCTCGGCATCGACAAGGTGGCGGAGATCGCGCTGGAGACCGCCTGGGACGGGGTCGACGCGGTCTACCTCAGCTTCGACATCGACTCTGTCGACTGCGGCTTCGTGCCGGGGACCGGCTGGCCAGAGCCGGGCGGCTTCTTGCCGCGCGAGGCGCTCAGCCTGGTCAGCAAGGTGGCGGCGGAGGGCATCTGCGGCATGGAGGTGGTGGAGGTTTCACCACCCTACGATACCTCCGACATCACCTCGCTTTTCGCCACGCGGATCATGGTCGACGTGCTCGGCACCCTGGTGGCGCACGGCAAGCTGGGGACACACAAGGCGATCATCGACAAGCCGGTCGACTTCACGGGAGGTGCGGCATGAGCGCTTCCCACAACCAGGGCCACAACCACCCGCCGGACCACCGGCACCTGCAATCCCATCCGCATGGCGATCCGCAGGCCGCCGCGCCCGGTCAGGCGCGCGACGACGACAGCCTGCTGGCGGACGCGCTGATGGAGGGCTTCGAAGCGGCGGAGGACAAGCCGAGCTTCCTGCGCATGGCGCGCATTCCCTCGCACCTGCACGGCGCCGACGGAGAGGTGCTGCGGCTCGTCGACGTGGAGCTGCGCTACGCCTACCAGGTCGGCACCGCTTCGCCGGCCTTCAACGCCGAGGAGCTGGTCTATCTGCCGTTCCCGGCGAGCATGATCCGCGAACGTGCCGACATGATTTTCGTCTACGTCGCGCTGCGCAGCCGCCGCGACGTGGGCCTGAGAGAGATGGTCGACATCCTGAGGGAGAACGAAGGGAGCGAAGATCACTGACAACCGCAGAGGGGCGGTTCCGCCCAGAGCGGCCCCCGGGTGCTTGGGAACACCCGGAGGCCCAGAGGCATCAGGTGTGCAACATCAGCCTCTAGCGGACCGGTAACAGCCCGCCTCTCGGCAATACGCGGCAGCTGCTGCGCCGTCAACGCGCTTCATAGCGCCGGCCAGCGATATAGCCGGGTGGGGAACAATATTTGAATGCTTATAATAACGTGCAAGCATAATTGCCTGTGCGTCCGTGTTCTATTGTAAATAAGGAATACTTGTACGTAATAACTTAACGGTTTGTTGAATTTTTATTTGTTTCTGACTTGACAGGGTGCCGACGGCATTTGCACACTTGTGCGGTGCAACATCAACGTCTAGCGGAGATTAGACAATGAAATCCGTACTCAGGGGGGCGATGAGCGCTGCGGCCTTCGCAGCTGTTCTCGCCGGCGGGTCGCTGGCTCAGGCGGCCGAAACCATCAAGGTCGGGGTGCTTCACTCGCTTTCCGGCACCATGGCCATCTCCGAGACCACGCTGAAGGACACCGTCCTGATGATGGTCGACGATCTCAACAAGAAGGGCGGACTGCTCGGCAAGAAGGTCGAGGCGGTGGTCGTCGACCCGGCCTCCGACTGGCCGCTCTTCGCCGAGAAGGCGCGCGAACTGCTCGAGAAGGAAAAGGTCGACGTGGTCTTCGGCTGCTGGACCTCGGTCTCCCGCAAGTCGGTGCTGCCGGTCTTCGAGGAGCTGAACGGCCTCTTGTTCTATCCGGTGCAGTACGAGGGCGAGGAGAGCTCGCGCAACGTCTTCTACACCGGCGCCGCGCCGAACCAGCAGGCGATCCCGGCGGTCGAGTACCTGATGAGCGAAGACGGCGGCGGCGCCGAGCGTTTCGTGCTGCTCGGCACCGACTACGTCTATCCGCGCACCACCAACAAGATCCTGCGCGCCTTCCTCAACGCCAAGGGCATCTCCGACGACGACATCATGGAGAACTACACGCCCTTCGGTCACTCCGACTGGCAGACCATCGTCTCGGAAGTGAAGACCTTTGCTTCGCAGGGCAAGAAGACCGCGGTCGTTTCCACCATCAACGGCGACGCCAACGTGCCGTTCTACAAGGAACTCGGCAACCAGGGCATCAAGGCCGAGGAGATCCCGGTGGTGGCCTTCTCCGTGGGTGAGGAGGAACTGGCGGGCCTCGACACCGGCCCGCTGGTCGGCCATCTCGCCGCCTGGAACTACTTCATGAGCGTCGAGGCCGATGTGAACGACGAGTTCATCCAGGCCTGGCACGCCTTCATCGGCGACGAGAAGCGGGTCACCAATGATCCCATGGAGGCCACTTACATCGGCTTCAAGATGTGGACCCAGGCGGTCGAGCAGGCCGGCACGACCCAGGTCGACGCGGTCCGTCAGGCGATGTACGGCCAGTCGGTGCCGAACCTGACCGGCGGCACGGCCTACATGAACGTGAACCATCACCTCTCCAAGCCGGTGCTGATCGGTGAAATCCAGGACGACGGCATGATCGAGACCGTGTGGTCGACCGAGAAGGAAGTCGTGGGCGACGCCTGGAGCGACTTCATCCCGGAGAGCGCGAAGCTGACCGCCGACTGGACCTATCCTTGGGTCTGCGGCAACTGCGCCGAGCCGAAGTACCTGGGCAACTGAGTTTGTTGCCGGCAGGGCCAGGACGGGCCTGCGGGCCCGCCCGCCCGCCAAAGTCCGATCTCCAGAGTGATCTCTAACCGGCTGCCATCGTCATGACCCGCGCCCTGCGTTTCCTCGTTCTTCTCCTGGGGCTCCTCGCGCCCTCGGTCGCCCTGGCCGACCTGGAGAGCGATCTCCAGGGCCTGCGGGAGAATTCCTACAGTGCCAAGGGCGAGGCGGTGGAGCGCATCGTCGCCGGCGGCGACGCGCGGGCGGCTGCCATCCTCGAGGCCTTCCTCGACGGGCGCCTGTTCATCAACGATGCCGACGCGCGCATCGTCATCGGCGAGAGCGTTTCCGGCGGCTACCGCATCGTCGACGCGCTGACCGGCGAGGCCTTGGGCGAGGTCGGCAAGCGCGACGTCTCCAAGATCAAGATCAACAACAGGCTGCGCCAGCAGGTGAAGGGCAGCCTCGGTGCGCTGACGCTGGGCAGCAAGGATCCGGCAGTGCGCAGCAGTGCCGCAGACGCCGTCTTCCGGACACCTCAGGAAGAGATGATTCCGGCCCTCGAAGCGGCCATCACCAAGGAAGGCGATGGCGCGGTCAAGGCCCGACTCGAGCGGGCACTGGCGGCCAACCAAGTGGTCCTGTCCGACGACACGGCGACGCGGGTGGCCGCACTGCGGGCCCTCGCCAAGTTCACGGATCAGGAAGCTCGCGCACTGACGGCAGCAGTCTTGGTCACCGATGCGGAGGGTAATCCCACGGAACCCGACCCCGAGATCCGCGCCGCCGCGGAGGAGACCCTGAAATCGATCGAGCAGGGGCTCGCCTTCAACGGCTTCCTGGCCAACATCTTCCAGGGTATCAGCCTGGGCTCCGTGCTGCTGCTGGCGGCCATCGGCCTGGCCATCACCTTCGGCGTCATGGGGGTCATCAACATGGCCCACGGCGAGATGGTGATGCTCGGCGCCTATACCACCTTCGTGGTGCAGGAGGTCTTCCGCGCCTCCTTTCCCGGACTCTTCGACTGGTCGCTGCTGGTGGCGGTGCCGGCCGCCTTCCTGGTGACCGCCACCGTCGGCATCGGCATCGAGCGCGGCATCATCCGCTTCCTCTACGGCCGGCCGCTGGAAACCCTGCTCGCCACCTGGGGGCTCAGCCTGATCCTGCAGCAGGCGGTGCGCAGCATCTTCGGACCGACCAACCGCGAGGTCGGCAACCCGACCTGGATGAGCGGTGCCTGGGAAGTGGCCGGCGGCCTGACGCTTACCTACAACCGCATCTGGATCGTTCTCTTCGCGCTGCTGGTCTTCGTGCTGCTGATGGTCCTGATCCGGCGGTCGAGCTATGGCCTGCAGATGCGCGCGGTGACCCAGAACCGGGCCATGGCCTCCGCGATGGGCATCCGCACCGGCTGGGTCGACGCCATGACCTTCGGCCTCGGCTCCGGCATTGCCGGCATGGCGGGCGTGGCCCTGAGCCAAATCGACAACGTCAGCCCCAACCTCGGCCAGGGCTACATCATCGACAGCTTCATGGTGGTGGTCTTCGGCGGTGTGGGGAACCTCTGGGGCACGCTGGTCGGTGCCCTTTCGCTGGGGCTGGTGAACAAGTTCCTCGAGCCCTACGCCGGCGCGGTGCTGGCCAAGATCTTCATCCTGGTCGCCATCATCCTCTTCATCCAGAAGCGGCCGCGCGGTCTCTTTGCCCTGCGCGGCCGGGCGCTGGAGGGTTGAGGTGATGCTGCTTTCCAACGACCACAACAGGCTGCTGTCGCCGCTGGGCGCCAGGATTACGCTGGCGGTGCTGCTTGGTGTCGCCGTCCTGGTGCCGCTGCTGAACCTCGCGCTGCCGCCCGACTCGGTCTTTCACGTGCCGACCTATCTTGTCAGCCTGCTCGGCAAGTACCTCTGCTTCGCTCTGCTGGCGCTCAGCGTCGACCTGATCTGGGGCTTCTGCGGCATCCTCTCGCTCGGCCACGGCGCCTTCTTCGCGCTCGGCGGCTATGCCATGGGCATGTACCTCATGCGCCAGATCGGCGGGCGCGGCGTCTATGGCCACCCCATCCTGCCCGACTTCATGGTCTTTCTGAACTGGAAGGAGCTGCCCTGGTACTGGTACGGTTTCGATTCCTTCCCCTTCGCACTGCTGATGGTGGTGCTGGTGCCCGGGCTGCTGGCGCTGGTCTTCGGCTGGTTCGCCTTCCGCTCGCGGGTCACCGGCGTCTACCTCTCCATCATCACCCAAGCCATGACCTTCGCCCTGCTGCTGGCCTTCTTCCGCAACGACATGGGCTTCGGCGGCAACAACGGCCTGACCGACTTCAAGGACCTGCTGGGCTTCGACCTGCAGGCCGGCACCACCCGCGCCGGTCTCTTCGCCACCTCCGCCCTGGCCCTGGCGGCGGCCTATCTGCTGTGCCGCTGGATCATCGGATCGAAGGTCGGGCGGGTGCTGACCGCGATCCGCGACGCCGAGAGCCGGGTGCGTTTCCTCGGCTACCGGGTCGAGTACTACAAGCTCTTCGTGTTCACCGTCTCGGCCATGCTGGCCGGCATCGCCGGGGCGCTCTACGTGCCGCAGGTGGGCATCATCAATCCCAGCGAGTTCTCGCCCGCCAACTCCATCGAGATCGTCGTCTGGGTAGCGGTCGGCGGGCGCGGCTACCTGCACGGCGCGATTCTCGGCGCGGTGCTGGTCAACTACGCCAAGACCTGGCTGACCGGGGCGGCGCCGGAGATCTGGCTGTTCTTCCTCGGGGGTCTCTTCATCGCCGTCACCGTGCTGCTGCCCAGGGGCATCGTCGGCTCACTGGGGCAGGCTTCGGCACGCCTGCCGCGCCTCGCCGGGCCGAAAGGCCGGCCGAAGATACAGGAGGTGCCCGGTGAGTGAGGCCATGGTCCAAATGGCGCCCGAGACGGCGCCGGAAGTGCCGCGCGAGCCGCATCCGGCGGCCGATACCATCCTCTACATGGACGGCGTGACCGTCTCCTTCGACGGCTTCAAGGCGCTCAACAACCTCAGTCTCTACGTCACCGAGGGCGAGCTGCGCGCCATCATCGGCCCCAACGGCGCCGGCAAGACCACCATGATGGACGTCATCACCGGCAAGACGCGGCCGGACAGCGGCGAGGTCTTCTTCAACGGCGGCGTCGACCTCGCCCGGCTGGACGAGGCGGCCATCGCCAACCTGGGCATCGGCCGCAAGTTCCAGAAGCCGACGGTCTTCGAGAGCCAGACAGTCTTCGACAACCTGGAGCTGGCGCAGAAAGGCCGGCGCGACGTCTTCTCCGGGCTCTTCGCGCGGCTGAGCGGCGAGCAGCGCGACCACATCGACCGGGTGCTGGAGCGCATTGCCCTCGGCGAACATGTCGGGCGCCTGGCCGGCAACCTGTCGCACGGCCAGAAGCAGTGGCTGGAGATCGGCATGCTGCTGATGCAGGACCCGGAACTGCTGCTGGTCGACGAGCCGGCGGCCGGCATGACCGACGCGGAAACCGCCAAGACCGCGGAGATGCTGCAGGAGATCGCCCGCGATCACTCGGTCGTGGTGGTCGAGCACGACATGGAGTTCATCAAGGCGCTGAACTGCCACGTCACGGTCTTGCACGAGGGCTCGGTCCTCGCCGAGGGCTCGCTCGAGAGTCTGCAGGATAACCGCGACGTCATCGAAGTCTATCTCGGGCGCTGACTGCCATGCTTCAGGTGCGGAACATCGATCTCTACTACGGCGCCAGCCAGGCGCTGCGCGGCGTCAGCCTTGAGGCCGTCAAGGGCGAGGTGACCTGCGTCATGGGGCGCAACGGCGTCGGCAAGACCAGCCTGCTGCGGGCCATCGTCGGCCAGCAGCCGGTGAAGGCCGGCGAGGTCCGCTGGGAGGAGGAGACGCTGGGCAGCCTGCCGCCGCACCAGCGCGCGCGCCGCGGCATCGCCTTCGTGCCCCAGGGCCGCGAAATCTTCCCGCTGCTGACAGTGGAGGAGAACCTGCGCACCGGCTATGCCGCCATCGCCCGCGAGCAGCGCCACGTCGAAGCCGAGATTTTCGAGCTCTTTCCGGTCCTGAAGGACATGCTGCGGCGCCGCGGCGGCGATCTCTCCGGCGGCCAGCAGCAGCAGCTCGCCATCGCCCGGGCCCTGGTCATGCGCCCGCGCCTGCTGGTGCTCGACGAGCCGACAGAGGGCATCCAGCCCTCGATCATCAAGGACATCGAGCGGGTGATCCGCCTGCTGGCCGCGCGCGGTGACATGGCGATCCTGCTGGTCGAGCAGTATTTCGACTTCGCCCGCGATCTCGCCGACAGCTATGCTGTCATGGACCGCGGGGAAATCGTTCTCGCGGGCCGCGGCGAGGAGATGGTTGAAGCGGATGTCCGTCGCTACATCGCTGTCTGAGAGCGCACGGCAGGGGGACGGGGCGAGGGTGGTAGCGCTACGGCGCGCCGCCGTCGCCGGCAAAGCGCGTCTTGCCGTGCAGGCGGCGGCGGGGGTGACCCGGCTCGCCGGGCTGCATCAGCGCGATCCCTTGAGCCTGCGCCTGCCGCAGCCGGCGCGCGGTGACATCCTGGAGGCCTGCCTGATCACCACCTCCGGCGGCGTGGTCGGCGGCGACCGCCTGGCGGTCGAGGTCAGTGCCGGGCCGGGCAGCGCTCTGCGAATCTATCCCCAGGCCGCCGAGAAGATCTACCGCTCGCTGGGGGCGGACAGCCGGATCGGCGTGACCCTCGAGGCCGGGCGCGGCGCCTGGCTGGAGTGGCTGCCGCAGGAAACCATCCTGTTCGACGGCGCCCGCCTGCGCCGCGACACGCGCGTCGAGGTGGCGCCCGGCGCGCGCGTGCTGGCCGGCGAGTTTCTGGTCTTCGGCCGCCGTGCCTCGGGGGAAAGCCTCAGTCATGGCCTGATCCACGACGCCTGGCGGGTAAGCCGCGGAGGCCGGCTGGCATGGGCCGACGCGCTGCGCCTGGAAGGCGACCTCGCCGCGCCCCTGCATTCCATTGCCGGGCTCGGCGGGGCCGGGGCCTGCGCCAGCCTGCTCTATGTGGCCGAGGACGCGCCCGCGCAACTCGCCACCCTGCGCGACCTGCTGCCGGAGGAGAGCGCAGCTGCGCGCTTCGCGCTGACCGCCGTCAACGGACTGATCGTCGGGCGCTTTCTCGGGGAGGCCCTGGCCCTGCGCCGCGCCTACGGCGCCTTCTGGGCCGCGGCGCGCGCCGCGCTGGCCGGTCTGCCGGCGGCCCTGCCGCGGCTCTGGCATCTATAGAAAAAAGAAATCATGTAAGGGAGATAGGCCTTGAACCTCACACCGCGCGAAAAGGACAAGCTGCTGGTCGCCGTCGCCGCCATGGTGGCGCGCAGCCGGCTCGAGCGGGGCTGCAAGCTGAACCACCCGGAGGCCATCGCCCTCATCTCCGACTACGTGGTCGAGGGCGCCCGCGACGGCCGCGCGGTGGCCGAACTGATGCGCGACGGCGGCACGGTGCTGAAGCGCGACCAGGTCATGGAGGGCATCGCCGAGATGATCCACGAGATCCAGGTCGAGGCGACCTTTCCCGACGGCACCAAGCTGGTGACCGTGCACCAGCCCATTCGCTAGGAGGCCCAGGGAAGAAGATGACGATGATACCCGGAGAGATCATGGTCGCCCCTGGCGACATCGAGCTGAACGCGGGGCGCGAGACCGTCACCCTGCTGGTCGAGAACAGCGGCGACCGCCCGGTGCAGGTGGGCTCCCACTACCATTTCTACGAGACCAACGCGGCGTTGAGGTTCGACCGGGAAAAGGCGCGCGGCTGCCGTCTCGACATCGCCGCCGGCACCGCCGTGCGCTTCGAGCCGGGCCAGAGCCGCGAGGTGACGCTGATCCCCTACGCCGGTGCCCGCGAAGTCTGGGGCTTCAACGCCAAGATCAACGGGCCGTTGGGGGAGTAGAGCCATGCCTGTGAAGATCGACCGCGCCGCCTATGCCGCCATGTACGGCCCGACCGTCGGCGACCGGGTGCGCCTGGCCGACACCGAGCTTGTCATCGAGGTCGAGAAGGATCTGACAACCTACGGCGAGGAGGTGAAGTTCGGCGGCGGCAAGGTGATCCGCGACGGCATGGGCCAGGCCCAGGCCAGCCGGTCCCAGGGCGCCGTGGACACGGTCATCACCAACGCCCTCATCGTCGACACCTGGGGCATCGTGAAGGCCGACGTGGGTTTGAAGGACGGGCGCATCGCCGCCATCGGCAAGGCGGGCAATCCCGACGTGCAGCCGGACGTCGACATCGTCGTCGGCCCGGGCACGGAGGCCATCGCCGGGGAGGGACGCATCCTCACTGCCGGCGGCATCGACGCCCACATCCACTGGATCTGCCCGCAGCAGATGGAAGACGCGCTCTATTCCGGCGTCACCACCATGCTGGGCGGCGGCACCGGCCCGGCCGAGGGCACCAACGCCACCACGGCGACGCCGGGGCCCTGGCATATTCACAAGATGCTGGAGGCCGCCGAGGGCTTTCCCATGAACCTCGGCTTTTTCGGCAAGGGCAACGCCTCGCAGCCGCAGGCGCTCTTCGAGCAGATCCACGCCGGGGCCTGCGCGCTCAAGCTGCACGAGGACTGGGGCACCACGCCCTCGGCCATCGACACCTGCCTGGCCGTTGCCGAGGAGACCGACATCGGCGTCGCCATCCACACCGACACGCTGAACGAGTCCGGCTTCGTCGAGAACACCATCGCCGCCTTCAAGGGGCGCACCATCCACGCCTTCCATACCGAGGGCGCCGGCGGCGGCCACGCGCCGGACATCATCAAGGTCTGCGGCGAGCTCAACGTGCTGCCGTCCTCGACCAATCCGACGCGGCCCTTCACGGTGAACACCATCGACGAGCACCTCGACATGCTGATGGTCTGCCACCACCTGGACCCGAAGATCCCGGAAGACCTGGCCTTCGCCGAGAGCCGCATCCGGCGCGAGACCATCGCCGCCGAGGACATCCTGCACGACCTCGGCGCCTTCTCCATGATCGCGTCCGACAGCCAGGCCATGGGCCGGGTCGGCGAGGTGCTGATCCGCACCTGGCAGACGGCGGACAAGATGAAGAAGCAGCGCGGCCGCCTGCCGGAGGAGACCGGCGACAACGACAATTTCCGGGTCAAGCGCTACATCGCCAAGTACACCATCAACCCGGCGCTGACCCACGGCATCGCCCAGGTGGTCGGCTCGATCGAGGTCGGCAAGCTGGCCGACCTGGTGTTGTGGAAGCCGATGTTCTTCGGCGTTAAGCCGGACCTGGTGCTGAAGTGCGGCACCATCGCGGCGGCGGCCATGGGCGATCCCAACGCCTCGATCCCGACGCCGCAGCCGGTGCACTACCGCCCCATGTTCGGCGGCTTCGGCAGGGCCATGACGGCCTCCTCGGTGACCTTCGTCTCCAAGGCGGCGGCCGAGGCCGACGTCGGCCGCCATCTCGGACTCACGCGGCCGGTCATGGCGGTCTCAGGCATCCGCAAGGTGACCAAGCAGGACATGGTGCTGAACGACTACACGCCGCAGGTGGAGGTCGACCCGGAGACCTACGAGGTGCGGGCCGACGGCGAACTGCTGACCTGCGAACCCGCCGAGGTGCTGCCCATGGCGCAGCGCTACTTCCTTTTTTAGGAGTTGACGTGAATGGCTATTGCAACGGCCTTGTCTTCATCTCCTGTTGTCACCCTCGGGCTTGTCCCGAGGGTCCAGGGCGACGGCTTCGTCACTTGCCCCGGGATCCCGGCGCGCGCTTTCTGCCGCTCGCTTGGCCGGGATGACGGCCTGAGTACGCACGCCGGCTTCTGGCTGAGGATGAACCAATGCTGCGCGCGACCGAAGTGAAGCCGGCCGGCACCTGGGCGCCCTCGACGGCACGGGACTCGGTGGTGCTGGACTTCGATGCCCGCCATCGCCGCCGCATCGTGATGCACGGCGAGGCGGGGCTCGATTTCCTGCTCGACCTGCCGAAGGCGGTGGCGCTCTGCGACGGCGACGGCCTCTGCCTTGAGGACGGCGGGGTGGTGACCGTGAAGGCGGCGCCCGAGCGCCTCATCGAGGTGCGCGCCGGCGCGGACATCCCGCTGGTGCGCATCGCCTGGCATCTCGGCAACCGGCACCTGCCGACGCAGATCCTCGACGACAGCTTGCGCATCCGCGAGGACCACGTGATCCTCGACATGCTGCAGATGCTGGGCGCGCGCACCCGACTGATCGAGGCGCCCTTCAGCCCGGAAGGCGGTGCCTACGGCCACGGCCGCACGAATGGTCACGCTCACGGGGGCCAGGATCATGGCGGGGGGCATCACCGTCATGACTGACGGTCTGAACCCGGATGGGCTCTACCGCCTCATGACCTGGCTCTCGCCGGGCTACCCGATCGGCGCCTTCAGCTACTCCCACGGGCTGGAATACGCGGTGGAGGCGGGCACGCTGCGCGATGCCGCCACTCTGGAAACCTGGCTCGGCGACCTGCTGCGCTTCGGCTCCGGACGCAGCGACGCGGTGCTGTTCCGCCATGCCTTCGAGGCCGCCGAGCGGCCGGGCGATCTGGCCGAAGTGGCGGCCCTGGCGGCCGCCTTCGCCGCCTCTGGCGAGCGCCACCTCGAGACCACCGCCCAGGGCCGCGCCTTCGCCGAGGCCACGGCGGATGCCTGGCCCTGCACGGCCCTCGACCGGCTCGCCGCATGCTGGGAGGGGCCGCTTGCCTACCCGGTCGTGGTGGCCGTAGCGGCGGCCGGCCACGGCCTCGACCTGTCTCTCAGCCTTCGGGCCTATCTGCATGGTTTCTCGGAGAATCTCGTCTCCGCGGGCGTGCGGCTCATTCCCCTCGGCCAGCGCGCCGGCCAGCGCGTACTGGCGGCCCTGGAGGCACCGGTGGCGACGGCTGCCGCAGCGGCGATCACCACGCCGCTGGAGAACCTCGGCGGGGCGGCGCTGCTGGCTGATCTCGCTTCAATGAAACACGAAACCCAGTACACGAGGTTGTTCCGATCATGACTGCTTCTGGACCATCCATTTCAGGACCGCTGCGCGTCGGCATCGGCGGGCCCGTCGGCTCGGGCAAGACGGCGCTGATGGACGCGCTCTGCAAAATGCTGGCGCCGCGCTACGACATCGCCGCCATCACCAACGACATCTACACCCGCGAGGACGCCGAGTTCCTCACCCGCTCCGGCGCGCTGCCGCCGGAACGCATCCTGGGGGTGGAGACCGGTGGCTGCCCGCACACGGCGATCCGCGAGGATGCCTCGATCAACCTGGCCGCTGTGGCCGAGATGCGCGAACGCTTTCCGAAGCTCGACCTGGTGCTGATCGAATCCGGTGGCGACAACCTCTCCGCCACCTTCAGCCCGGAACTGGCCGACATCACCATCTACGTGATCGACGTCTCCGCCGGTGATAAGATCCCGCGTAAGGGCGGCCCGGGCATCACCCGCTCCGACCTGCTGGTCGTCAACAAGACGGATCTGGCGCCGCTGGTCGGGGCCAGCCTGGAAGTGATGGACCGGGACGCGAAGAAGATGCGCCGTGCGCGGCCCTTTGTCTTTGCGCAGGTCAAGGCGGGGCAGGGGGTGCCGGAAATCGCCGCCTTCATCGAGAAGACCGGCGGCCTGAAGCCGGCGCGCGGAACTTCGGCCGCTTGAGGACAGAGGCAAAGCTCTCGGCCGCGAAAGACCGGAGGTGACCATGCCGCTCTCTGCCCATCGCCGCCGCCTGTCGGCCCTGCTGGCCGCTGCGGGTCTTGCCGCCGCTGCGGCCGGTGCCGCGGCCGCCGCCGAGGAGACGATCGTCCTGCGCATCGACGGCCGGGCCGGGACGCCCTTCGCGGCGACCTGCGAACTGAGGACCGCTTCGGGCAAGCAGACGATCATGATCGACCGCAAGGTGCCCTTCGAAGGGAAGTTCGAGGGTTCCGGGCTGCGCTGCGAGGTCACCGCCCCCGCGCCGATCGAGGTCGAAGCCGCGAAAGGCGGCAGCCGCTCGTTCGGCAGCACCTCCCGCGGCAGCGTGAACATCAACGTCGGGTCGTAA
>JBFGUI010000023.1:0-24603 GCA_041565695.1 Kiloniellaceae bacterium
GGGTCGCGCAGATCCTGCGCGACCCGCCGCTGTTCCCGTTTCCCGCTTAGAACGCGAGATCCGTGGCCACAGCCTCGATGCCGACGCGCGCGCATTTGTCGTCCATGGCGCCGGAAGGCGCGCCCGACACGCCGACACCGCCGACGATGCTGCCTCCGGCCTCGACCGGCACGCCGCCGCCCAGCATCAGGGCATCGGTGATGAAGTTGGCGCCGTAGGCCTCGGCGCCCGGCGCAGCGATCTCGCTCATGGCCAGGGTGTCGCTGCGGAAGCTCACCGCCGTCCAGGCCTTGCGCCGCGCAGTCTCCGGCGTGTGCGGCCCGGCGAAGCGGTCGCGCAGCAGCATCTGCAGGTTGCCGAAGCGGTCGACCACGGCGACAGCGACCTGCGCGTCTTCGCCGCGGCAGCTCTCCATGGCCGCCTGGGCCAGCTTGATGGCGATCTCGGGCTTCATCACGGAGAATGAAACCAGGGCATCCGAATTGTCCTGCGCCTGGACTGTCGAGGCGGCGGTGACGGTCACGAAGGCGACGGCCAGAGATCTGATCAATTTCACGGTAAAGCTCCCTCTCGTTTGCTCATGCTGCGCAGCCCTGTGCGGCGCAGAAATATCCTGGTGATCCCCTTCGCGGCCGTGCCGCATCCAACCCCAGAGTCAATAAACACTCTCCGAAAATCGCGCCTCCCCGGCCGGCTATTCCGCCGACTCGTGGTGCGATATCCTGAACACGCTCCACAGGGAGCCTTCGAGCAGATAGCTGAGGCCAAGGCGCGCGCCGAGCGCGATGGACAGCATCACCAGGGGCGCCGAGACCGCCAGCGCAGAGGCCGCCGTCACGCCCTGGCCGATGGTGCAGCCCATGGCGAAGACGCCGCCGGCGCCCATCAGGAAGGCGCCGACGATGTGGCGGCCGAGTTCGCGCGCGTCGTCGCAGGCCTCCCAGCGCACGTCCTGCCTGCGCCAGGCCACCAGCGCCGCGCCGAGGGCGACGCCGATCACCAGACCGACGCCGTAGTCCGGCAGCACGCCGGTGTAGGCGACGAACTGGATGATGGTGTCGCCGACCGGCACCACGAAGGAGCCGGCCTCGATCTGCACCGGCTCGAAAGCGTGCTGCGCGGCCCAGGAGGTCGCCAGCCAGCCGAAGGCGATGGTGCAGCCTATGATCGTCGCAGTCAGAATGTTGGAGAAGCGCCGGCGGTAACTGGGCGCAGAGAACACCCAGGCCAGCAGCAGGGCGACGACGACGACGGCCGTGGCCAGGCGGGCGTCGAAACCGAGCAGCGCCGTGGCCAGGCTGCCGAGCGACTGGTCGCCGGCGAAGCTGAGGTCGGCGGCGAGGTTGTCGACCACGACGACGCGGCCCTGGGCGATGAGGCCGCGCTGGGCGGCGAGGGCGGAGAGCCCCAGCACCAGGAGAACAACGAGGGAGCGCAGGCTGCCGCCGCCCAGTCGCACCAGGGCGCCGAAGCCGCAGGTCCCGACCAGGGCCATGCCGAAGCCGAAGGCGACGCCGCCGATGATGGCGCCGGTCCAGCCGAACGCGGGATCGAGATAGAAGGACTGCCGCAGGTCGACCAGGCCGCTGAGCGACAGGGCCTGGGTCGCGATGATGGCGACCGTCGCGGCCAGGATCCAGGTGCGCAGACCGCTGCTGTCGTTGGCGTACCAGAAGCGCTCGAAGGCCGCCAGAGTGCAGAATCGGTCGTAGCGGGCCGCGGCACCGATCACGATGCCCGCCAGGCCTCCGGCGATGGGCAATAGCCAGCCGACGTCTTCCATCGACTTCATCCTTCCCTTAGTACCCGATAGTGGGTACTCAGCCCTGCGTTCGCCCCGGGCAACGGCAGGGATCTTGTTTGTCGGCCCGACCGCGGGCCGCTGCGTTACCGCTTCTGGCGAGCGGCTTTGTCACGCGCCGGCTTGCAGAAGAACTCGTAGAGCATCTCCACCAGCTGCGCGGTTTCCTCGTTGGCGATGGAATAGTAGACCATGCGTCCCTCGCGGCGCGTCGTGACCAGACGGTCGAAGCGCAGCCGGGCGAGCTGCTGGGAGACGGCGGCCTGCGGCATGTTCATGATGTCCTCGAGCTCCGAGACCGACTTCTCGCCTTCGACGAGAATGCAGAGGATCAGCAGGCGGCTCTCGTGCGACAGCGCCTTCATCAGGTCGCCGGCCTTGCGGGCCTGCTCCATAAGCAGCTCGATGTCGTTGGAGTCCCGGCCCGCTGCGATGTCAGCCATTTTCGCCTTCCGATGCGGTATCGAGCTTGGCCAGCATGGCCTCGAGCAGAGGCCAGAAGAAGTTGTCACCGGGATAGCCGCGCAGGCGGGCGATCTCCCTGCCGTTCTCCACGACGATGAAGGTCGGCGTATAGCGGTCGGTGGCGATCCCGGCCAGGTCTTGCGGCCAGGGGCGCGTCACATCGACACGGCGCAGCGGCGCGCGCCGGCCTTCTTCGGTCAGCGGATAGATCGGGGCGATCTCCTGGTTCCAGCGGAGGCACCAGGCACAGCCCGGCCGCTCCAGCATGATCAGCTCGGCCGCCTGCGCCCCGGGCACGGCGGGCCCGGCGGTCATGGCGGCGGCTGACAGCAGCAGCCCCGCGAGGAGGGATCTGACGGTCGTCATCTGTTTCAACGGCATTCGAATCGCGATTGAACTGCACCAATATATATGAATTAATGCATGTATTGCAAACCGGCATTGAGTCCGGCGAAAGGGAGCCTGCGCCACCATGAAGTCGCCTTGCCGCAAGGGCCGCTAGATGCTCGATGTGACCTACGGCGGCGCCTTCCTGGCCGGCTTGCTTTCCTTCGTTTCGCCCTGCGTCCTGCCCATCGTGCCGCCCTATCTGGCCTATCTGGCCGGGCTTACCTTCGACGAGCTGCAGAACGAGAAGCGCAGTGCCGAGGCGACGCGCCAGCTGATTTTCAGCGCCATCGGCTTCGTGCTCGGCTTCACGACGGTCTTCGTCGCGCTCGGCGCCACCGCCAGCATCATCGGCCAGGCGGTCGCACGCTACTTCGACGCGCTGGCCATCATCGCGGGCGCGATCATCCTGGTCATGGGCCTGCATTTCCTCGGGGTTTTCCGCATTGCGCTGTTCTATCGCGAGGCCAGGGTGCAGGTGGCGCGACGTCCGGCCGGTCTGCTCGGCGCCTATGTCATGGGTCTTGCCTTCGCCTTCGGCTGGACGCCTTGCGTCGGGCCCGTGCTGGCCGCCATTCTGTTCGTTGCCGGGGCCGAGGCCAGCGCCGCGCGCGGCGCCGTTCTGCTGACGGTCTACTCGCTGGGAATCGGCCTGCCGTTCCTGCTGGCCGCGCTCTTCGCGACGCGGTTTCTCGGCTGGGCGGCGCGCTTCAAGCGGCACATGCAGAAGGTAGAAATGGCGATGGGCGGCATTCTCGTGCTGACGGGGATACTCTTTATGACCGGTCAGATGTCGGAGATCGCCTACTGGCTGCTGGAGACCTTTCCGGCTTTTCAAGAAATTGGATGAGGAGGTCCAAAATGCTGAAACGCCTGCTTCTGGTACTCGCATTCTCGTTCTCGGCCTCTTCGGCCTGGGCTGTAACCATGGGCGACGACGGCCTGCACAAGCAGGAGTGGTTCTCCATCACTTTCCGCGACATGCAGGAAGACGTCGCTGCCGCCAAGGAGGAAGGCAAGCGTCTGGCCATCATCATCGAGCAGCGCGGCTGTATCTACTGCCGCAAGGTGCACGAAGAGATCCTCACGGATCCGGAGGTCCGCGACTACATCAAGGCGAATTACAAGATGGTGCAGTACAACCTCTACGGCGATGAGGAGGTTGTCGACCTGGACGGCGAGGTGCTGACGGAGAAGACCGCCGCGCGCAAGTGGGGGATCGCCTTCACCCCGACCATCCTTTTCCTGCCGGAGGAGGCCGACGGCTCGTTGGACACTCGCAAGGCGGCGGTCGCCGCCATGCCGGGCGCCTTCCAGAAGGGCACCTTCCTCGACATGTTCACCTGGGTGCGCGACAAGCTCTACGAGACCGACGAGGATTTCCAGCGGTTTCACGCCCGGCGAATCCGCGAGCGCGCGGCCGCCGGCATCCCCAACACGGACTAGGCCGGCCCTGGGGGAGGCGGGCCGGCTTGGCCGGATCACGACCGCAGTCCTGTGACTGCAGTCCGGGGAATGTGACGAAAATCCAGTTTTGACGGGCGCAGGGCCGATATATGCAAGAATTGCAATTTATGCATTGAACGGCTGCTGGCCCGTCGCTACAGTGTGTCAAAACAACCGCCGTCCGGGAGGCAGCGCCCGGACGCAGCGGAAAACAAGCCGAGGAACAATGCCCATGTTTGCAGCACGATTCTCTCTCGCCGCAGCCGCTCTCATCGCCGGTGTCAGCGCCGCGACGGCCATGGATGTCGCACCCAGCGACGTCATGGTGGTCGACGGCAAGGTGGCCCAGTCGCTGACAGGCAAGCCCGGCAATGCCGCCGATGGCCGCAAGTACTTCGCGGACCGCAAGCTCGGCAACTGCCTGGCCTGCCACGTCAATTCGGAGATGACCGAGCAGCTGTTTCACGGCGAGGTCGGCCCGCCGCTCGATGGTGTCGCCGAGCGCTGGTCCGAAGAGGAACTGCGCGCCATCGTCGTCAACTCCAAGGCCGTTTTCGGCGAGCAGACGGTGATGCCCGGCTTCTATTCCCTGGATGTCGGTGTGAATGTCCGCAAGGACCTGATCGGCAAACCGATTCTGACGGCCGAGCAGGTCGAGTCGATCGTTGCCTACCTCGGCACGCTCAAGTGACCGACGATCTCAACTGGAGAAAACCTATGCAAGTGACACGACGTCAGGCGCTGGGACTGTCTGCCGGAGCGGCCGCCTTCGTGGCGTTTGGCCCGGGCATCACGCCAGCCTTCGCCGATGAAGCCGCGACCGAAAAGATGCTCATGGAGTTCACCGGCGGGAAGACCCCAGGCAGCGGCAAGGTCACCCTCAAGGCGCCGGAGATCGCCGAGAACGGCAACACCGTTCCGATCTCGATCTCGGTGGACAGCGAAATGACGGAGCAGTCCTACGTCCAGTCCGTCATGCTGCTGGCGGAGGGTAACCCCAATCCGGGAGTTGCCACCTTCCATTTCTCGCCGATGAGCGGCGAGGCCAGCGCCACCACCCGCATGCGCCTGGCTGGAACCCAGAACGTCGTGGCCGTCGCCAAGATGAACGACGGCTCGGTGTTCATGGACAAGAAGCAGGTCAAGGTCACGATCGGCGGCTGCGGCGGCTGATCGAGAAGCGAGGAATACGAAAATGGCAACGCCCAAGCCCCGCGTGAAAGTTCCCAAGTCGGCCTCTGCCGGCGAGGTCATCACTATCAAGACGCTGATCAGCCACAAGATGGAATCCGGCCAGCGCAAGGATAAAGATGGCAACAAGATCCCGCGGCAGATCATCAACAAGTTCACCTGTGAGTTCGAAGGCAAGCCGGTCTTCTCCTGCGATATCGAGCCGGCGATCTCGGCCAACCCCTACTTCGAGTTCCCGGCGAAGGTCATGGAGAGCGGCACCTTCAAGTTCACCTGGGTGGACGATAGCGGTGACGTCTACACCCACGAGCAGGCCATCGAGGTCAAATAGACCCTGTAACGCCGGCCACGGCGGGGCCGCCGGCGCAGGCCGCGGCCCCTGCCGATAAGGGTGAGGCACAATCGGGAGGGACTGTGTTGAAGAAGCAAATTATCCTGGCTGCGACCGCCGCTGCGCTGGCAGCCTCCGGTCTGGCCGTTTCCGTGGTCAGTGCCGAGCCGGTCGACGACGAGCTCGTCATCGACGGCGAGTTGAAGATAGTCACGCGGACCAAGGCCCCGGAAGGCCACCCCTTTGACGAGGTGCTTTCCGGTTGGCTCTACCGCACGCCGGAGACGCGCGCACTCGAGGCGGACTCCTTCCAGAACCCCGGCATGCTCTACGTCGAGCGCGGCGAAGTGATCTGGAACACCGTCGAGGGCGAGGCGGGCAAGTCCTGCGCTTCCTGCCACAATGACGCCACGGAGAGCATGGCCGGGGTTGCGGCCAACTACCCGAAGTGGGATGCCGATGCCAAGCGGCCGATCAACGTCGAGCTGCAGATCAACAAGTGCCGCGAAAACAACATGAAGGCCGAGCCCTACAAGTTCGACCACGCGGACCAGAAGGCGCTGACGACCTACATCAAGCACCAGTCGCTCGGCCAGCCGATGGGGGTTGATCTCAGCCAGGGCGAGATGCAGTCCTGGTGGGACCAGGGCAAGGAAGTCTACTACCGCCGCACCGGTCAGCTGAACCTGTCCTGCGCCACCTGCCACGAGGAGAACAACGGCCGCTACATCCGTGCGGACCACCTGAGCCAGGGCAACGTGAACGGCTTCCCGACCTACCGGCTGAAGCAGGCCAACATGGTTTCGCTGCACAACCGCTTCCGCGGCTGCATTCGTGATACCCGCGCGGAGTTCCCCGCGGCGTTCTCTGACGAACTTATGGCGCTGGAGGTCTACGTGACCTGGCGCGGTACCGGGCTTTCGGTGGAAACGCCGGCCGTTCGGCAGTAGGTGATTTGGGAGCGGCGGCGGCCTCGACCGCCGCCGTTTCCGCCATTCTCTTCTCGGCAATTGACGGTCCTGTCCGCCGGCCCTGACGGCGCGGGCAGGAAAAGGGGCTTGCTATGTTTACCAGACGCGACTTCCTGACCGCCTCGGTGGCCCTGGCCGGTATCCTGGGGCCGGGTATGAACGGTCGCTGGAGCCGGGTCGCCGCGCAGCAGGCGCTGACCGAAGAGGACCTGCTGGCGGCCAGCGACTACGGCAACGTCACCCTGCTGCACGTCACCGACATCCATGCCCAGGTAAAGCCGCTTTACTACCGCGAGCCCTCGGTCAATCTCGGCGTGGCCGAACGTGCGGGCCAGCCGCCGCACGTGACCGGCGCCGACTTCCTCAAGATGTTCAACCTGAAGCCGGGCAGCCCCGAGGCCTATGCTCTGACCTCTGTCGACTACGTCGCACTGGCCAAGGCCTACGGCAAGATGGGCGGCCTCGACCGGGTGGCGACCGTCGTCAGGCGGGTGCGCGCCGAGCGCGGCGAGGACAGGACGCTGTTCCTTGACGGCGGCGATACCTGGCAGGGCAGCTATGTCGCCAACGAGACCGCCGGGCAGGACATGGTCGACATCATGCACGCTCTCGGCACCGATGCCATGACGGCGCACTGGGAGTTCACCTATGGCACCGACCGGGTGAACGAGATCGTGGAGCAGCTTCAGTTCCCGCTCCTGGCCGGCAACATCTTCGACGACGAGTGGATGGAGCCGGCCTTCAAGGCCTACGAGATTTTCGAGCGCGGCGGGGTGAAGATCGCCGTGGTCGGCCAGGCCTTCCCCTATACGCCGATCGCCAACCCGCGCTGGATGATTCCCAACTGGAGCTTCGGCATCCGCGAGGAGGAGGTCGCCAAGAACGTGGCCGCCGCGCGTGAGGACGGTGCCGACGTCGTGGTGCTGCTGTCGCACAACGGCTTCGACGTGGACCACAAGCTGGCCAGCCGCGTCGAGGGCATCGACGTGGTCCTCACCGGACACACCCACGACGCCCTGCCGGAGCCGGTCATGGTCGGCAAGACCGTGCTGATCGCCTCGGGCTCCAACGGCAAGTTCGTCTCGCGCCTGGATCTCGACGTGTCCGGCGGCGAAATGAAGGGCTTCCGCTTCCGCCTGATCCCGGTGTTCTCCGACGTGATCACGCCGGACCCGGAGGTGGCGGGCCTGATCGACAGCCTGCGCGCGCCTTACGAGGCAGAGCTGCGGCGCGAGCTCGGGCGTACCGAGTCGCTGCTCTACCGGCGCGGCAACTTCAACGGCACCTTCGACGACCTGATCTGCCAGGCGCTGCTCGCCGAGCGCGATGCCGAGATCGCCCTGTCGCCCGGCTTCCGCTGGGGCACCGCGCTGCTGCCGGGGCAGGCTATCACCGTCGAGGACGTGCACAACGCCTGCTCCATGACCTATCCGCAGGCCTATCGCTCCACCATGAACGGCCAGCTGATCAAGGACATTCTGGAGGACGTCGCCGACAACCTGTTCAACCCCGATCCCTACTACCAGCAGGGCGGGGACATGGTGCGGGTCGGCGGCTTGGGCTACCGCATCGACACCTCGAAGGACATCGGCGCGCGCATTTCGGACATGACCCTACTGGCGAGCGGCGAGCCGATCGACCCGGCGCGTGACTACGTCGTCGCCGGCTGGGCCTCGGTCAACGAGGGCACCGAGGGCCCGCCGGTGTGGGATGTCGTCGAAGCCCATCTGCAGAAGAATCCCGTCGTCAGGGTCGAGGAAAACCAGTCGGTCAAGGTGGTCGGCTAGGGGACTGTTTGGCGGCGCGGGTAGGGGGCGCCGAAAGAGATTCGGAGTAGGCCTATGTCGAGTGTAACCGGCAGATCAAAGTCCATTGTGCAGACAGCAGAGCGCAGCACGGTGCTGCAGGATCCCTCGCGCCGCCGGCTGCTGACCGGCGGCCTGGCGGCCGGCGCCGGGGCGGCCCTGGCGGGGCTTGCCGCCCGTCCGGCCGCTGCGGCCGGCGAGCCGGTGATCACCGAGATCCAGGACTGGAACCGCTATCTCGGCGACGGCGTCGACGCGCGGCCCTACGGCACCCCCTCGCAGTTCGAGTCCCACGTGGTGCGCCGCAATGTGCCCTGGTTGACCGCCGACCCGGTGTCCTCGGTCAACTTCACGCCGCTGCACGAGCTGGACGGCATCATCACCCCCAACGGGCTCTGCTTCGAGCGTCATCACGCCGGCATCGCCGATGTGGATCCGGCCCAGCACCGGCTGATGATCTCCGGCCTGGTGGACACGCCGCTGGTCTTCACCATGGAGGACATCAAGCGCTTCCCCCGCGAGAACAAGGTCTATTTCCTGGAGTGCGCGGCCAATTCCGGCATGGAGTGGCGCGGCGCCCAGCTCAACGGCTGCCAGTTCACCCACGGCATGGTCCACTGCGTGGTCTACACCGGCGTGCGCCTGCGCACCCTGCTGGAGGAAGCCGGCGTCAAGACCAACGGCAAGTGGCTGCTGGCCGAGGGCGCCGATGCCTCGGCGATGACCCGCTCGATCCCCATGGAGAAGGCCCTCGACGATTGCATGGTTGCCTTCAAGATGAACGGCGAGGCGCTGCGCCCGGAGCAGGGCTATCCGCTGCGCCTGGTGGTGCCTGGCTGGGAAGGCAACATGTGGGTCAAGTGGCTGCGCCGCCTCGAGATCGGCGACCAGCCCTGGCATCACCGCGAGGAGACCTCGAAGTACACCGACCTGCTGGCTAACGGCAAGGCGCGGCGCTTCACCTGGGTCATGGACGTGAAGTCGGTAATCACCAGCCCCAGCCCGCAGGCGCCGGTGACTCACGGGCGCGGCCCGCTGGTCATCACCGGCCTGGCCTGGTCGGGCAACGGCACCATCAAGCGCGTCGACGTCTCCATCGACGGCGGGCGCAACTGGCAGACGGCGCGCATCGACGGGCCGAGCCTGCCCAAGGCGCTGCACCGCTTCTACCTCGATATCGACTGGGACGGCTCGGAACTGCTGCTGCAGTCGCGCGCCATCGACGAGCAGGGCTTCGTGCAGCCGACCAAGGACGAGCTGCGCCTCGCACGGGGTGAGAACTCGATCTATCACAACAACGGAATCCAGACCTGGTACGTCAAGGCGGATGGAGTGGTTGAGAATGTCGAAGTTTCTTAAGGTCGCCGGCGCCACGGGCCTGGCTCTGCTGCTCGCCCAGTCCGCCGCCTGGGCGGCGAGCGATGCCGCCAAGGGCGAGAAGGTATTCAAGAAGTGTGCCGCTTGCCATGCGGTAGGCGAGGGCGCCAAGAACAAGGTCGGCCCGCATCTCAACGAGCTCTTCGGCCGCGTCGCCGGCGGGCTCGACGGTTTCAAGTACTCCGAGGCCATGAGCACCGCCGGCGAGGAAGGCATCGCCTGGAACGAAGAGACCCTGGCCGCCTTCCTGGAAAAGCCGCGCGACTACATCAAGGGCACCCGCATGAGCTTTGCCGGCCTGCGCAAGGAAAGCGAGCGGGCCGATGTCATCGCCTACCTGAAAGCCTATTCCGAAGACGGGCAGCCAGCCGCTGCGGCGTCTCCGGAAGCCGCCGCCGCCGAAGCCTCTGCTTCTCCTACCCAGCCGCAGACTACGGTGGCGGCGGCGCCCTCCGCCACGGCAGCACGACCGGAGCACGGCGTCTTCTACCTGGGCCGCGCCGCGACGCCCGAGGAGATCGCCGCCTGGGACATCGATATCCGCCCCGACGGCACCGGCCTGCCCGTGGGGCGCGGCACGGTGATGCAGGGCGAGGAGATCTTCGCGGAAGCCTGCGCGGTCTGTCACGGTGACTTCGGCGAAGGCCGCGACCGCTGGCCGGTGCTGGCCGGTGGCTTCGACACGCTGAAGGCCGAGCGACCGGTCAAGACCATCGGCTCCTACTGGCCCTACCTCTCGACGGTCTACGACTACGTGCGCCGGGCCATGCCCTTCGGCGATGCCCGCTCGCTGAGCGATGACGACGTCTACGCCGTCACGGCCTACCTGCTGTACCTGAACGACGTGGTCACCGACGAGGGCTTCGAGCTGTCCAATGAGAACTTCTCCGAGGTACGCCTGCCGAACGAGGAGAACTTCTTCATGGACGACCGCGGCGAAGAGGTGCACTACGCCCAGAAGGGCGAGCCCTGTATGACCGACTGCAAGCCGGGACCGGCGAAGATCACCATGCGCGCGCGGGTACTCGACGTCACGCCGGAGGGCGAAGAGGGCGAGCAGGGCGCCGGGTCGGTCGACTGATCACCCTTTCGCCGGGCCCGGCGCCCGGCTTAGAATCCCGTCTCACGGGGCCGCGGCGTGCGGGCACGGGATCGTATTTTCCAAGAGGAGGGCGCGATGCAGCGAAGCCTGAGAGTGATGGTGCTTGCGATGGTCGTCGGCCTCGCCGGCCTGGCCGCGGAGGCGCGCGCGCAGGCGGCCGAGGGCTATCATCGCCTGGCGCTCTACATTACCGAAGCCGACGCGGACAAGATGAACTCCGTGCTGGACATCGCGGCGAACGTATCGCGGCACTACAGCGGCCTGGGCGAAGAGGTTGAAATCGAAATTATCGCCTTCAACGACGGGCTGCACATGCTGCGCGAGGACACCTCGCCGGTCAAAGAGCGGCTGTCCAACTTCATGCTGAGCATGATCAACGTCACCTTCCAGGCCTGCGGCAATACCCTGGATACCCGGGAGCGCATCGAAGGTGTCCGCCCGCCGCTGATCGAGGGGACCGAAACGGTCCAGACCGGGGTTGCCCGCATCATGGAGTTGGACGAGGCCGGCTGGACGGTGGTCCGGCCTTAGCGGGCCCGTCGGTGCGGTGATCCGAAAGGGCTCCCACGGCGTATAAACACGAGAGTTTTGCGCAAGATGGGAGCCTGAAAATGACGGATCTACGCCGTTCTGGCCATGTTCTGGCGCGCCGGGCCTTTGTCGGTACCCTGGCGGCCGGCGGCGGTCTGCTTCTGGCAGGTCCGGCCGCGGCGGTCGTCGCGCCCGGGTCAGGGGTCCGGCAGATCGCCTTCGATATCCACCGCGACGGGGCCACCATCGGGCGGCACGAGGTCGGGATCCGGCGAAACGGCGCCCGGACCGAGGTCGACATCGCCATCGACATTACCGTCCGGCTGGCCTTCATCCCGGTTTTCTCCTACCGCCACCGCAATCACGAGGTCTGGCAGGACGATCGCCTGGTCGCGCTCGACAGCGAGACCGACGATGACGGCGAGCGCTTGGCCGTAACCGCCCGGCGCCTGCCTGAGGGCCTGCGGGTGGTCGGCGCCGAGGGCAGCTTTCTGGCCCCGCCGGACATCCTGCCGACCAGCTACTGGGACGCCCGCACCGTCCAGCAGACGCGGCTGCTCGACAGCCAGCACGGCCGCCTGCTCAATGTGCAGCCGGCCTTCGTCGGCGCCGATCTGCTGACCGGCGGCGTTCCAGCCCGCCGTTACCGGCTGTCCGGCGACCTCGACCTCGATCTGTGGTATTCAGGCGAGGGCGAGTGGCTGAAGATCGCCTTCCAGGCGCGCGGCGTCGAGGTGACTTATGCGCGCCGTGAACCTGGGCTGGACAGCGGGGCTTCCGGTTGAGCGATGTCGTCTGGATAACGGGAGCCAGCTCGGGACTGGGCGCCGCCTTGGCCCGCCGCATGGCCCGGGCCGGCAACAGCGTCGCCCTCTCGGCGCGCAGCGGCGACAAGCTCGAAGAGATGGCCGGCGAAGCCGGCCTCTCTGCCTTTGCGGTCGACGTTCAGGATGCCGAGGCGACCCGCGCGGCGGTCTCGCGCATCGAAGCGGCGCTGGGCCCGATCGACCAGGCTGTGCTCAACGCCGGCACCCATCAGCCGGTCGACGTCAGGCAGCTCGACCCCCGGGACTTTCGCAAGCTCGTCGAGGTCAACCTGATGGGCACGGTGAACAGCCTGGCCGCGGTGCTGCCGGGTATGCTGGCGCGGCGCCGCGGCCGCATCGCCATCGTCGCCTCCGTGGCAGGCTACCGCGGCCTGCCGACCTCCGCGGCCTACGGCATGACCAAGGCCGGGCTGATCAACCTGGCTGAAGCCTTGCGGGTCGAGCTCGAGCCCCACGGCATCGTCGTGCAGATCGTCAATCCAGGTTTCGTGCGCACGCCACTGACCGACCGCAATCCCTTTCCCATGCCCTTCCTGATGGAGCCGGAGGACGCCGCCGAGGCCTTTTTCCGCGGGCTGCAGAGCGACCGCTTCGAGATCGCCTTTCCGCGCCGCATGGTACTGATCATGAAGCTGCTGCGCTGCCTGCCGGCGCCGCTCGCCTTTGCCGTCACCCGCCGGCTTGTGTCGAAGGAGCGGCGGGCAGCATGACGGTCGCGGAGGCGGCGGCGCGCTACATCGCTTTCTGCGAGGGCATGACCCCGGCCAGCCTCGACCGCCTCGAGGCCTACTGCGCGCCGGACATCCGGTTTCGCGACCCCTTCAACGACGTGGCCGGCGTCGGGGCCTATCGCCGTGTCCTCGCCAAGATGTTCGACGACGTCGGCCAGCCGCGGTTCGTGGTCGCGACCTGGGCGCTGCAGGGCGACAGCTGCCTGCTGCGCTGGCGCTTCTCGTTCCGGCGCAACGGAGGCGAAGAGGTCACGCTCGAGGGCATGAGCGAGCTCCGCTTCACCCCCGAAGGCCTGGTGCAGAGCCATTTTGATTTCTGGGATGCCGGCCAGGTCTACGAGCTTGTGCCACTGCTGCGCACGCTGGTGCGCCTGGTCAAGCGCCGACTGTCAGTTCGCTAGCGCGCGGCGCGCCTCGCTTCGGCCGGCGGATTGATGCCCATGGCCCGCTCGGCGGCTTCGCCCTTGCGGAAGGCGATGGTCACCTGGCCGAGCTCGATGCCGAACTTGCTGACGCTCGCCCGATTGATCATCACGCCATCCCCCTGCAGGAACATCCAGTCGTCGAAGTGGACGTTCCAGACGCTGTCGCCCACCTTCAAGGCGAAGTCGTAGCGCCAGTTGAGGGCATTGCCGTAGCTCTCGCCCTTGGCGATGCCGATCACCCCGTCGGCCCGGCCTTCGTAGCTGTGCGCGCCGGACTTCGCGATGCGCCAGACGCGCTGTTCGGTTTCGCCGTCGTCGTAGACGAAGTCCTCGACCAGTGTCAGGGTTTCGCCGTCCCAGGTGCCGTCGATGTCGACGACGAACTGGCGGCGCAGGGTGCCGAAGCGATCCTGGAAGATACCCCAGGCTCTGGTTTTGCCGGCAAAGTACTCTTCGATCCGGAAGCGTGGCTCGCGGTCTGCGAAGTCTTCGGGTTTCATACCGGAACACCCTGTCAATAGCGTGAGGAAAAGGACGGCAAGAATCGTCGGGCGGATCATGTCGCAGCGCTCCTGGCGCAGCCCTGGGAATCTGCGCCGTAGCGGGTGGCGATCAGACGGCGGATGCGGCGCTGGCGCTCCGCGGTGATCGGGTAGCCGGCGAAGAGGGCGATCGCCGCCAGCTTGAAGAGCGCCGGCACCAGGCTGTAGAGCAGGGCGAGCGCGAGAAGCGCGCCATCCGGCTGGCTTTCCGCGCCGCTGCTAAAGCCGGCCAGCTCCAGCAGCGGAAAGGCGAGGCCGACGGCCAGTGCCAGTGCCAGCTTGGTGGCGATGCCCCAGAGGGCGAAGTAGATGCCGGTGCGCGGCCTGCCGCTCTTCAGCGTATCGAGGTCGACCACGTCGGCCTGCATGGAGGCGGGCAGCGTGAGGTCGGCGCCCAGCGCCGCGCCGGTCACCACGCAGATCGCGAGAAACCACCAGACATCGCCCGCCCCCAGCAGGGGGACCGTCGCGAAGACCGCCGAGGTGATCAGCATGGCCACCATCCAGACCCGGTGCTTGCCCCACCGCGCGCTCAGCCGCAGCCACAGGGGGATGGCGGCAACGCCGCAGGCGAAGTAGACGAACAGCAGCGGTCCGGCCCACTGCGATGCCGCCAGGACGTGGCCGACATAGAGCAGGAAGAGCGTCGCCGGCAGGCCGTTGGCGATGCTGTTGAGGAAGTAGGCGGAAAGCAGGCGGCGGAAGGGGCGGTTGCGAAAAAGTACCGTGGCGCCCTGGCGCCAGCCCAGCCGCCTGCCTTGCGTTGCAGGCCCTTCCGGCACGACGGTGACGGCGAGGCCCACCGCGAGCGGCAGGAGCACGAGCAGGCCCCAGCCGATCACCGCCATGGCGCTGCGATGGTCGTCGGCCAGCACGGCCGGCAGGCCGGCCGCGAGCAGCGTGCCGGCGACCACGAAGCCCTCGCGGGCGGCGGAGATGCGGCTGCGCTCGTTGTAGTCGCCGGAGATCTCCGCGCCCCAGGCGCTGTACGGCAGCATGACCAGGGTGGCGCCGAGATAGGCGGCGACGGTCCAGCCCAGCAGGTAGGCGCCGCTCACCGTCTCGGGCGGCAGGAACAGGCGATGGGCCGCAAACACCAGCAGGGGCACGCCGAGCAGCATCCAGCTGCGGCGCCGCCCCAGCGGCCAGCCGAAGCGGTCCGAGAGAAAGCCGACCAGCGGGTCCGTCACCACGTCGCTGAGCCGCGCCAGCAGCAGCAGGGATCCCACCAGGGCGAAGCCGAGGCCGAGATCCTCGGCATAGAAGGTCGGCAGGTAGACGAACAGCGGCAGCATGACGGCGGCCAGCGGCAGGCCGGGCAGTCCGTAGACGGCCAGCGCTGCGCCGGAAAGCCGGCTGCCGACTGTCGCCGGGGCCGCCATTACGCCGACTCCGCCTCGCGCTGCAGGGCGAGGTGCAGCAGGTCGATACGGCCGGTCCGGAACCCGGCCTCGCAGTAGGCGAGGTAGAAGCGCCACAGGCGGCGGAAACGCTCGTCGAAGCGACCGTCTGCCGCGGACCGCTCGATCTGCGGCCAGGCACGCTCGAAGCGCTCGCGCCAGAGAGCCAGCGTGTGCGCGTAGTCGCCGCTGTGACTGTCGGTTTTCAGCGAGGTGAGGTCGGCTTCCCGCGCCAGTTCCTGCAGCTTGCCCGGCGACGGCAGCATGCCGCCGGGGAAGATGTAGCGCTGGATGAAGTCGACACTGTTCCGGTAGCTGTCGAAGCGCGCGTCTTCGATGGTGATGACCTGCAGCGCGGCACGCCCACCAGGGCGCAGCCGGGCGCGCAGCTGGCGGAAGTAGGTCGGCCAGAAAGCCTCGCCGACCGCTTCCAGCATCTCGATGGAGACGATGGCGTCGAACTGGTCGCGCAGGTCGCGATAGTCCTGCAGGCGGACCTCGACCCGGTCGGCAAGCCCCTCGGCCCGCACCCGCTCGAGGGTGAAGTCGTACTGCTCGCGCGAGATGGTGATCGCGGTGACGCGGCAGCCGATCTCGCGCGCTGCCCAGGTGCAGAAGCCGCCCCAGCCGCAGCCGATTTCCAGGACGTGGTGCTCGGCCGTGATGGCCGCAAGCTCGGCCATGCGCCGGTACTTGTGGTCCTGGGCCTCTTCCAGTGTATCGCCGCTCTCGCGGAACAGGGCGGCCGAATAGGTCATCGTCCGGTCCAGCCAGGCGGCATAGAAGTCGTTGCCCAGGTCATAGTGCGCGGCAATGTTGCGGCGGGCACCGCGCCTGGAGTTGGGCCGCAGGGCGTGGACCGCGCGGCTTGCCAGGCGGCTCAGCAGGCCGCCGTCCAGCGTGGCGCCCAGCACCTCGTCGTTTTCCGCGCCGAGCGCGATCAGCGTCGGCAGGTCGGGCGTGTCCCAGTCGCCGTCGAGGTAGGCCTCGGCCAGGCCGAGCTCGCCGCCGCTCAGCAGGCGCCTGAAAACGCGTGGATTTTTGATGCGCATCTCCGCCTGGGGGCCGGTTTCCCGCCCGGCATAGATCAGGCTTCGGCCGTCGTGCAGACGAAGGGTGAGACGGCCGCGCAGGAGGCGGCGGGCAAGCGCCAGGGCCACGGATTCGGCCAGACCGCTGGCGCCTGCGGGGTGGAGGGGGATCGTTCTTGCGTACATCGGCGCTTTGAACCTGCTTTGTTTGCTCGCTGGACTTGTCGATGCTGTCGTGAGGGCGGGGGCGCTGCCCGACGCCTACTCGGCGGCCGGAAGGCTGGCGTGAGGCGGCGGGACGAGAGTCACCGGCTGTGCCGGGGCCGGCGGGCGCGGGCGCATCCTCGCGCCCTTCCACCACAGCCAGGCGGCCTGCCAATGGATCGCGGAGATGACCTTCAGGGTCATCAGCGGATAGGCGAAGAAGGCGCGCAGCAGGTTGGCGTCGCTCAAGGCCTGGCGCCGGCCGCTGTGGCGTGCCACCAGCAGCCCGCCGGCCTCGACCGACTGGTGGATCGCGATGGCGAGTTTCTCGCCCGGTTCGGCGAGCCGGAAGTCGTAGCGCGCTTCCATGTCGATGAAGGGCGAGACGTAGAACCGCTTTTCCGTCGCCTGGGCCAGGGCACTGCCCGCGGTGTGACCGCGTGCCACGGGGAGCAGATAGCTGTGCTGCTCGCCGAAGGTGTTGCTGACCTCGTAGAGCACGGCTCGCAGGCTGCCGTCGGCGTGGTAGCAGAACCAGAGCGACAGCGGGTTGAAGACGTAGCCCAGCACCCGTGGAAAGCACAGCAGGCGGATGCTGCCGCCGGCGAGATCGATGCCGGCCTTGCGCAGCTCCTGCTCGATCCAGGGCCGCAGCGGCCGGCCGTCGCGCGGCCCGTGATCGCGGTCGTGGAAGCTGAAGAGGTTCCAGCGGTTGTGCGAGAAGAGTCGCAGCCGGCGGTGCGCCGCGGCCAGGTCGTCGAGGTCGAGGTAGACCGAAAAGACCCGATAGGAAAAGCCATGCACGAAGGGCCGCAGGCGCTTGTGCATGACCTTCCCGAAGTAGAGCGCGGAGGTGGGCCGGGCGTCGGTCAAGGTCTACTCCGCTGCCAGCAGGGTATCGAGCGGCTGGACCACCCCGGCGGCCGGGCTGGCGGGCGTGACCTCGCCGGCCCAGGGAACCGGCGCGCCGAGGGCCTCGGCGACCGCGAGGCCGGCCTGCAGCCCGTCCTCGTGAAAGCCGTTGCCGCAGTAGCTGCCGCAGAACCAGGTGCGCCGGGTGCCCTGGATGTCGGGCAGCTGCAGCTGCGCCCGGAGCGCCGCGGCATCGAACTGCGGATGGTCGTAGAGGTACTCGCCGTAGGTCTTTTCCGGCGCCGGCTCGTCCAGCGGGTTCAGTGTGGCGATGACCGGCAGGGGGGTGTCGAGGTTCTGCAGACGGTTCATCCAGTAGCTGACGCTGACCGGGGACTCCACGTCCTCCGCCCGCTGTCGGCCGGTCAGCGCCAGGTAGTTCCAGCTGGCCCAGGTGCGGCGGCGGCGCGGCATCAGCCTGGTGTCGCTGTGCAGCACGACGCGGTTCTGCTGATAGGCAAAGGCGCCGAGAACGGCCCGCTCGCGCTCGCCCGCATCGTCGCCCAGGATGCGCAGCGCCTGGTCGGCATGGGTCGCCAGCACAACGTGGTCGAAGTGTTCGCTGCCGCCCTGCGCGGACCGGAGCAGCACGCCGGACGACGTGCGCCGCAGGCCACTGACCGGAGCGCTCAGCCGGATGCGGTCCGCGAAACCGCCCGCGATGCGGCAGACGTATTCCCGGCTGCCGCCGGTGACCGTGCTCCAGCTGGGGCGCGTCCCGAGGGAGAAGAGGTTGTGGTTCACGAAAAAGCGCACGAAGCTGCGCGCCGGAAAGTCGCGCATGCCCGCAAGGGTCGTCGACCAGATGGCTGCGCCCATGGGCAGGATATGCTGCTCGACGAAGGCGTCGGAATAGCCGCCGCGCTCGAGCATCTCGCCGAGCGTGAGATCCGGGTCGTCGGTCTTTTCGAGGATCTCGGGCGCCGACCGGTAGAAGCGCAGCAGATCGCGCAGCATGGCCAGATAGGACGGCCGCAGCAGGTTGCCGGGCTGCGCAACGATGCCCGGCAGCGAGCCCTCGTACTCCAGCCGGCCCCGGTCGAGCGAGACGGAAAAGGACATGTCGCTGGCCTCGGTGGCGACACCGAGGTGCGAGAAGAGCCGCGTCAGCTGCGGGTAGTTGACTTCATTGTAGACGATGAAGCCCGTGTCGACCGGCGTCGTGCGGCCGCCCAGGGTCACCTCGCGCGTGTTGGCGTGGCCGCCCAGGTAGTCGGCGGCTTCGAAAACCGTGACCTGATGCTTCCGGGACAGGGCCCAGGCGGCGCCCAGGCCGGTGATCCCGGCGCCCACAACCGCAACTTTCATATCCAGACCATTCGTTTTGCCTCGGAACAAGCTAGCCCAGACCTGCCTGGGCTGTCCCGGGTTCCGGCTCAGGCGGGCATTCCCGCTGAATACGCGATCGGGACCGGCCTGGATCACTTCCGGGCCGCTGCTGCTGCCGGCAAATCCGACACAGGAAATTCTTGCGGCGGGGTGATCCAGGGCGACGCTTCTGCCGTAGACCAGCCAGTAGTAAAGGGAGCGCTATTTATGAGCTTCGATGCCGTGGCTGATCTGGATCCCGGGGGGACGGTTCTGCCGTCCTCCGTGGCGCTGTCGGCCGCCGGCTGGCGCGAGAGGGCAGGGGACGTCGTGGCGGAGCCGCGGGACGCTTCGGACCTTATCGAGGCGATCGCTGCGCGTCGGGACCGAGAAGCTTTCAAGGCGCTGTTCGCCGATTTCGCGCCACGGGTGAAAGCCTTCGCCCGCCGCAGCGGGGCCTCGTCCCAGGTCGCCGAGGACCTGGCCCAGGACGTCATGCTGACGGTCTGGCGCCGGGCCGGTCTGTTCGACCGGCGCAAGGCGGCGGCAAGCACCTGGATCTTCACGATCGCCCGCAACCGGCGCATCGACATGATCCGCAAGGAGGCGCGGCCGGACTTCGATCCGCATGACCCGAGCCTGCAGGCGGAGGATAAGGCGGCGGACGAGTTGCTGCACGCCAGTGAGATGGAAGGGGAATTGCGCCGGGCGGTTGCCCGGCTGCCGCAGGAGCAGGCCGAGCTGATGCGGCTCGCCTATTTTGAGGATAAGTCGCACGGCGTTATCGCCGAGGAACTCGATCTGCCGCTTGGCACGGTGAAGTCGAGGATTCGTTTGGCGATGCGCAAGTTGCGCCGCATGATGAAGGAATGTGAGGGATGACTTTTCACAAGTCGTCGAACGGGCCCAGCCACCATCCCGGGCCCGAACTGTTGATGGACTACGCGGCCGGATCGCTGCCCGAGCCGGTCGCCCTGCTGGTGGCAACCCACGCCTCTCTCTGCCGGGCCTGTCAGGCGGAGATCGCGCGCCTCGACGCGCTGGGCGGCGCCCTCTTCGATTCGCTCGACGGCGAGCCGCTGACGGCAGAGTCGATGGACCGTGCCCTGGCGCGTCTTGAAACTTGCGGCGAACCGGATCAGGAATCACGCCGGCCGGCGCCCTGTGCCGCCGACGCGCGCCTGCCGCGTCCGCTGCGGGAATATCTCTCTGAAGGGATGGCGGCGCTGTCCTGGAAGTCCCTCGGCGGGGCGGTGTCCGAGGCGGCGTTGCTGCCCGACTATCCCGGCATCAAGACGCGGCTGCTGCGCATCAAGGGCGGCACCGCCATGCCGCAGCACACCCATGAGGGCAGGGAGTACACCCTGCTGCTCGCCGGCGGCTTCAGCGACGAGTCCGGCCACTACCTGCGCGGCGACGTGGCCGAGGCCGACCCCTCTGTCGATCACCGGCCGGTCGCCGACGCGGGCGAGGACTGCCTCTGCCTGGCGGTTACCGACGCGCCGCTGCGCCTGACCGGGCCGTTCGGCCGCTACCTCAACATCTTCGCCCGGGAAAGACTCTAGACGGCGAGCGGCAGCGGCACGGCGAGGTAGACGCCGAACTCGGCGCCGACGTCGCAGCTGACCCGGGCGTGCACCTTGCCCTGACGGTCGAGGAAGCGCTGCGCATCGGTGACGGGGAAAATCCCCTCGTGCCAGATGTTGGGGTGGATGTAGAGCCCGCGGCTGCCGTCGCACCAGAAGGCAACCACCCTGTCCGGTGTCAGGTCGTCGCCCGGCAGCGCCAGCGGCACCACGAAGGGCTGGTTGTCCAGCGGGAAGAACAGCTGGCCGCCGTCGGGGTGATAGTTCATGTGCCACAGCAGCACCTGCTGGCGCAGCACGCTGGTGGCCGCCGAACTGGCGCGCTGCGGGTCGCAGCTCCAGCCCAGCACGTAGTGGCCGCCGACCGCTTCGTTGCGCCCCATCAGCACGTCACCCTGCCACGCGCCGTGGAAGATGCCCTCGGTCACGCCGCCTTCGTCCCCGCTGTCCTCGTCGACCGGCCGCCAGCCCTGGGCCGGCCAGCGCACGATCTCGATCTCGCAGCTGTCCGGGTCGTCGACCATGCGCCCGTAGCCTTCCAGGGACTCCGCGCTGGCGACCACCAGCGGCACCGGGTGCAGCGGCAGGCTCGGTTTGTCGCGGGCCTCGAAGAGGTAGCTTGGTGCGGTATCGGGCATCGGGGCGTCTCCCATCTGGCGGCGCGGGGCCGCGGCTGACAAACTACCACAATTCCACATGCTTTTTGTTGACTAATGTGGGTTCCTCGGCAGAGTTTCAGGGGGTGGCTTTCGGGGGCGCGGGGCGTGGCAAGCAGGACGGCGTGCAGGCATCTCATCATCGGCGGCGGCATCATCGGCTGCTCCATCGCCTATCACCTGGCCGGGGCCGGTGAGAAAGACATCGTCCTGCTGGAAAAGTCGGCGCTGACCGAGGGCGCGACCTGGCACGCGGCGGGCCTGGTCGGCCAGCTGCGTTCCTCGCGCAACACCACCCGGATGCTGCAGCGCTCCGTCGAGCTCTACGACCGGCTGGAGGCGGAGACCGGCCAGGCCACCGAGTGGAAGCGGGTCGGCAGCCTGCGCCTCGCCTGCTCGCCGGACCGCATGCTGGAGGTCAAGCGCCTGGCCACCATGGCGCGCAGCTTCGGCCTGGAGATGCAGGTCATCACCGCGCGGGAGGCCTGCGACCTCTTCCCGCTGATCGATCCCAAGGGCGTGCTGGGCGCAGCCTACATCCCGAGCGACGGGCAGGTCGACCCGGCGAGCCTCTGCCAGGCCATCGCCGCCGGCGCGCGCCGGCAGGGCGTGAAGATCGTCCAGGGCCGCAAGGTCCTCGATGCAAAGATCGTCGACGGCCGCATCGCCGAGGTCGAGACCGACGACGGCGTCTATACGGCCGAGACCGTGGTGCTGGCCGCCGGCATGTGGAGCCGGGAGTTGGGCAAGAAGCTCGGCGTCAACGTGCCGGCCTGCGCCGTCGAGCACCAGTACCTGGTGACCGAGCCGATCCCCGACCTGCCGCAGGACCTGCCGACCCTGCGCGACCCGGACCGCCTGGTCTACTACAAGGCCGACGCCGGCGGGCGCCTGGTGATCGGCGGCTACGAGGACGACACGGTCCCCTTCGGCGCGCGCGGCATTCCCGGGGAGTTCGCCCGCCAGCTCTTGCCGGAGAACTTCGACCGCTTCGAGCCGCTGGCCGCCTATGCCGGGCAGGTGACGCCGGTGGTCAACACGGTCGGGGTGCGCCAGCTGATCAACGGGCCGATCCCCTATTCGGCGGACGGCGACTTCGTCATGGGTAAGGCGCCGGAGCTCGACAACCTCTTCGTCACCACCGGCTTCCTCTACGGCATCGCCGCCGGCGGCGGCGCCGGCGCCATGATGGCGGAGTGGATCCTGGAAGGGCGCCCCAGCCTCGACCTCTGGCCGCTCGACATCCGGCGCTTCGGCTTCCACCACGGCACCCGCGCCTTCATGTACCCGCGCGCCGTCGAGCACTACGCCCATCACTACAGGATGCGCTACCCCGGCCAGGAGAGCGAGGTGGCGCGCGGCATCCGCCGCAGCCCGCTCTACGAGATCCTGAAGGCCCGCGGCGCTGTCTACGGCTCAAAGAACGGCTGGGAGCGGCCCAACTGGTTCGCGCCGCCCGGCGTCGAACCGGTCGATCGGCCGGGCTTCACAGGGCAGAACTGGAAGCCCCACGTGGCCGGGGAGCACAAGGCGGTGCGCGAGGGCGTGGCCTTGATCGACCAGTCGAGCTTTTCCAAGTTCGAGCTGCGTGGGCCCGGCGCGCTGGCCGCGATCCAGCGCCTCGCGGTCTCGAACATGGACAAGCCGGTCGGCTCCGTGATCTACACCCAGCTCTGCAACGCGCGTGGCGGCATCGAGGCCGACTTGACGGTGACCCGCCTCGCCGAGGACCGCTTCTACATCGTCACCGGCTCCGGCTTCGGCGTGCACGACGCCCACTGGATCGAAAGCCACCTCCCGAAGGACGGTTCCTGCTTCTTCATCGAGGTGACCTCGGCCAAGGCGGTGATCAATCTCTGCGGCCCCCAGGCGCGCGCGGTGCTGGCCGCCGTCGCCGAGGAGGACGTCGCCAACGAGCGCTTCCCCTTCGCCACGGCGCAGCTCATCACCCTCGGCGCGGCGCCGGTGCTGGCGGTGCGCATCGGCTACGTCGGCGAACTGGGCTGGGAGCTGCACATCCCGACCGAGTACGCCGCGCACGTCTACGAAACGCTCCTGGACGCAGGACAACCTCTCGGCATCCGCGACGTCGGCTACCGCGCCATCGAGTCCCTGCGCCTGGAAAAGGGCTACGTCTACTGGAGCAGCGACGTGACGCCGGACTACACGCCCTACGAGGCGGGCCTCGGCTTCCGGGTGCACCTGAAGTCCAAGGGCGACTTCCTCGGCCGCGCCGCGCTGGAAAAGCAGCAGGCCGAGGGCGTGAAACGTCGGCTCTGCACCTTCACGGTCGATCAGGACATACCGGTCTTCGGCGGCGAGACCATCCTCAAGGACGGGAAGGTCGTCGGGCTGGTCTCCAGCGGCGGGTTCGGCACCACGCTGGGGAAGACCGTGCTCTACGGCTACCTGCCGAGCGCGCTGGCCGGTGACAGCACCTTCGACATCGAGGCCTTCGGCGAGCGCTACAGGGCCGCGCGGGTCGCGGGGCCGCTCTACGATCCGGCCAACGCACGACTGAAAGCCTGACGAGAGAGTGACAAGGGGGCAAGGTATGACGGATGAGGTTGCCGAGAAGGAGACGGTGCTGGCGGCGCTGGGAAAGATCCCCGGCTACGAGGCGAGCAGGGCCGAGGACTTCACCCTGGAGCGCCAGGGCGGCCTCACCAACCTGGTCTACAAGCTCGACTTCGGGGAGGAGCAGGTGGTGCTGCGCATCCCGGGCAAGGGTACCGAGGACTACATCGACCGCGCCGTGGAGCTGCATAACGCCCGCGTCGCCGCCGAGGCCGGCGTTTCCGCCGAGGTGGTCTACGGCGACGCGGCCAGCGGCGTGATGATGACCCGCTTCATCCCCGGCATCGTTACCATGTCGCCGGCGCTGTTCAGGCAGCGCGCGGGTTCGCCGGCGCGCGCCGCCCGCGCCCTGAAGCAGCTGCACGACAGCGGCCGGGAGTTCCGTTTCCGCTTCGAGCTCTTCGCCATGATTGACGACTACCTCGGGGTCCTGGATAAGAAGCAGGCCGAGCTGCCGGAGGGCTACCATGCCGTGGTCGAGGCGGCGCAGCCCGTGCGCGCGGCGCTCGACGCCAAGCCCCTGCCGCTGGCGCCCTGCCACTGCGATCCGCTCTGCGAGAACTTCCTCGACGACGGCGAAAAGATGTGGGTCGTGGACTGGGAGTACTCCGGCATGAACGACCCGATCTGGGACCTCGGCGACGTCTCGGTGGAGGCCGAGTTCGACGCGGAACAGGATGCCGAGATGATGGAAGCCTACTGCGGCGGCGCGCCCACGCCCGCGCTGATGGGCCGCATGGTGATCTACAAGGCCATGTGCGACCTCTTATGGACCCTCTGGGGTCTGATCCAGCACGCCAACGACAACCCGGCCGACGACTTCTGGGCCTACGCGGTGAACCGCTTCGAGCGCTGCAAGGCGTTGATGGGTCGCGCCGCCTTCGCCGGGCACCTGGCGGCGGTGGCCGGCGCCGACTGACTCTCGATCCGGCCGGTCCGGTTTCGCTTTGCATGGGCGTGGGATCGGGCACAAACTGCCGCAAGGGATGCCCTGCAA
>JBFGUI010000024.1:0-24391 GCA_041565695.1 Kiloniellaceae bacterium
CGCTGGTTGTCCTCGGCGGCGTTGCGCTTGCCTTCTATGGCATTGCCGAACTCTGGCTGGCGCTGGAATCCAACGGCATGCGGCTGCTCTTCGTCGTGCTCGCGATCCTGGCGCAGTTCCTGGTCTACTTCGGTTTTGCCAAGGGAACTTCCGGAGACACGCGAAGGTATGCCGTCTCAGTCGGCGTGGTGGTGCTCGTCAACGCGGTGGTGCTCTCCTTCGGCGCCTTCTTCGTCATCGCCATGCTGCGCGAGTGGAACGAGGCCATGACGCCCTATGTGGTTGCCGTGCTGATCCTCGCCGCCTATGTCGGCCTCATCTGGTTCTGCTCCCGCTATCCGGATCTGGAGATGGACGACCCCAACGCGCCGGTGGTCAAGCTGCCGCAGCCCGGGCCGACCATCAAGTCGGGGCTGCACTTCCTGCTGCCGGTGGTGCTGCTGATCTGGTGCCTCATGGTGGAGCGCTTGTCGCCGCCGCTGGCCGCCTTCTGGGCGGTGGCCTTCATGATCTTAATTCTGCTGACCCAGCGTTGGCTCTTCGCCTTCTTCCGCCGTCAGAACCTGGGCGGCACACTGCGTCTGGGTGTGGCGGACTTCGTCAACTCCATGATCACGGGTGCCCGCAACATGGTCGGCATCGGAATCGCCACGGCGACGGCGGGCATCATCGTCGGCGCCGTGTCGCAGACCGGCGTCGGCCTGGTCCTGGCTGAATTGGTCGAGATTCTTTCCTTTGGCAACATTCTGCTGATTCTGATCCTGACGGCCATCCTCAGCCTGATCCTCGGCATGGGCCTGCCGACCACGGCCAACTACATCGTGGTCTCCTCGCTGCTCGCGCCGGTGATCGTAGCGCTGGGCCAGCAGAACGGTCTCATTGTGCCGCTGATCGCCGTGCATCTTTTCGTCTTCTACTTTGGGATCATGGCCGATGTGACACCGCCGGTGGGCCTGGCCTCCTTCGCGGCGGCGGCCGTCTCCGGGGGCGATCCGATCAAGACCGGCTTCGTCGCCTTCTTCTATTCGATGCGCACAGCGCTGCTGCCCTTCCTGTTCATCTTCAACACCCAGCTCCTGCTGATGGACGTCACTTGGCTCCAGGGCATCGTGATCTTCATCGTGGCGACAGCGGCAATGCTGGTATTTACCGCCGCCCTGCAGGGCTTCTTCTTCTCGCGCTCGCGCATCTACGAGACCGTTGCCCTGGTGCTGATCGCCTTCACGCTGTTCCGACCGGGGTTCTGGATGGACCTTATGGTGCCGCCCTACGACTGGCAGCCGCCGACAACCCTGGTCGAGGCGCTCGGCGCGGCCGAGCAAGGACAGGAGCTGCGGGCGCGCATCGACGGCCTTGACCAGTTCGGCGAGCCGATATCCTTCACCGCCATTGTTCCGGTGATGGAAGGGGCGACGGGCGAGGACCGCCTGCAGGCTTTCGGTCTGCTGCTCTTCCAGGATGGCGACAAGGTCATCGTCGACGGAACCGAGTTCAATTCGCGTGCCGCCGATGCGGGCTTCGACTTCGACCAGAAGATCGTCGAGGTTGGCGTGCCGACGGACCAACCGGCCAAGGAGTTCATGTGGATTCCGGCCATTGTGCTGCTGGTCCTGATCGCCATGGTTCAGCGGCGGCGCTATGCCCGGGAAACCGCCGGCGCAGCTGCTTAAGGGGGAAGTGCAGACATGTACAAGGACATCCTGCTGCCGGTCGATCTCGGCAACCTCGAAACCCAGGACAAGGCCGTCAGCACGGCGATCGAACTGGCAAAAACCTTTGGCAGCCGCCTGCACGTCATGACCATCATTCCGGATTTCGGGGAGAGCTTTGTCTCAGCCTACTTCCCCGTCGACTATCAGGAAAAGGCGATCGAGGCGGCGAACCAGAAGCTGCACGACTTCGTCCGGCAGCGCATTCCCGACGAGATCCACGTCCAGCACATCGTGGCCCACGGCACAATCTATGACGAGATCCTGAGTTTCGCCCGGGAGCATCCGATCGACATGATCGTCATGGCCTCTCACCGCCCGGCGCTGCAGGACTACCTACTGGGACCGAACGCCTCCCATGTGGTGCGTCACTCCAACTGCTCTGTCACGGTGGTGCGCAGCTGAGGGCTCGCCAGCCCACCGAAACGTGATGCCCGCTTGATCGCCGCGGTGGCTGCGCTTCGGCTATGCTGATGGCATGGTCGACGTATCCCTGCGCCACCTGGGCTTCTCCGTCCTTGCCGCTCTGCTGGTTATGCCTGCTCTGCCGGTGCGATCTGCGGACTTTGAGGCGCCGGCGACCGTTGTCGTGCCGGCCGGCGCCTTCATCGCCGGCTCCGACCGCGCCGAGCGCGAAGCCGCCTATCGCCTGGACGAAGCGGCCTACGGCCACAGCGTGACCCGCGAGCAGCGCTGGTACGAGGGCGAGGGACCGCGGCAACGGGTCGAGCTACCCGCCTTTGCCATCACCCGCACGCCGATCAGCAACCGCCTCTATGCCGCCTTCGTCGCCGCCACCGGGCATGCGGCGCCGGACGTTGACGCGCGGACCTGGGCTTCCTACGGGCTGGTACATCCCTTCGCGCGCACCCGCCGTCACGCCTGGACCGGCGGCCAGCCGCCGCCGGGCCGGGAAATCCATCCGGTGGTGCTGGTGTCGCACCACGATGCCGCGGCCTTTGCCGCCTGGCTCAGCGCCGAAACCGGGCGGCGCTGGCGCCTGCCGAGCGCCCTGGAGTGGGAGAAGGCCGCCCGCGGTGCGGACGGGCGGCTGTTCCCCTGGGGCAATGACTGGGATGCGACGCGGCTCAACAGCCACGATGCCGGACCCTTCGACACCCTGCCGCTCGGCAGCTTTCCGTCCGGGGCCAGCCCCTACGGCCTGCTGGATGCGGCCGGGCAGGTCTTCGAGTGGACCGCCAGCCCCGCGGGGCCGGGCCGCTTCCTGGTCAAGGGTGGCTCCTGGGACGACAAGGGCTGCGGCGTCTGCCGCCCGGCCGCCGCCCACGGCCGTCCGGCGAACCTGCGGCACATCCTCATCGGTTTCCGGCTGGTCGCAGAGTAGTGCTCGTCGGAATGATTAGCCCGCCGCTCTTCACGCGGGCGTGACGCTTTTTGTGTGGCAGCGGGCCCGCAGTCTGCCTAGGTTAGCAGCATCATGCGAAGCGAAGCCGCGATCAGGGACGCCGCGCTGGCCGGCGATCTGGAGTTCGACAGTCTTGCGACCGAGGCGCTGGAGGCCATGGCTGCCGCCGGCGCCGAAGTCGTTGAATGTCACCGGGTGCTCAGCAAAACCGGCGACAACATCGTCGGCGAGTTGCTCAAGAACAACGGCACCTTCTACGAGTGGGACCACTACCCGCCGGGCGATGTCTACGACCACGCGACCTACGGCCAGTACTACTACCATGCGCACGCGGCCGACCAGCGCTTCAAGGGGGAGCACGGCCACTTCCACACCTTCGTCCGGCCCAAGGGCATGCCGCCCGGCGTGGCGCCGGCGCCGGTTCCCGGCTACCAGCCGCCGGAGGATCCCAACGACGCGCTGAGCCATCTCATCGCCGTTTCGATGACCCCGGAGGGCCTGCCCTTCCGCCTCTTCACGGTGAACCGCTGGGTCACCGGGGAGGTCTGGTACAGGGCCGAAGACGTGATCCGACTGCTCGACGTCTTCGCCATCGATCACGCACAGCCGTCCTGGCCGGTGAACCGCTGGATCACCGCGATGGTCCAGCTGTTCAAACCGCAGATTGCCGACCTGCTGCGGGCGCGCGACCGCAAGGTGGCGCTGTGGCAGGAGCAGAACCCAGACAGCGACGTCTACGAGGACCGCGACCTGGAGGTGACGTCCTTTCTCGACATCTCCATCGACCGCCAGGTTCAGTCGGTCGCCAAGGCCCTGATGGCGCGGCAGTAGGCTGCCGCTGCCGCCGCCGCAGCGGTTAACCCCTGCTTAATACTGTTGGCCGCGCGCCGCGCGCTGCCCCCGGCAGAAAGCGGCAAGTCTAGGCGTTTTTAAGCATGAATTAACGCCGGGCCTGGATAATCGTCCTGTTGGGGCGCGGTGCGGGCCAAGGTCGCCCGCCGCTTTGCGCTGTAACGCTTTTGTCAGGGCTTGACCGAGAGAGACATGACAGGAAGCCTTTCCCAGGAAGACGTTGCCCGACTGATGGCGGACCCTTCGCCGAAGGTGCGGGCCGAGACGACCTCGAAAATCGCGGCACAGTACGACCGCAAGTATCCCCGCATGACCCCGGCCGAGCGCAAGATCGCGGAGGAAATCTTCCGCAAGCTGGCCGCCGACGCGGAGATCCTGGTTCGTGAGGCGCTCGCCGCCAACCTGAAGAGCACGGCCGACCTGCCGCACGACCTGGCCCTGTCGCTGGCCAGGGACGTCGACAGTGTCTCCCTTCCGGTCCTGAAGTTTTCCGAGGTGCTGACCGACGACGACCTCATCGAGATCGTGCGCGGCGAGAATGCGGCGGCCAAGCAGGTCGCCATCGCCCAGCGCGCCACGGTGTCGGAGGCCGTCGCGGATGCACTGATCGACACCGGTAACGAGACCGCTGTGGCGCGCTTGGTCGCCAACGAAGGCGCCGACCTGACGGAAGCCGCCCTCGGCCGCGTGCTCGTCGACTACAACCAGAGCGAGGTCGTCTCCGATTCGATCTCGCGGCGTCCGACCCTGCCGCCGGCGATATCCGAGCAGCTGGTCTCCGCCATGGCCGAGAAGCTGCAGAGTTACCTCGTCAGCAAGCACGACCTGCCGGCCGACGCCGCCGCAAACCTCATTCTGCAGACCCGCGAGCGGGCGACGGTCAGCCTGCTCAGCCGCGGCGCCACGGATGCCGATCTGGAGGAGCTGGTCTTTCAGATCCATGTCAACGGCCGCCTGACGCCGTCGTTGATCATCCGCGCGCTCTGTGTCGGCGACATGGCCTTCTTCGAGGCCGCGGTGGCGCGGCTCGCCAACGTGCCGCTGAAGAACGCCAAGAAGCTGATTCACGATGGCGGCGACCTCGGCCTGCGCTCGATCTATGACAAGGCCGGCATGCCCGAGCGCCTGTTCAGCGCGGTGCGTGCCGCGGTTCAGATCCTGGCGGAAGAGGATTACGACGGCGGCCGCAACGACCGTGAGCGCTTTGCCGCGCGCATCATCGAGCGTCTGTTGACGCAGTTCGAGGATCCGTCCTCGAAGATGACCCAGGACGACATCGACTACCTGATGAACAAGCTGCGCCAGCTCGCCGCCTGAGGCGACCGGCGGCTCCGCCCTTCGCAGGGGAATGCGAAAACGGCGCCGGCTCTGAAAGAGCCGGCGCCGTTTCTCTTTCGGCCGGTCTTGTGAGGCCCGCTAATCCAGCAGAACGCGCGGCAGCCAGAGCGCGATATCGGGGAAGGCCATGACCAGGCCGAGCCCGAGCAGCTGCAGGATCACGAAGGGGATGATGCCCTTGTAGATCTGCTGGATGCGCACTTCGGGGGGCGCAACCCCCTTCATGTAGAACAGGGCGAACCCGAAGGGCGGCGTCAGGAAGGACGTCTGGAGGTTGACCGCCAGCAGGATGGCGAACCAGTAGGTCACCTCCAGCGGCGCCACATGGTCGCCGAAGTCGAGCTCGGCGATGATCGGCGAGAATACCGGCAGAACGATCAGCGTGATCTCGATCCAGTCGAAGAAGAAGCCGAGGAAGAAGACGATCCCCATGAGGATCAGCAGCAGGCCCCAAGAGCCGAGGCCGAGACTCTCCACCAGGCCGATCACGAGGTCGTCGCCGCCGAGCGCGCGGAACACGTAGGAAAAGCAGGTGGCGCCGAGGAAGATGCCGAACAGCATGCCGCCGGTCAGCGCCGAGCGCTCCAGCACGTCCTTCAGGATCGTGAAATTCAGACGTCCCTTGAGCAGTGCCAGGAAGATCGCGCCGGCACCGCCGACGCCGGCGGCCTCGGTCGGGGTTGCCCAGCCGAAGAGGATCGAGCCCAGCACCAGGAACACCAGGAACAGCGGCGGAATGAAGGACTTCAGGACCATGGCAATGATGCCGAATGTCGACCCCGGGCCTTCCTCGTCCGGCAGCGGCGGGGCCAGCTGCGGCTTGAAGCCGCAGAGCACCAGGATGTAGAACATATAGAAGGCGGCCAGCATGAAGCCGGGGAAGATCGCCGCCACGAAGAGGTTGCCGACCGAGCGGGCCAGGAGATCGGCCATGATCACCAGCATGATCGACGGCGGGATCAGGATGCCCAGCGTGCCGGAAGCGGCGATTGTGCCGGTGGCCAGCGGCGTGTTGTAGCTGCGCTGAACCATCACCGGCAGGGCCAGAAGGGTCATCATCACCACCGAGGCGCCGATGATGCCGGTGGTCGCCGCCATGATGGTGCCCATGAGGGTGACCGAGAGGGCGAGGCCGCCGGGCACGCGCCGCAGCAGAACCTGCAGGCAATGCAGCAGATCGGCGGCCACGCCGCTGCGCTCCAGCATGGTTCCCATGAAGATGAACATGGGAATCGCGGTCAGCACCAGGTTCTCTGCGATGCCGCCCCAGATCCGCGGCAGCAGGTTGAAGAACTGGATGAAGTTGAAGACCTCGAAGTAGATGCCGACGAAGCCGAAGGTCAGGCCGACTCCGCCCAGCACGAAGGCCACCGGATAGCCGCTGAACAGCAGCATGCCGAGCGCGCCGAACATGAACAGCGGCAGGTAATCCTCGATGTAGAAATCCATCACCGGGGCCCCCCGTCGTCAGGCTTGCGCAACTCGGGGGGCACCACGTCCACGAGATGCTCGACCTCCGCTTCCTCGATCTCGTGCACCTTGGTGCGCAGCTCCTCCGGGCCGAACAGCTCGACGGTCTTGCGCAGCAGCACGGCGATGCCGCTCAGCGCCAGAATGGCGAAGCCGATGGGAATTGCCGACTTGATGATCCAGCGATGGGTCAGGCCGGTCGCCGAGGCGGAGATCTCCTGGTTGGAGAACGAACGCTCGGTGAAGTCGATGCCGAACCAGACGACAAGTGCGCAATATGGCAAGAGGAACAGCAGGCAGCCGGCGACCTCGATCCACCACTGGGTGCGTTCGCTCAGGTTCTCGCGCAGCAGGTCGATGCGCACGTGGGCGTCCTTGAGGTAGGCATAGCCCAGGCAGAAGGCGAAGAGGATCACGTGGAAGTGCCACTCCAGCTCCTGCAGCTTGGTGGAGCCGAGCACAAGAAAGCGCCGCGTCACCACGTCGAAGATGGTAAGCAGGATCAGGGCGAGACCCGCCCAGGCGGCGATCTTGCCGATCTTGACGATGACGCGGTCCAGCCCTTCGCTGACGCGTATCAGCAGTTCCATTGCATCCTTCCCAAGTGCCGGGCTTCCCTCGTTCCGCCCGCTGCCAGGCAGAAAAGGGAAGCGCCGGAGTCTCCTCTAAGAGCCTCCGGCGCTATCCCGTCAAAGACCTATAGCCGGTCCGGAACGCTCAGGCGCGTTCGGATCACAGGTAACCCAGGTCGCCCCAGATCGTGTACTGCTCGCGGAACGCGCTGTAGGATTCCCAGACCTTCTTGAAATTCGGGTTGGACGCAGCCAGCTCGGCGGCGACCTCGTTCCAGGCCTTGTTGAGCTCGGCGAGGATCTCCGGCGGCCAGCGGTGGATGGTCACACCCTTTTCCTTCAGTTCGGCAAGCGCCTTACCTTGAATGGCTTCACCCTCGGCCAGGCCTTCGCGGACGTTGTCGCCGCAAGCCATGTCGAGCTGCGCCTTCTGCGTGTCCGAGAGGGTGTCATACTTTTCGCGGTTCATCATCAGCTCGAACAGCGTCGCCTGCTGGTGCCAGCCCGGGAAGTAGTAGTGCTTGGCGACCTGGTAGAAGCCGAGATTGAGGTCGATGGCCGGCATCGAGAACTCGGTCGCGTCGATCGAACCGCGCTCGAGGGCCGGGAAGATGTCGCCGCCGGCCAGCAGCTGCGTGGAGACGCCGATCTTCTCCATGACCTTGGCGCCGAGGCCGAAGAAGCGCATCTTCAGACCCTTCAGGTCGTCAATGCTGTTGATTTCCTTGCGGAACCAGCCCGAGGCTTCCGGCGCAATGACGCCGCAGATGATCGACTTGATGCCGTGCTGGGCGTAGAGCTCGTCCATCAGCTCATGGCCGCCGCCGTAATAGATCCAGCCGAGATATTCGCCGGCGCGCGGGCCGAAGGGCACGGCGGAGAACATCGCGAAGGTCTCGTCCTTGCCGACCCAGTAGCCCGGGGTCGACCAGGCCGCATCGAGCGAGCCGGCCGAGATCGCATCGAACATCTCCAGCGCCGGCACCAGGGCACCCGGCTCGAAGAACTTCAGGCGGATGTTGCCGCCGGTGGACCGCTCGACCTTCTCGGACAGGCTGACGCCGAGCGTTCCGAGCTGGGTCAGCTTGCTGCCGAAGGCGCTGCCCATGTTCCAACGTACGCGCTTGTCCTGCGCGTCTGCATCGCCAACGGTCCCGAAGGCCATAACCGCACCAATGGTCAGGGCCGAGACGGCGAGCTTCATCGTGCTGCGGATTCGCATTCGATATAGTCCTCCCTCTGACTTCGCTCCCGCCATCTCTGCTGACGGGCTTTTGTTGATTTCCCCCTCCGGTCCTCCCGCGGGCCGGGCCCGCAGGACGCACCAAAGCGAGTCGAAGCTAGCCCAAGGCTTGCCGGTGAACAAGCGCAAAGCACAGTATATTAACGGTATTTGGGCGCAGACAGAAAGTTCCGCCGACCTCTGTTCCGAACCGGCAAAGCCGCCTCAGCTCGGCGGGCGCGGCGCCGCCTGAGCGCGGCGCAGGAGCCCGATATCGCGGTAAAAGCGCAAGGCCCCGCTGTGCAGCGGAATGCCGATGCCCTCGAGCGCCGTCTCCAGACGGATAACCCGTCCCTTGGCGTGGCCGCGATCGAGCAGACGCCGGGCGTCGCTGTGCCACAGCGCCTGCAGGATGCCATAGATGATATCCTCGTCGACGTCCTCGCGGGTGATCCACTGCGCGGCGACGGAGAGTGTCTTGACCTCGCCGACACCGCTGTAGACGCCGGCCGGGATCTTGTCGACCTGCAGGAAGGGATTGACCTCGACCAGGCTCTTGATCGCCTCGCCTTCGATCGGCACCAGGCGCACATCGGTCTGCTCCCCCGCCCACTGAACAACCTTGGCGGGATATCCGGCGATCAGAAAGAAGGCGTCGAGCTCGCCGGCGACCAGGCGTTCGATGGCGTCGTCCGACTTCAGGTAGGCGACGTCGATCTTGTCCTCGGTAAGGTCGAAGGCCGCGAGCACCAGGCGGGCGCCGACCAGGGTGCCGGAGCCGACCTCGTCCAGCGCCACCCGCTTGCCGGCCAGGTCGGCCACGCTTTCGATGCTGCTGTCGCGGCGCACCACGATATGGAAGGACTCCGGGTAGAGATTGGCGATCGCCCTGAGGGACGCCTGACGGCCTTCCGCCTCGAAGGCCTTGACCCCGGTGTAGGCCCAGAAGGCCACGTCGGACTGCACGAAACCGGATTCGATCCGCCCGGCGGCGATATCCCTGACGTTGGTGACCGAGCCGCTGGAGGACTGGGCTACCGCCACCAGGCCGGGGACGCCGCAGACCTCGTTGCGCTCGCAGGTCCCCGAGGGGTTGCTGATGGCCTGGGCGACCATGCCGGCGATGGGGTAGTAGGTGCCGCCGATGCCGCCCGTGCCGATGCGGAAGAGGGCGAGGTCCTGGCCGACGGCCGGACCCGCGGCCGTCACGCCGGCGGCGACAACCATGCCTGCGGCTGCCGTCAGCACAGCCGCAAACGCCCGGCGGAGAGCCGTCTTATTGTCCGAGAAGAACTGCATCATTGGCCGCCGGACCGCGAATTTCCTCAGCCATTTGCCCGAATCGGGACACACATGGCGCTGCCTGAGGCCCGAATGGCGGTTATCCCGCCCGATATTGCCGCGCAGGTCAACAGGACTGTGGGCCTGATCACGAGATTGTCGGGCGCCCCGGCGGGCCGGGTGTCATGCTTAACCGCATTTAACCGAGGCGGCCCGCCGAATGGCGGTGGGGCCGGCCCGGCCCGGCCTGCGCGGCGGGATTGCAATGCGCCGGGGGAGCCGCTATAACCGCCGCCGCGCCGGGGAGTAGCTCAGCCTGGTAGAGCACTACGTTCGGGACGTAGGGGCCGGAGGTTCGAATCCTCTCTCCCCGACCAAACCGGCCACGGAGGTCGCCGCCCAGTGCGGCGCCAGGATCGCGCCGGCCTGTCCAGACAAGGACAGGCCGGATCCGCGTCGGCCAGTCGAGACAAGGACAGGCCGGATCCGCGTCGGGGTTGCGGCACTTCAGTCGAGACAAATTTCCTAGTATCCGTCGGGCCGGTCCCGCTGCTCTCGCCCACTACCCGAGGCGTCGACGGTCGCTGTCGACGCCGCCTTCCTCGCCGGCCGGCCCTGCCGGTCCGTCGTACCCTGCCGTCTCGGCCCTTGCCTGGCTGGGGAAAAAGGCCTTGCGGCTCTTCGGGTGGCGCAGGCGGCCGACGGTCAGCAGGCCCTTTACGCCGTCCAGCAGCTTGTTGAAGTTGCCCGGCACCTCTTCCAAAGCCAGGTCGCCGCCGGAGACGTGGAAGGGGTCGGCGTGGATCCGCGCGTGGTCGATGCCGAAGTCGGTCACTGCCCTGGAAGCGGCGTCGACCATTTCCGGCGGGCCCGCCATGTAGAACTGGGCGTTGCGGTGGGCCTCGAGATCACTGGCGAGCACCTCGGCGAGGTTTCCGGTGCGACGTGCGGTCCGGCCCTCGGGTTCGGAAAGCACGGTTTCGACCCGCAGGTTCTTGTGTCGCGAGACGAGCAGCTGCAGTTCGCGCTCGTCGTAAACGTGCGCTTCGCTGCGCACGCCGAAATAGAGATGCACGCGGCGTTCCGGCTGGCTGCGCAGGGCGGTGCGCAGGATCGACTTGGCCGGGGCCAGGCCGGAGCTGCCGGCCACGAGGACCAGCGGTCCGTGATCCTCCGGGCGCAGATGCGCGCTGCCATAGGGCCCCTCGACCTGCACCGGGTCGCCGAGCTTCAGTTCCTTGTCGATGTGCGCGCTGACCCGCCCGTCGGGGATGACGCGGATGTGGAATTCCAGCACCTCCTCGCCCGGCGTGTTGGCCATCGAGTAGGCGCGGGCCGGCAAATCGCCGAACTTGAGGCGGACGAACTGCCCGGCGGCGAACTGCAGGCGTTCCTCCGGCCAGAGATAGAGGCGTTTGATGAGCGGGTTGACCTGCTCGATGTTGGTGATCTGCGCGCGCAGCCGTCGGACCGGCAGGTCGACGGAGACCGTGCCGCCGAGCCAAGCGACGTGCACGTCCGAGCGCGGCCTGGCGCGACAGGCCAGTACGAAGCCGGCCACCTTGTCGCGGCCTGTCAGCACTTCGCTGTCGTAGTTCTTCATGCTGACCTCACCGGACAGCAGCAGGCACTTGCAGGCGCCGCATTCGCCGGTGCGGCAGCCATGCGGAAAGGGCACGCCGTTGTCCAGCGCCGCATCGAGGATGGTCGCCTTGCCTGTATCGATGGGAAGAGGCCACTGTCTGATCGTGAGTTTCGGCATGGTCTGTTCCCCCGATGGCCCTCAGCGCAGTTCGATCTGTAGCGGGCGCAGGTGATAGCTGTGGCGTGTCTGGGTGTGGTCGAAGACCGAAACCCAGAGATAGGTGCCTTCGCCGATCACGACGTCGTAGTCGGAGGCGGTGTCCAGCTTGCGCCTCACCTCCATGCGCCACCAGCCGTCCTCCCAGCGGGCAACGGCGCTGACGTCGCCGCGGTCGCCTTCGAAGGGCGCCTCGGCAATGACGCTGGGCATCACCGTGCCGACGGGAAAGAGCGCGTCGAGCTCCGCGCTGGCCGGCTCCATCAGGTCGCGCGGCATCCACCAGAGGCCGCGGTCGCCAACCGTTGGATCCTTGTCGAAACTGCCGAGTCTTTCGGCCAGAACCTCGGGCGAGCGCGGCAGCCAGCGCGGCTGAACGAACCCGGCGTCGAACTTTTCCCAGTTCATGGTAAAGCCGCCGCCGCTCGCGGGGTCCTTGTCGTAGCCCGCGGTGTAGCGGGCGCCGGGTTTGTCCGGCGGGCTGAGCGGCGGGCCGAAATGGTTGTCATCGATCTGGCCCAGGGGGCCGGTGCGCACCGACTTCCAGTGCCAGACGTCGACCAGCGAGTTGTCGGTCGTATAGTGCAGACCGCGACCGTTGGGACCGCCAGGTTTGCCGTCCAGCGGCTGCGGCCCCAGGTGCGAAGTGCTCAGCGCGGCGAGGTGGGAATCGCGTGACAGCATCACCGCGAACTTGTCCTCGTAGTAGTCGTTCTCGTCCTGGCGGCCATATTGGCTCTGCATCACCCGCCAGCCCTGCGCGGTCTTCTGCAGCGGCAGATGCTTCTGGCTGCGGGTGCGGTCGGGCCATTCGAACAGCAGGTAGGCGTACTCGCCGTCATGGGCGCCGCGCAGCTGCACCGGAATGCTGCCCTGTGGCAGGTTCTGACCGTTGTGGGTGTCGACCCGGACGACGGCCGCGCGCTGCCACACCGGATCCCTGATGTCACCGTCCAGGCGCGGCGGCGTGTCGGTCTTCTCCAGCACCAGGGCCGGCAGGGTGGCCTGGTCGACCGCGAAGATGCCTGCGGCCAGTGCACCGGCCGCTACGAGGCCGATGCCGGCAGCGGCGACGTAGGCGATGCGGGGGGTGATGATCTTCAGCAGGCCGCGCCACCCGGCCATGGCCCACTGGGTGGCGATGTGGAGCAGCACGTAGGCGACCAGGCTCCAGGCGACGATCCGGTGGATCGTGGTCAGGGTCTCCTGCGGCAGCGCCAGCAGGTTGAAGTAGAGCAGGCTGCCGGACAGCACCGCGACGCCCACCAGCAGGAAGGCGATCCAGTAGACCAGGACATTGATCGACTGCCAGCGCGTGCGGCGGTCGTGGGACGACAGCGCCCGCAGGCGGCTCGCATCCAGCGCCACGCGCGGGCCCAGCTGGGCGAAGAGCAGAAAGGCGATATAGCCGATGCAGGCGGCACCGAGCGCCCAGGCTGACAGGAGGTGAAGGGTGTAGACATCGCCCTGGGGCAGGATGGCGGAGATGGCGCGCGACCAAGTCGCGTCAGGGGAGTCGCCGGCGATGCGCAGGCCGGTAACAAGGTTAACGAGGAAGAGTGCGACGATGGTCCAGTGGAGTACCGTAGTAGCGAAATCGCTTCTCAGACGTTGGCGCCCGGCCCCCGCCGCCGGGGGCGCCAGCGAATCACTGTCATGCAATGCCTGACTCCCTGCACTCTTAGGACCCTCTCCTGCTAGCGGCTTGCCTGTGCCACTTTTTGTTCTGCTGCGAGCACTTCCGGCATTTCGGCTTCGCACGCATCTGCCGCCGGTTGCGGCAGGGATATGCTGGCCGTCGTGCCGATCCCGCGCTCGCTCTGCAACTTTAACTCACCAGAATGCAGTTCTACTAGCGCTTTTGTCAGGGGCAGACCCAGGCCGGTGCCCTCGAAGCGTCGGGACAGGGAGTTGTCGATCTGGGTAAAGGGTTGCATTGCATGGGAAATTTCCTGTTCGCTCATGCCGATGCCGGTGTCTGTCACATGAAGTTCACAGCGGCCGTCGGGACCCAGGGCGGCGCGCATCACAACCTCGCCCCCATGCGGGGTGAACTTGATGGCGTTTGAAAGAAGGTTGAGCAGGATCTGGCGCAGCCGGGTGTCGTCGGCGACCAGCACAGGCACCTCATGCGGCGGCACGATGATCAGCGTGACCCCCGCACTGGTGGCGCGCTCGCCCATCAGCCGGCTGCAGGAATCGAAGAGCTCCTCGACGCGGATGAGGTTTTCGCGCAGTTCCAGCTTGCCTGCCTCGACCTTGGCGATGTCCAGGATGTCGTTGATGATCTCCAGCAGGTGGCGTCCGCTCTGGTGAATGTCGACGGCGTATTCGTTGTAGCGCTCGTTGCCGAGCGCGCCGTGCAACTCGCGCAGCATGATTTCCGAGAAGCCGATGATAGCGTTCAGCGGCGTGCGCAGCTCGTGGCTCATGTTGGCGAGGAACTCGGACTTGGCGTGATTGGCCGCCTGGGCTTCGTCACGCGCCACCGCCAGTTCGGCGCTGCGTCTGGCTTCCTCTGCCTGCAGGCGCTGGTTCTCGATCGACTTCTGCTTGAAGACCTGGACTGCCCGGGCCATGTCGCCGACCTCGTTGGCACGGTCCAGGTTGGGAACCGGCGTCGAGATGTCGCCGGTGGCGATGCGCCGCATGGCGGAGACAAGGCTGGTGACCGGCCGGGCGACGTGGAAGGTCATGACGTACCAGGTGACCGAGAGCGCCACCAGGCCGCTGCCGAAAGCGGCCGCCGACCAGGCCGACAGCTTCGACTGGATCTCCTTCAGCTCGGCGAAGTTGGCCGCCGACTTTTCGGCCACGCGCCGGCGCATGGTCTCGGTGAAGATCGTCAGCGCCGTGCGGTAGTCGAGCCACTCGTCGTGATTGCGCTCGAGCAGCTTCAGCTCGTCCGGACTGGGCACAGGGCCGATTTCCTCGAACAGCAGCCGGGTCTTCTCGAGGAAGGCCGGCAGCCCCGAGATGGCCGTCTCGGCGCGCTGCTTGGTATCCTCGTCGGTGATGTCGGACAGGCGCCTGTCGACGCGGTTCCAGGAAGCGATTATTCGATCGCCCAGTTCCGGCAGCTCGAAGGCGATGCTCTGGGCGGCATAGATGCCGCCGCTGACGCCGATGATGCGGTAGCTGAGCGAGGCGAGGTCATCGGAGAGGGAGTCGACGGCACGGCGCGACGACTCGTTCTCCTCTACGATGTTCTGCATCAGCGCGTGATCGCGCTGCAGAGCATAGGCAAGCGCGGCGAACTGGGCGATGAGGACGACGAGGAACGCCACCATGGCCACCTGGGCCTGGGTGCCTATACGTCCAAACCAGCCCAATCCACGAGCCCGGCGTAACACCTGGGAGCCCCTCCAGTGAAGCGCGCGACAAAAGGAGGGCCGAAGGGCCCTCAGCGGGCGACCGGGTGCTCCCCGGCGTCCCACTCGGCAAAGCCGCCGCGCATCCACATGACGTTGGTGTAGCCGGCTTCCACCGCGCGGTGTGCGGCCCAGTAGCTCTTCCAGCCCGTGGTGCCGTGGCTGTAGAACACGATGCGGTCGGACCTGTTGGGCCCGAGGAAGCTGGTGTCGAGGGTCGTATCGGTGGCGTTGTAGTAGCTCGCCGCGCTCTTGGCGCCGGGCACGTGCCCGTCGACGTAGGACGCCTTCTTGCGAAGGTCGTAGATCGAAACGCCCTGGTCGAGCATGCTGCGGAGTTGATCGGGGCTGACGATGGTTACACCGTCGAGATGGGTCGGGGTTTCCTCGGCCGCGGCAGCCTCGGTCGCCGTTCCGCCCCACAATCCAAGACAGAGAACGAGTGTAGGTATGACCCAGCGCATAGCAATGCACTCCGTATTGTTAAGGATTGGTTAGTCGATAATTTACGGAGTGGAAACTAACGAGGTGTTAACGGCCGGCAATATTTTCCAACTATCAGTTTATTCGCCTGCCGCCGGTTCGCGCCGGCCGCAGGGCTCGACCCGGTAACCCGGCCGCCAAGTGGCGCCGGCGCCGGGTCATGATGCGGTCGAGGATCCGGGTGTCGAGCATGGTCGGCAGGCCGGATTCCGGGCTGGCGCCGAGCAGCGCGGTGTCCAGGCGCGCTTCCTGGAGCACCGCTTCGCTGAGGTCGGCGCCGCGCAGATCGGCCATGTGGAAGTCGCTGCGCGACAGCTCCGCGCCGGTCAGCCGGGCAGCGCCGAGCAGGCTGTCGGAGAAGCGGCTGCCGGTCAGGGTCGCCCGTTCCAGGCGCGCGCCGGTCAGGTTGCTGCCCTCGAAGCCGCACTCCACCAGGTCGGCGCCGCTGAGATCGACCCCGCTGAGGTCCAGGCCGCTCAGGTCGCAGCGCAGCAGCACGGCCCGCCGGCCGTCCGCGCGTCCGGCGCGGTAGCGGGCATGGGCCTCGAGGATGGGCTTCAGTTTGTCCAGCGTGAGCTTGGCGCCGATCAGCACCTTCTGGGCCGGGCGGTCGCGGGTCACGGGCTCAGATAGGACGGTCACTACCTATGTCCTCCCTGCTCTGATTTCTCACCGATTGCTTGGTGCAGTCAAAAAAAGAGGGGGTCGATTTAATCGACCCCCTGAATTTAGTGAATATGCGATGTCGGTCGGCTGTTAATGCGAGACAAGAGGTGCGATGCGGAATACTTAGATCAGGAATGCGGTATGGGTTTGTCTCTGTGTCCGAACGATGATTGGAATATACCGACGGACAGCTCTCGTGTCAATGAAAAAAGATAACCGGAATCTCTTTTACTTCATTTTTCTGCTCCCAAAAGCCAATAGCTAGGGCTTGATGTCCTATATCGGCCTCAAGCAGGCAATTCCGGGAGAGAAAGTAGGGCAAAATGGCCAATACGGGTCTTTATGTCCGGGCAAAATGCCCGATCTGGCTTGCGTCATCGGACAAATGGCCCTATAGTTCTGTTCCCCAGGCGTCTTTTTGAATTCGGATCGGGAAGGGAAAAGCCCATGGTGGCGGACGACGAGGCCATGACGGCCGCCCAGCTGCGGGAACTCAGCACCCGCCTCTACGGCGCCGCGCGCTGGCAGACGGCCCTGGCGAAGGAACTCAAGGTGAACGACCGGACGGTGCGGCGCTGGGCCTCCGGGACGGCTCGCATCCCCCATCCGGTGGCGCTTTGCGTCAAGCTGATGGTTTTTCTCGACGAGCTGAGCTGGCTCGGCGAATGGCGCCAGGCGATCCAGGAGGATCTGCTGGGACAGGAGGAGTTATAGGGATAATTCCCTGGGAACGGCCCTAGTAGGCGCGGTCGACGCAGAACTCCACCACGTCCAGCAGGGCCGCCTTCGCCGGGCTGTCGGGGAAGATTCCCAGGGCCTCGCGGGCCGAATCGGCATAGCTCCGGGCCCGGGCCATGGCGTCACTCAGGGCGTCGTGGCGCTGCAGATAGCCGATAGCCTGCTCGAGGTCGCCGTCCTGGTGGGCCTGCTCCTCCAGGCACCGGCGCCAGAAGGCGCGTTCGGTTTCGTCGGCCCGCTGGAAGGCCAGGACCACGGGCAGGGTGATCTTGCCGTCGCGGAAGTCGTCGCCCACGGCCTTGCCGAGCTCCGCCTGCAGGGCGGAATAGTCCAGCACGTCGTCGACCAGCTGGAAGGCGATGCCGAAGCCGCTGCCGAAGCGCTCCAGGGCCTCCTCCTCGGCCGCCGGGCGTCCGGCGACCACCGCGCCGACGCGGCAGGCCGCAGCGAACAGCGCCGCCGTCTTGGCCTCGATCACCTCCATGTAGGCCTTTTCGTCGGAGGTCGTGTCGTTAGCGGTCATGAGCTGCAGCACCTCGCCCTCGGCAATCACCGCCGAGGCGTTGGAGAGGATGCGCAGCACGTCCAGCGAACCGTCGGCCACCATCAGCTGGAAGGCCCGGCTGAACAGGAAGTCGCCCACCAGGACGCTGGGCTTGTTGCCCCAGACAGCGTTGGCGGTGGCGAGTCCCCGGCGCAGGTCGCTGGCGTCGACCACGTCGTCGTGCAGCAGGGTCGCGGTATGAATGAATTCGACGCAAGCGGCCAGACCCAGGTGGCGCTCGCCCTCGTAGCCGCAGAGTCGGGCCGCGGCCAGCGTCAGCATCGGCCGCAGGCGCTTGCCTCCGGCGGCGACGATGTGGCTGGCCAATTGCGGGATCAGCGCGACGGGCGAATGCATGTGTTCGACGATCAGGCGGTTGACCGCCCGCAGGTCGTCGCCGACCAGGCGGCTCAAAGGCTCCAGGCCGTTCTTCGCCGTTCCCTTGGCCTGCTTGTCGAGTTCGGCGGCTAGCGCCAAGACGGTCCCCTCACGCTCTCACGGCCGGCGCGCCCCGAAGCGGCAACGGCCCAACTCGGCAGATTGGCAGATTTCCTCGCCAGGCCCTGACAGCCGGATGATCGGCGCCGGTACTTTGACCGGCGCTTCTGCCCAGTACTCTTCTGGAGTACTCTGTCCAAAGACTCCCAACAGGCTTCTGACGCGCGGCCAGCAAGCCTTTATGGCAGCATAGGTTGAACCGCTGGGCGGTCAAGCCCGATACCAAGTAGCGGCTACGTGCTGCGACGAAAGGCGCTATAACGGCTCTTGTCATGAAAGAACTGACCCGCACCAACGACATGGTCAAGCTGTCCTGGCTGGAGGCGCTGCTCGCCGACGCCGGGATCGCGACCCTGGTGCTCGACCAGCACACCAGCAACGCCGAGGGGTCGATCGGCATCCTGCCGCGGCGCCTGATGGTCGGCGACGACGATTACCTGCGGGCCCGGCTCGTGCTGCGCGAGGCCGGTGAAGAGGTCTACAGCCCGTGAGTGAGCTGCATCCTCTGACCGAGGACGCCTTCCTGGGCGGCCGCCTGCGCCTGCACCAGCCGGCCGACGGCTATCGCGCGGCGATCGACCCGGTCCTGCTGGCCGCCGCGATCCCGGCACAGCCCGGCGAAGCGGTGGCCGACCTCGGCTGCGGCGTGGCGACCGCCGGGCTCTGCCTGCTGACGCGGGTGCCCGGCATCCGGGTAACCGGCCTCGAGCTGCAGCCCTGGCTGGTCGAGCTGGCGTTGCGCAATGCCGCGCTCAACGGTTGCAACGGGCAGTTCGGCGTCATCGCCGGAGACGTCGCCGAACCGCCGGCCGAGCTGACGGCGGTGACCTATGATCATGTCATGCTCAATCCGCCTTACCTGGAGGCGGGCGCGACCCGGGTTTCGACCCACGAGCTGCGCCGCATCGCCACCGTGGAGGGCCCGGCGGGCCTGGAGCCCTGGCTGACCTGTGCGGTTGCCCTGCTGCGGCCGCGCGGCAGCCTGACGGTGATCCACCGGGCCGACCGACTGCACAGCATCCTTGCTGTGTTGTCGGAAAGCTGCGGCGACATCGTCGTCTTCCCGCTGTGGCCCCATGAAGGCGAGGGGGCCAAGCGCATCCTGGTCCAGGGGCTGAAGGGCAGTGGCGGCCCCCTTCGGGTTCTGCCCGGCCTGGTGCTGCACGACGCCGCGGGCGGCTACACGCGGGCGGCCGAAGCCGTGTTGCGCGACGCCGCCGGCCTGGCGTTGAAGACTGCATGCACTATCTGATAGATGAAGTTGGGTTTGGGCGGGGAAGTACGGCGGCCGCGTGGCGGTCCCGCCCGGTAGACGGTAAGTAAAGAGGAAGATCTCCCGAGGTTATGGTGTTCCGAACGATCTGGAGTCTGGCGACTTTCGAGTGGCTGCGCCGTCCGCGGCCCGAGGTGGCGGTGGTGCGCCTCAGCGGGGTGATCGGCGGCTTCGGCCCGCTGCGCAGCGGCATGAGCCTCAACAGCGTGGAGCCCCTGATCGAGCGCGCCTTCACCGTGCCGCGGCTGAAGGCCGTGGCCCTGGTGATCAACTCTCCCGGCGGATCGCCCTCGCAGTCGGCGCTGATCGCCCAGCGGGTGCGCGACCTGGCTCGGGAAAAGGAGGTGCCGGTCCTGGCCTTCTGCGAGGACGTGGCGGCGTCCGGCGGTTACTGGCTGGCCTGCGCCGCCGACGAGATCTTCGTGCAGCCGACCTCGATCGTTGGCTCCATCGGCGTCATCACCTCCGGCTTCGGCTTTCCGGAGCTGATGGAAAAGGTCGGCATCGAGCGCCGTGTCTATACGGCGGGGGAGCACAAGTCGACCCTCGATCCCTTCCGGCCGGAGAACCCGGACGACGTGGCCCGGCTCAGGGCCCTGCAGGTCGAGCTGCACGACGTCTTCAAGGAAATGGTGCGCGACCGCCGCGGCCACCGGCTGAAGGCGGAGGACGAGGTGCTGTTCAGCGGCGAATTCTGGGCCGGCGGCAGGGCCGTCGAGCTGGGATTGGCGGATTCCCTGGGCGAGTTGCGCCAAGTGCTGCGCGACCGCTTCGGCAAGCGGGTGCGCCTGCGCCGTATCCAGGGGCCGAAGCGCCTGCTGCGCCGTCTCGGCCTGGGGCGCGGCCGCGCCGACCGCGGCCCTGCCGCCTGGGGCGGCGGCCTGCCGGCCCCGGAGGACTGGGCCACCGGCGTCCTGGCGGCGGTGGAGGAGCGCGCCCTGTGGTCGCGCTTCGGCCTGTGATTGGGCCGGCGCGCCGGGCCGCCGCCGGCCGTGGTTGACCTGACGCCCCGCGCGCCGCATTAATGCCGCCATGTTCGGTCTGCCCTCGATCCAGAAACTCATCGTCCTCGCCGCGGTCGTCGCCGCGGTCTGGTTCGGCTTCAAGTTCCTCGGCCGCCTGCAGGAAGCCCGCAAGGCCGAGGCCAAGCTGCGCGAAGGCAAGGGCAAGGAGCCGGCGCCAAAGGCCAAGCCATCGAAGGACGACGGCGCCGATGGGCAGGTCGAGGACCTGGTGCCGTGCCCGTCCTGCGGGGCCTATGTGCGGGCCGGCAGCACCTGCAGCTGCGGGCAGAAGACCTGACATTGGCCTGCTGCACCTGAGGGGCGGTGAGTGACCGACAGCAAGCTCAATCCGGAAGACGTCGCCGCCGCGTGGAATCGCAATGCGGAGCGCTGGTCGGAGGACCTGCAGGCGGGCCGCGACGTTTTCCGCGAGCACTACACCCTGCCGGCCTTCATCGACTTCATGCCGGCGATCGAGGGGCGGCGCGTGATCGACCTGGGCTGCGGGGAGGGCCGCAACACCCGGCGCTTCGCCCGCCTTGGCGGTCGGCTCACCGGCATCGACCTCTCCGAGGCGCTGATCGCCAGGGCCAAGGCGGAGGAGGCCCGTGCGCCGCTCGGCATCCGCTACCAGGTCGGTTCCTATTGCGACATCCAGGACATGGCCGCCGAGAGTTTTGACGTCGCGCTCTCGACCATGGCGCTGATGGACGGACCCGATCTCGACCGGGCTTTCGGTGAAGCCCATCGCGTGCTCGTGTCCGGCGGCCGGCTCTGTTTTTCCGTCCTGCATCCCTGCTTCATGACTCGCGGCTTCAGCTGGCTGCACAGCAAGGACCGGCGTTACGACGGCCTGCGGGTCGCCGACTACTTCGACACCACGCCCTTCGTCGAGCGCTGGGGCTTCGGCAACCCCGGGGGCGAGGCGCCGCCCTTCGAGGTGCCGCGCTTTCCACGCACCCTGTCGGACTACCTGAACGGCGTCTGCCGGGCTGGGTTCCGCATCGAGGCCATCGGCGAGCCGCGGGTCGACTCGGCGGCGGCGGCCGCCTTTCCGGCGCTGGCGCATTGGCGCCGGCACGCGCCGCTGGCGTTCTTCGCCACCGCCGCCAAGGGGTAAGTCTCCGGGCCGCTTTGGTTAACCCGGCCGGGCTGTTTCCCAGCCCATCCCATAGCTTGATTCGGGGTGGGGGCCCCGCTAAGGTGCGCCGCGCGTTTCGCGGTGCAGCATGCCGCGCCGTCCTCAAACCGCCCGAACCTCGATGTCTCACGCCAATCCGGAAACCTGCTTTCAGCGATTGATCCTCCGCCTGCAGGACTTCTGGGCGCGCCAGGGCTGCGTCATCCTGCAGCCCTACGACATGGAGGTCGGCGCCGGCACGTTCCATCCGGCGACGACCCTGCGGGCCCTGGGGCCGGGCAGCTGGAAGGCGGCCTATGTGCAACCCTCGCGCCGGCCGACCGACGGGCGCTACGGCGAGAACCCCAACCGGCTGCAGCACTACTACCAGTTCCAGGTGATCCTGAAGCCCTCGCCGGCCAACAGCCAGGAGCTCTATCTCGATTCGCTGCGGGCCATCGGCATCGACCCGCTGAAGCACGACATCCGCTTCGTCGAGGACGACTGGGAGAGCCCGACCCTGGGCGCCTGGGGCCTCGGCTGGGAGGTCTGGTGCGACGGCATGGAGGTCAGCCAGTTCACCTACTTCCAGCAGGTCGGCGGCATCGACTGCAACCCGGTGTCCACCGAGCTGACCTACGGCCTGGAGCGCCTCATCATGTACGTCCAGGGCGTCGAGAACGTCTACGACCTGGACTGGGACGGCGTGCCGAAAGATCAGGGCGGCAAGACCTACGGCGATGTCTACCTGGCGTCCGAGCAGCAGTTTTCCGCCTTCAACTTCGAGGCCGCCACGACCGACATCCTGTTCCAGCACTTCAAGGACGCCGAGGCCGAGTGCCAGGCGATCCTGAAGTTCGGCGCGGACAGGGGCCGGCCCATGCCGCTGCCGGCCTATGACCAGTGCATGAAGGCGAGCCACGTCTTCAACCTGCTGGACGCGCGCGGCGTCATCTCGGTCACCGAACGCCAGGCCTACATCGGGCGCGTGCGCGCCCTGGCCAAGGCCTGCTGCGAGGCCTGGGTGGCGACGCAGGCTCCAGGGCAATCGGGAGCGGCGGGCTGATGGCCGAGCTGCTGGTCGAGCTGTTCTCCGAGGAGATTCCGGCCCGCATGCAGGCGCGCGCCGCCGAGGACCTGAAGCGTCTGGTCACCGACGGCTTGACGGTCGCCAACCTCTCCTTCCAGAGGGCGGCGGCCTATGCCACGCCGCGCCGCCTGTCCCTCACGGTCGACGGCCTGCCGAGCCAGCAGCCCGACCTGACCGAGGAGAAGAAGGGGCCCAAGTACGGCGCCCCGGCCAAGGCCATTCAGGGCTTCATGAAGGCCAACGGCATCAAGTCGCTGGACAAGGAAGCCGAGCTGCGCGCCACCGACAAGGGCGAGTTCTACTTCATTGTGCGCCACGTGAAGGGCCGCGCTTCCGCCGAGGTGCTGCCGGAGATCCTCACGCGGGTCTTCGCCGAGCTGCCCTGGCCCAAGTCCATGCGCTGGGCCAGCGACACACAGCGCTGGGTGCGCCCGCTGCACGGCATTCTCGCGGTTTTCGACGGCAAGCCGCTGAAGGGCAGCCTGCCCATGGGCGAGGGGCGCGAAGAGCCCTTCAGTAACAAGACGCAAGGCCATCGCTTCCTGGCGCCGGAAGCGGTCGAGGTGAAGGACTTCGCCGACTACCGGGCGAAGCTGGCCGCCGCCAAGGTGATGCTCGACCCGGCCGAGCGCCGCAAGGTCATCGCCGAACAGTCGGCCGCCCTGGCCAAGGCTGCCGGCGTTACGGTGAAGCAGGACGCCGGCCTGCTGGACGAGGTGACCGGGCTGGTCGAATGGCCGCAGGTGCTCCTCGGCCGCATCGACGCCGGCTTCATGGACCTGCCGGCCGAGGTGCTCTCCACCTCCATGCGGGCGCACCAGAAGTATTTCTCGACGGAAAAGTCCGACGGCAGCCTCGCCGACCGCTTCCTGGTGGTCGCCAACATGGAGGCGCCGGAAGGCAGCGAGCGGGCCAAGACCATCGTCGCCGGCAACGAGCGCGTGCTGCGCGCCCGCCTCGCCGATGCCCGCTTCTTCTGGGACCAGGACCGCGAGCGGCCCCTGTCGTCGCGGGTGCCGGCGCTGAAGGAGATCGTGTTCCACGCCAGGCTCGGCACGGTGGCGGAAAAGGTCTCGCGCCTGGAAAGCCTGGCCGCGGAGCTCAGCGGCTACGTGCCCGGCGCCGACCGCGACGAGGCGCGTTCGGCCGCGCGGCTCGCCAAGGCGGACCTGGTCACCGGCATGGTTGGCGAGTTCCCCGAGCTGCAGGGCGTCATGGGGCGCTACTACGCGCTGAACGACGGCGAGGCGCCGGCGGTGGCCGAGGCGATCGCCGAGCACTACGCGCCGCTCGGCCCCAACGACCGCTGCCCCTCGGCGCCGGTCAGCGTCTGCGTCGCGCTGGCCGACAAGATCGACACCCTCGTCGGTTTCTGGATGATCGACGAGAAGCCGACCGGCTCCAAGGACCCCTACGCGCTGCGCCGCGCGGCGCTGGGCATCATCCGCCTCATCGTCGAGAACGGGCTGCGCCTGCCGCTACTTTCCATCTTCGAGAATGCGGAAAACTTAATGGGCCCGGCACTTGCGGAGGTGCAGAAGCGAAAAGGCGAAAAAGTTATCGGGATCGGTAAGGCTCTAAAGAAGGCCGAAGGCTGGGAACGGCAGATCAGCACCGTTGCGCTATCGCTTCTGGATTTCATTTGCGAGCGCCTCAAGGTCGTGCTGCGCGACCAGGGCGTGCGCCACGACCTCATCACCGCGGTCATGGCGGCGGGCGCCGAGGACGACCTGGTGCGCCTGCTGGCGCGGGTCGAGGCGCTCAGCTCCTTCCTCGACAGCGACGACGGCGCCAACCTGCTGGTCGCCTATCGCCGCGCGGCCAACATCGTGCGTATCGAGGAAAAGAAGGACAAGCGTGCTTACAACGGCGCGGTAGAGGCGGCGATCCTGGCGCAGGACGAGGAGAAGACGCTCTTCGCGCAGCTTTCCGACGCCGCCGAGGGCGCGCAGACGGCGCTGAAGTCGGAGGATTTCACCGGCGCCATGGCGGC
>JBFGUI010000025.1:0-24180 GCA_041565695.1 Kiloniellaceae bacterium
CAGCCGGGCGACCTGCTCTACATTCCGCGCGGCCTCTACCATGACGCGCTGGCCTCGGAGAACGGCGCGCTGCACATCGCCTTCGGCGTCACCCTGCCCAAGCCGCTCGACCTGCTCGGCATCATCTGGGAGGCCGCGGTGAAGGACCCCGAGCTGCGCGCCGACCTGCCGCACAAACCCGACGGCGCGACGCTCGGCAAGCTCCTGGAAAAGATGGGCAGGAAGGCCGAGGAGATCCTTTCCTCCAACGCCGCGCTGCGCGCCGCCGCCCAGGCCGTCGAAAACTGGCCCTACGAGTTTAAGAGCTACGACCTGGAAAACCGCATCAAGCTGCCCTGCGCGCCGGCGCCCCAGGCAAGCGGAACGGCCGGCGCGGGCGAGAACTACCGCGTCAGCAAGAAGGTGCGGGTGGTGCGCCAGAACGGCCGGCCGGTCTTGACCGACGGCAAGCAGCACGTCGAGGTGCCGCGCGACATCGCCAGCCAGGTCAGCTTCATCATGAGCCGCGAAACGGTGAGCGCCGAAACGCTGAAACGGCAGTTCCCCGAGATGACGGAAGCCGCCGTCGCCGAGCTGATCCAGAACATGAAGGCGATGCGCGCGATTGCTTGAAGTTTCCCTCTCCCCTGGAGGGAGAGGGTTGCGCAGCCTTAGCGAGATCGCAGATCGAGCTTAGGCGCAGCTGGGTGAGGCGGGAGCCCCACGCCTGGCAAGAGAACAAAGCCCCCTCACCTTCCCGCTACGCGGGCCCCTCCCTCTCCCGCGAGGGGAGAGGGTCACAACACTTAGCCGGCCAGTCTGATCAGATTCTTGATCGTTTCCTGGTGTTGCTTGCCCACCAGTCTGAGGTTCTGGTGATAGCGGAAACCTGATCTTCTCACCTGCGCCGCCTCGAGCGCCTGCACTGCTGCCTCCCTGGCCTCCGAATGACGGCCTTGGACCGATGCGATTAACGCTTTCGATGCATGCCAGAGGAAGTAGTCAACCGGAAAAGCGGCGATGTCCAAGCCCTTCTCGAGGACTGACAGTGCAAAATCGTACTCGGCCGACAATTCGTCGCACGCAATCAAGAAAGGCAGTTCGAGACGGGTACGCGTCCTGCGATTGGGAAACTCTGCCTCGCGATGGAGCACAGCTTTGTAGGCTTTGACAGCACTGGCAATGTCGCCCTGATGTCGATAAGCCTCTGCTCGCGCGAGCAGCGCCCTCATGTCATCGAAATCGTCCTTGCGTCTCTCGAAGTAGCCATCGACGAGACGCAGCGCCACATCCGGACGGTGAGGAGCAATTGTCAAAGCCTGAATGACCAGATACTGGTCGCGCTGAGACCTGGCCCGCGCAAGCTTTGCGAAGAAAGCCTCTTCGACCTCGTCATTCCACTCGGTGTTGCGGTACCAGTCCCCGTGCGACATATCGACTAGGCCGCATCCTCGAGCGCCTTAACGCCGGGCAGGGTCTTGCCTTCGAGCCACTCGAGGAAGGCGCCGCCGGCGGTCGAGACATAGGAGAAGTCTTCCAGCACGCCGGCATGGGCCAAGGCCGCCACGGTGTCGCCGCCGCCGGCCACGGTCAGCAGCTTGCCCTCCTTGGTGAGCTGCGCCGCCGCCCGGGCCACGGTATTGGTCGCCGCGTCGAAGGGCGGTATCTCGAAGGCGCCGAGCGGGCCGTTCCACACCAGGGTGGCGCAGGTGGCGAGGCGCCGGGCCAGGTGCTCGGCCGTGGCCGGGCCGACGTCGAGGATCATCCTGTCCGCCGGCACGGCCTTCACCGAGACCGTCTCGCTGGGCGCACCGGCCTTGAATTCCGCCGCGACCACCGCGTCGGTCGGCAGCACCACGTCGCAGCCGGCGGCCTTGGCCTTGTCCATGATCTCCTTTGCCGTTCCGGCCATGTCGTGCTCGCAGAGCGACTTGCCGACTTTGACGCCGATAGCGTTCAGGAAAGTGTTGGCCATGCCGCCGCCGATCACCAGCATGTCGACCCTGGCCACCAGGTTGCCCAGCAGGTCGAGTTTGGTGGAGATCTTGGCGCCGCCGACCACCGCGGCGACCGGGCGCTTGGGGTTCTCCAGGGCCGCGGCGAGATGCTCCAGCTCGGCCTGCATGAGCCGTCCCGCCGCCGCCGGCAGCAGGCGCGCCACGCCCTCGGTCGAGGCGTGCGCCCGGTGCGCCGCCGAGAAGGCGTCGTTCACGTAGAGATCGCCGAGCGCCGCCAGCGCCTCGGCGAAGGCCTTGTCGTTGGCCTCCTCGCCGGCGTGGAAGCGCAGGTTCTCCAGCAGGGCCACGCCGCCCGCGGCCAGGTTCGCGGCCACCGCCTCGGCCGGCGCGCCGACGCAGTCCTCGGCGAAGGCGACCTCGCAGCCCAGCACCGCCGCCACCGCCGGGACCAGCGGCTGCAGCGACATCTCCGGGCTCGGCTTGCCCTTGGGCCGGCCGAAGTGGGAGAGCAGCAGCACCTTCGCCCCCTTCGACGTGAGATCCCGGATGGTCGGCGCCGCGCGCTCGATGCGGGTCGCGTCGGTGACCTTGCCGTCGGCCGTGGGCACGTTGAAGTCCACCCGGACCAGCACAGTCTTGCCGGCGAGGTCGAGGTCGTCGAGGGTCTTGAAGGTCGGCATGGAATCACTCTTTAGAATTCTGGTGAGGATCGGGCCTTGCGGGGCCGGAAGTGTCGCGGAAGCGCGCCCGCCGGGCAAGCGGCAAAGGCTGTCGCTAATTCTCAGCCGACCCTTTCCCGCAGAGGTTCTCGGCGTAGATCTGCGCCAGCTTATCCTGCGGCATGCCGCTCTGCTGGTCGACGTAGAGCGGATGCTCGGCATGGACGTCGTTGATGTAGACCAGCGGACGCTGGTTGCCGTCCTGTGGGAACACAGAGGTCTGCAGGCTCAGGGTGTTGGGATAGTGCGGCAGCTGGTTGGAGAACCAGCCGAACATGCCGCCGAGTTTCGACTGCTCCGGGTCGTCGAAGCTGTCGACATAGCGCTGGAAGTTCTCCTCTGAAAGACTCACCCAAATGCCCCAGCCGAAGTCCTGCGCGGCGCCCACAACGGGGACCGGGCAGACCGCGCGGATAAAGAAATGCTTGTCGTCGACGGTGCAGAGATCCGAGGTCAGGTTTACGCGCTTCGCCCTCTCTGCTTCCGGGACCGAGCGGGAGTAGGCGGGCTCTGCGTAGGCCATGTCGGGTAGCCCCAGCACTTGCTTGCCGCAACAGGGGCAGGTGAAGGAAAAGGGCTCCATGAGCACGCCGAGCCTCTTCTGTTGAGATCGCCGCTCGAGATTCTCGGAAAGGCAAGCTATCAAGTCAATCGACCGTCAAACGGAGACCGCCTTGCCCGAACCAAATGCAGAAGAAAGAGAATTGATCGCGAAGCTGCGTCGCGCGCTGCTGGACTGCGCCCGGACTGGTGAGACCGTGACCTACAACGCGCTGGCCGGGCGCGTCGATTTTCCCGGTCCGCACCGCATCCACCGCCTGACCGGGCTGCTGGAGGTCCTGATCCGCGAGGACCACGCCGCCGGCCGGCCGCTGCTGGCCGCCTTGGCGGTGAGCCGATCGCAAAACGGCATCCCGGGGCGCGGCTTCTTTGGGCTGCTGGTCGAACTCGGCCGTTACGACGGTCCCGACCAGGGCCCGGTGGCGGCAGAAGCACACGGCAAGGAACTGCAGGCGGCGATTGCCCATTGGAGCGAAGAAAAAGACTCCTTCTAGATGAACTGCCCCGCCGCGTAGCCGGACGACCAGGCCCACTGGAAATTGTAACCGCCGAGCCAGCCGGTGACGTCGAGGCATTCGCCGATGAAGTAGAGGCCGGGCACTTTCTTGGACTCGAAGGTCTTCGACGAAATCTCGTCGGTGTCGACGCCGCCGGCGGTGACCTCGGCCGTGCGATAACCCTCGGTGCCGCCGGGCTTGAGGCGCCACTTCTGGAGCAGATCCGCAACAGAGCGCAGCTTCTGGTCGGAAAGATCAGCGAGACGGCCGTCGATGCCCGCTTCCTCACACAGCATCTGCGCGAGGCGGCGCGGCAGCAGGTCCGAGAGGAAGGTCTGCAGTTCCTGCTTCGGTTTTTCCGTGCGAGCGCGGCGCAGCGCCTCGAAGGCATCGCGGCCGGGCAGCAGGTCGATGACAATCTCCTCGCCCGGCTGCCAGTAGGAGGAAATCTGCAGCACCGCCGGGCCGCTGAGGCCCCGGTGGGTGAACAGCAGCGCCTCGCGGAAGGAGACCTTGCCGCAGGTGACGACGGCCTCAGTCGAGACACCGCTCAGCGGTTTCATTTTTTCCAGCATCAGGGGATCGAAGGTGAAGGGCACCAGCGCCGGGCGCGGCGGCACGACCTTCAGGCCGAACTGCCGGGCCAGGTCGTAGGCGAAGCCGGTCGCGCCCATCTTCGGGATCGACGGCCCGCCTGTCGCCACCACCAGCGACTCCCCGTCGTAGTCGCCTTTGTCGGTCGCGACATGGAAACGCGCATCGCGTTTCCCGACCGCGGTGACCGTGACCTCCGTCCGCAGCTCGACACCTGCCGCATCGCAGTCAGCCAGCAGCAGGTCGATGATCTGCTGCGCCGAGCCGTCGCAGAACAGCTGCCCCAGCGTCTTCTCGTGCCAGGCGATCCCCGCCGCCTCGACGCGGGCGAGGAAGTCCCGCGCTGTGTAGCGCTTCAGCGCCGACACGCAGAAGCGCGGATTGTTCGACAGGAAGTTGGCCGGGCTGCAGTTGAGGTTGGTGAAGTTGCAGCGCCCGCCGCCGGAGATGCGGATCTTTTCCGCCGGCTTCTTCGACTTCTCCAGCAGCAGCACCCTGCGTCCGCGCCGACCCGCCTCGATCGCCGCCATGAGGCCGGCGGCCCCGGCCCCCAGGATGATGACGTCGAAGCTGCGCAAGAACAGAAGCCCTGTCGTGGAAGTTGGCGCCCGTCCCTGTCTGGCAGCTTTGCCGCCGGAGGGAAAGCCTTCGCGCCGCTTGACAGCGCCGCGCGACAGGCGTCCAATCGCGCCCACGGGGGCACGCGATCTCCCCGTCAGGCGGCTTGCCCAAGCATCGCGTTCTGATCCGCCATGGAAGGAACGCAACCCATGCCTGACACAACGTCCCTCTCACCCGAAAAACTGTTCTACCTGGTCGGCACGCCCGACTGCCCCGTCGTCGTCGACGTCCGCAGCGACGACGACTATGCCGCCGATCCGCGGCTGCTCCCCACGGCCAGGCGCCGGCCGGGCCTCGCCGCGGCCGCCTGGGCCGGCGACTTCGCCGGCCGCCGGGCGGTCGTGGTCTGCGAACGCGGCCTGAAGATCAGCCAGGGCGCCGCCGCCTGGCTGCGCCATGCCGGTGCCGACGCCATCTCGCTCGACGGCGGCTTCCAGGCCTGGCGGGCGGCCGGCCTGCCGCTTGTCCCGCCGGAGAAGCTGCCGCCGCGCGACGCCCAAGGCCGCACCCTCTGGGTGACCCGCGCGCGGCCCAAGATCGACCGCATCGCCTGCCCCTGGCTGATCCGCCGCTTCGTCGATCCCTCGGCGGTCTTCCTCTTCGTCGAGGCCGCCCAGGTGGCGGCGGTGGCCGAGCGCTTCGGCGCCGTGCCCTTCGACATCGAGGGCGTGTTCTGGAGCCATCGCGGCGAAAGCTGCACCTTCGACACCATGGTCGAGGAATGGGGTCTCGCGACCGGGCCGCTGCAGCGCCTCGCCGCCATCGTGCGCGGCGCCGACACGGCGCGCCTCGACCTGGCGCCGGAGGCCGCCGGCCTGCTCGCCGCCTCGCTCGGCCTGTCGCAGATGCACGGCGACGACCTCGCCCAGCTCGAAGCCGGCATGGCGCTCTACGACGCGCTCTACCGCTGGGCCCGCGACGCTGCTAAAGAGACGCACAACTGGCCCGCCGCCCGAAAGGAACCCGCCCATGTCTGAAGCCGCCGTCGAGCAGGCGCCGTCCCTCGGCGCCGACGGGCGGCCCTGGCCGGGCTTCCGCGAAGCCGTCGCGGTCTGGGGCCGCGTCGCGCTCTTGAGCTTCGGCGGGCCGGCCGGGCAGATCGCGGTGATGCACCGCATCCTGGTGGAGGAGAAGCGCTGGCTGGGCGAGGCCCGCTTCCTGCATGCCCTGAACTTCTGCATGCTGCTGCCGGGCCCGGAGGCCCAGCAACTCACCGTCTACATCGGCTGGCTGCTGCACCGCACCGCCGGCGGCATCGTCGCCGGGCTGCTCTTCGTGCTGCCCGGCATGCTGGCGATCATGGCGCTCTCCATCGTCTACGCGCTCTACGGCGACGTCGGCGTCATCGCCGCCCTGTTCTTCGGCCTCAAGGCGGCGGTGCTGGCCATCGTGCTGCAGGCAGTGGTGCGCATCGGCAGGCGCGCCTTGAAGAACCGCACCATGATCGCCCTGGCCGCGGCTTCCTTCATCGCCATCTTCGGTTTCGCCGCGCCCTTCCCGGCCATCGTGCTCGCGGCGGGCGTCATCGGCTATCTCGGCGGGCGCATCGGGCTGAGCGCCTTCGCCGTGGGCGGCGGCCACGGCGCCGTCGGCTCGCGCCAGGTCGACGATGCCGAGACCATCCTCGGCCTCGAGGTGCCGGATCACGCCCGGCCGGACCGCGCCCGCGCGCTCAAGGTCTCGGCCGTGCTGCTGCTGCTCTGGCTCGGGCCCACCGCCGCGCTGCTCGCCCTGCTCGGCCCCGACCAGGTGTTCAGCAACATCGCCGTGTTCTTCAGCCAGATGGCGGTGGTCACCTTCGGCGGCGCCTATGCCGTGCTTGCCTACGTCGCCCAGGCGGCGGTCGACACCTACGGCTGGCTGGCGCCCGGCGAGATGCTCGACGGCCTCGGCCTCGCCGAGACCACGCCGGGCCCGCTCATCATGGTGACCCAGTTCGTCGGCTTCCTCGGCGCCTTCCGCGATCCTGGCACGCTCTCGCCGCTGCTGGCCGGCGTGCTGGGCGGGCTCCTGACCACCTGGGTCACCTTCGCGCCCTGCTTCCTGTGGATCTTCCTCGGTGCGCCGCACATGGAGCGGCTGCGCCACAACCGGGCGCTCTCGGCCGCGCTGACCGCGATCACCGCCGCGGTGGTCGGCGTGATCCTCAACCTCGCCCTCTGGTTCGGGCTGCACGTGGTGTTCCGCGAAGTCGGCAAGGTCGAGGGCTGGGGCCTCGCGCTGGCGGCGCCCGACCTGGCCTCGATCGACTGGGCGGCGGCGGCGCTCTGTGCGGCGGCGCTGGCCGCGGTCTTCCGCCTGCGCCTCGCCACCGGCTACCTGCTGACCGCGGCAGCCGTGGCCGGGCTGGCGCTGCACCTCCTCGGCCTGACGGCAGGCTAGGGCTCAGCCCATGGCCGTCGTCTCCCGCGAATCGCGGTGGCTGGCCTTGTCGATCTGCAGGGTCACCAGGGCGACGCCGATCCAGGCGGCATTGTAGAGCAGGCCGCAGAGCAGCATGAACTCGCCTGGAACGGGGCCGATGGCCGCCCGCTCCACCAGCTCGCCGAGGCTCGCCACCGGCGTCGGATGGATGATGATCTTGCCGCAGTAGGCGACGGTCTGGATCAGCAGGATCCAGACGTAGTTGCGCCGCAGCCGCCGGCCGATCGCGCGCAGGAAGGAGATGTGATAGCGCGGCCGCATGTAGTCCTCGGCCAGGGTGTCCTGCCAGCCCTCCTCGGTGTGCAGGTCACCCTCGCGCAGCATCGGCGCGTAGAAATGGGTCTCCATCCAGCGCGCCCGCGCCCGCCAGACATTGAAGTAGCGATAGCGCCGCGCCTCCAGGATCAGGAACAGCGTCACCAGGATGCCGACCAGCACCAGAGGGACCGGCGAGGCCTCGGTCGAGGAGAAGGTGATCGACAAGGCGATACCCAGCGTCACCACCGACCAGTTGGTCGTGTTGTCCAGGCGGGTGCGCCAGATGGTGCTGCGATAGACCTCCGCCCGGTAGAGATGGGCCAGCGCGCCGATGTCGGCGTTGCTGAAGCTGCGGGGCTGCTCGCTCGCCTTTGTCAGGGGCGTAACCAAGGCTTTCCTCCCCCTTCTAACGGTTCTGACCGGAGCATAGCACCGAAAGAGGACGAGCGCGGCATCGACCTCGCCAGCCGCCTGCCCTATGGTGTGGCGCGCCGCCCCCGCCAGGGATTGAAACAGATGCACCACGATATCCGCGGCCTGCCCCAGACGGCCGCCAGCGCCGAGGCGATCCGGGCCTTCGACGCCACGGTTACGGCCTATCTCGGCTTCGAGCTGGCGACCGGCGATCGCCTCAAGGAGACCCTCGCGCTCGATCCGCAGATGCCGCTGGCGCACTGCCTGAAAGGCTGCTTCCTGCTGCTCTTCGGCAAGCGTGACCTGGAGCGGCGCGCCGCGCAGTGCCTGGCCGAGGCCCGGGCCGCCGGCGCGGGGGCGGGACTGCTGGCGCGCGAAGCGCAGCATCTGGCGGCGCTCGAGACCTGGCTGGCCGGCGACCTGCGCACCGCGGCGGCGGCCTATGACGCGATCCTGATCGAGCATCCGCACGACATCGTCGCCCTCAAGCTCGCCCAGTACCTGCACTTCTACCTCGGCGACGCGCCGGCCATGCGCGGCTCGGTAAACCGGCCGCTCTATGCCTGGAGCGAGGCCGTGCCGGGCTACGGCTTCGTGCTCGGCCTCCAGGCCTTCGCCCGGGAAGAGTGCGGCGACTACGCGGCCGCCGAGACGGCGGGGCGCGAGGCGGTGGCGCGCAATCCCGGCGACATCTGGGCGGCCCATGCCGTCGCCCATGTCATGGAGATGCAGGACCGCCCGGCGGAGGGCGCATCCTGGATCGACGGCCTGGAGCCGGCCTGGGCGGCCTGCAACAACTTCGCCTACCACGTCTACTGGCACCGCTGTCTCTTCCTGCTCGACCAGGGCCGGGCCGCGGAGGTGCTGCAGCACTACGACCGGAAGGTGCGCGCCGACCTTTCGGAGGAGTACCTCGACATCTCCAACGCCGTCGCCCTGCTGTGGCGCCTGCAGCAGCGCGGCATCGACGTGGGGGAGCGCTGGGCGGAGCTGGCGGAGAAGTCGGCGCGCCTCGGCCGCGACCACATGCTGATCTTCGCCGATGCGCACTACCTCATGGCCCTGGCCGCGACCGGCCGCACGGTGGAGGCGAGAGCCCTGCTCGACAGCCTGGCCGACTTCGCCGAGACCGGGGGCAGCGAGGCCCGGAACACCGAGGCCGATGTCGCGCGCGACATCGGCCTGCCCCTCGGCCACGCCATCCTCGCCTACCAGGAAGGCCGCTACGCCGCGGCGGTCGAGACCCTGCTGCCGCACCGCGCGGCGCTGCGCCGCATCGGCGGCAGTCACGCCCAGCGCGACCTCTTCGAGCAGCTGCTGATCGACGCGGCGATGAAGGCCGGCCGGGGGCGCGTCGCCCGGGCGCTGCTGTCAGAACGCGCCGACCTGCGCCGCGCCAACACCTGGAACCGCGAGATGGCCGCCGCCGCTGCGGCGCTGCCCGCCTAGCACCGATCGCCAAGAGAGAGAGAGAGAGAGGAATCGCCCCATGCCCCGCGGCAAGGCACACCACTACGCAGCAAAGCTGATCTGGACCGGTGCGGCCGCCGGGCCGACCAGCGACTACCGGAGCTATTCGCGCGAGTATCGGGTCGAGTTCGCCGGCAAGCCGGCAATGACCGGCTCCGCCGATCCCGCCTTCCGCGGCGACCCGGCGCTGCACAACCCGGAGGACCTGCTGGTGGTGGCGCTGTCTTCCTGCCACATGCTGTCCTACCTGGCGCTGGCGGCCCTGGAAGGCATTCAGGTCGTCGCCTACGAGGACAGCGCCAGCGGCACCATGCAGCAGGAGGGCCGCGGCGGCCACTTCACCGAGGTCGTGCTGCGCCCGCAAGTGCTGCTCGCCCCCGGCAGCGATCTCGCCCGCGCGGAGGCGCTGCACGAGGCGGCCCACGAGACCTGTTTCATCGCCAATTCCGTAAACTTCCCGGTGCGCCACGAAGCCGCGGTTAGCTGCAGCGAAACATCGTGATGCGTGGTCATTATCATAGTGAGGCGACAAGTCACCCGCTTAGGCTATGATATGTCAGGAAAACCTGCATTGAGGGGAGTGTCGGTATGCCACGTCGCAGCCGGCCGATGAAGTCATGAGCGCCGCCGAGGACTTCGGCCAGGGGGCCGCCTCCGCGCTGGAACTGCAGCGCGAGGGCGAGGTCCTGCGCGTCGGCTTCGTCGGCGCCTGGACGACCCACGAGCTGGCGCGCCACGATGCCGCCCTGCGCCGCCTCGACCTGCAGGGCGCGCGCAGCGTCGCCGTCGACCTTTCCGCCTGTAGCGCCATCGACAGCGCCGGCGCCTGGGTGCTCGATCGCACCCTCGACGACCTCAGGCGGCGCGGCGCGGAGGTCACCCTGGTCGGCAGCTCGCCGGCCATCGAAACCTTGCTGGGCACCGTCGCAAAGCAGCACATCGAGCTGCCGCCGCCGCCCAAGCCCGATAATCCGTTCATCGCCGTTGTGCTGCGCATCGGGCGGGAGACCCTGCGCATCAACAGGGAAGGCGCCGATCTGCTGTCGTTCCTCGGCCTGACGGTAATCGTCTTCCTGCGCTCCATAATCAAGCCCTGGCGTATCCGGGTGGTGCCGCTGATCGCGCACATGGAACAAACGGGCCTGAACGCGCTGCCCATCGTCGGGCTGATCTCTTTCCTGGTCGGCGTCGTGCTGGCCTACCAGGGCGCCGACCAGCTGGCGCGCTTCGGCGCTCAGATCTTCACCGTCAACCTGGTTGCTGTCGGCGTGCTGCGCGAGATGGGCATCCTGCTCACCGCCATCATCGTCGCCGGCCGCTCCGGCTCCTCCTTTACCGCGCAGATCGGCACCATGAAGGTGAACGAGGAGGTCGACGCCATGCAGACCCTGGGCCTCGATCCCATGGAGGTGCTGGTCATGCCGCGGGTTTTCGCGCTGGTCCTGGTGCTGCCGCTGCTAACCTTCTACGCCGACATCATGGGCCTGCTCGGTGGCGCGGTCATGGTGACCGTGGTGCTCGACATCACCTTCTTCCAGTTCGTCCGTCAGCTGAGCGACGCAGTGACCCTGGAGACCTTCCTGGTCGGCATCATCAAGGCGCCGCTCTTCGCCTTCATCATCGGCATGATCGGCTGCTACGAGGGCCTGCAGGTGGCGCGCAGCGCCGAGTCCGTCGGGCGCCAGACCACCCGCGCGGTGGTCGAGTCCATCTTCCTGGTCATCGTGCTCGACGCGCTGCTGTCGATCTTCTTCTCGATTATCGGGTTCTAGCCATGAGCGACCAGGCGATGCGGTCCGGCAACGGCGGCGACCAGATCGGCGGCGGGCGCATTCGCCGCGGCGAGGAGATCCTCTCGGTCACCGGCCTGCGCACTCAGTTCGGCGCCACCGTGATCCACGACAACCTGGATTTCCACGTGCGCGCCGGCGAGGTGATGGGCGTGGTCGGCGGCTCGGGCACCGGCAAGTCGGTGCTGATCCGCACCATCATCGGCCTCATCAAGCCGCGCGCCGGGCGCATCGTGGTCTTCGGGCAGGACCTCGCCGAGCTGCCCCCGGCCGAGCGCCGCGCCCTGCAGTCGCGCTGGGGCGTTCTGTTCCAGGACGGCGCCCTGTTCTCCTCCCTCACCGTGGCGCAGAACATCGAGGTGCCGATGAAGGAGCACAGCAACCTGCCGCCGGCGCTGCGCAAGGAGCTGATCGAGGTCAAGGTCGCCATGGTCGGCCTGCCGCCGGAGGCCGCGCACAAGTACCCGGCCGAGCTGTCCGGCGGCATGCGCAAGCGCGCCGGCCTGGCCCGGGCCCTGGCGCTGGATGCCGATATCCTGTTTCTCGACGAGCCGACCGCCGGGCTCGATCCTATCGGCGCGGCCAACTTCGACAACCTGATCGCCGACCTGCAGCGCGCCCTGGGCCTGACCGTGGTCATGGTCACCCACGACCTGGACTCGCTCTACGCGATCTGTGACCGGGTTTCTGTGCTGGTCGACAAACGTGTTAAGGTGGGCACCATCAAGGAGCTGATGCGCGAGCCAGATCCTTGGATTCAGGAGTACTTCGGGGGCCCGCGCGGGCGCGCGGCGGCGGGCAGCGCCGCCCAGGCCGGTCAGGCGAGAGAACGCGGCGGATCTGCGCCGGCAGCGGGCATTTGAGGGAGAGGCCGGAAAAGGATCATGGAGACACGTGCCAACTACATCATGGTCGGCTTCTTCGTGCTGCTGCTGGCCTTCGGCCTGCTGGGCTTCGTGCTGTGGGTCGCCAAGTTCCAGTTCGAGCAGGAATTCTCGCGCTACGACATCGTCTTCGAAAGCACCGTCACGGGCCTCAAGGAAGGCAGCGCCGTGCGCTATTCCGGCGTGCGGGTGGGCGAGGTCATTGCCGTCGACCTCGATCCCGACCGCCCGACCACCATCCGGGTCACCATCGAGGTCCAGAAGCGCACGCCGGTGCGTTCAGACAGCATCGCCACCCTGGAGTTGGAGGGCCTGACCGGCGGGCGCTATGTGCAGTTGAGTGGCGGATCGCCGGACGCCCCGCCGCTGACGCCGCCGCCCGGGCGCAGGCTGGCGGAGATTCCCGCCGGCGCCTCTTCCTTCGAGCAGGTCCTGGAGGACGCGCCGGAGGTGCTGGAGAACGTCAACATCCTGCTGATCCGCGCCCAGAACCTGTTGAACGAGCGCAACCTGAAGAACGTCGAGCAGCTGGTCGCCAACCTGACCGCGGTGACCGGGGCCATCGCCGAGAACCGGGACAACATCGACAAGCTGATCGTCGACGCCGCGCTGACCATGGAAAACCTGCGGGAAACGACCGGCAGCCTGGAGGTCATGGCGGCCTCGATGAACGACAACGTGCAGCGCCTGACCGATCGCGCGGACACCACCTTGACCGCCTTCGAGTCCATGGCCGGCAGCATTGACCGCGAGGTGACCCTGACCAGCAAGGACGCGCGCAGCCTCATCGCCAGCCTCAAGGACACGGCGCAGAACCTGACCGGCGCCACCGAGGAGCTGGAAGCGATGATCGCCGAGAACCGCGAGCCGATCCGCGATTTCGCCAACACCGGTCTCTACGAGCTGACCAACCTGCTGAGCGAGGCCCGCGATCTCATCGTCGTCCTCAACCGCGTCACCACCGAGGTGCAGCGCGACCCGGCCCGCTTCATCTTCGGAGACCAGCAGCAAGGCTACGAGGCACAGCAAGGCTATGGACAATAATCAAGGAAAAACAACACACTACCTGCCAAATCGCCGCGACCGCCGGCGCCTGCTCAAGGCCGCCGCCGCCCTGCCCGTGGTGGCCCTGGCGCCGGGCTGCAGCCTGCCGGTGCCGGGTCAGGGCCCGCCGCCGGAACTGTTCCGCCTGACGCCGAAGAGTACCTTCAGCGAGGAGCTGCCGACCGCCAACTGGCAGCTGATCCTGGAGCCGCCGGTGGCCAACGCCGGGCTGAATACCACGCGCATCGCCCTGCAGCGCAGCGCGACCAAGATCGAGTACTACGCGCGCTCGGGCTGGGCCGACCGCGCCCCGCTGATGATCCAGACCCTGATGATCGAATCCTTCGAGAACTCGAGAAAGATCGTGTCGGTCGGGCGCGAGTCGGTCGGCCTGCGCGCCGACCTCGTTCTCAAGTCCGAGCTGCGTGAACTGCAAGCAGTCTATCCCAACGGCGGCCCGCCGGACGCCCTGGTTGCCATCAATGCCAAGCTGGTGCAGATGCCGCGGCGCACCATCGTCGCCTCGCGGTCGTTCGAGAGCCGCATCCAAGCCGAGACCGACAATCTGCCGTTCATTATCGACGCCTTCGACGAGGCACTGGGCAAGGTGCTGCGCCGCCTGGTCGAGTGGACCCTGATCGAAGGAAACAGGGCGATTCAAGCGTCCAGACGCACGTCATAGTTGAAAACACGGCGGCGCGCCAGGGTCTTAACACCCGTGGTAAACGAAAGCTTGCCATTAGGAAAAAGCTTACCTTTTGCTGGCAGGCTCGAGGGGTTCAGCAGTTAAGGGACCCCCCACCACATGAGCGAAATCAACGACCTTCGTGAACGTGTCGAAGCGGCCGAGGCGCGTTTCGGCCTGATCGATGAGCAGCAGCGCCACTACAGCGACCGCGTGATCGGCCTGATCGAGACCATCGAGGCGCAGCTCGCCACGGCGCGCAGCGAGATCGAGAACCAGATCGCCGAGAACCAGCGCCTCAATCAGGAAAACGAGGAACTGCGCGGCATGCTGCACTCCGTGCTGCGCTCCATCGAAGAAAAGACCTTCACCCAGACGCTGCAGAACCTGGAGGCGAAGGTCTGCGCCCTGGTCAGCGGCGCCCAGGACGCCGGCGGCGCGGCAGAGACTGCCGCAGCCGAGGAGAGCGCCAGCGCAGCTCCGGTCGAGCCGGAAGCCGAGGAAGCTACCGCTTTCGAGAGCGAGGCGGCGGCTGAGGCCATCGTCGAGGCCGACGATGCGGCAGCGCTGGAGCGCGACGCCGAAATGATCCTCGAGGCGGCGCCGGCGGAAGACCTCGAGAACGCGGCCGGCGAGGAAATGGCCGCCGCTGAGACACCCGAGGAAACCGAGGCGGAAATGCCGGAAGAAGCGGCAGAATCCGCCGCGGAAGACCTGCCGGAAGAGCCCGCCGAGGCGCTGGCCGCCGAGCCGATAACCGAGGAAGAAACCTTCGAGCCCGCCGCCGAGGCGCCGGAGGCCGAGGAACCGGTTGCGGCGGAACACGCCACGGCCGGTGTGGAAGACGAGATCGCAGCGGCGGAAGGCCTGCCCGAGGAGAACCCGGAGGCCGAGGCCGACGCCGGGGCCGAAGACCTCTCCGAGCCGGCGATGGAGGCCGCCGAGGAGGCGGCCGAGATCGCCTCGCCTGAAGAGGTGATGGGCGACGTCGCCTTCGAGGACGATCCGGAAGCGGTCGCGGAAGGCGACGGCGACACCGCCGTCAGCGATCCGGAAATCGCCGCAGCAGCAGAAACCGCCGCCCTCGAGCAAGCGGCCGAGAACATGACCGCCGAGGACATGGCGTCCGAGGACATGGCCGCCGAGGACATGGCGCCCGAGGAAATGGCGCCCGAGGAAATGGCGGCCGAGGATGTCGCGGTCGAGGATGTCGCAGCCGAAGACGACGCCGGCGCCGGGGTGGAAGCCGCCTTCGACCAGCTGGCGGAAACCGCCGCCGCGGCCAGCCAGGTCCAGGCCGGCGGTGGCGACACCACCCCGACGGTGAAGGAAATCATCCGCCGCGTTGGCGACCTGGCCCGCGAACTGGAAAAGGCCGAGGCCCAGCGCAAGGCGGCGCAGCAGACCGCCCAGGACGCAGAGCCGGAAACAGCGGCTCCGCCGAGCGCCGTCCCGGAAGATCCGTCCTTCGACCAGGCGGCCAACGCCTGACGGCACAGCCCTTTTGGTGATCCGGAAGCGCCCCGTCACGGGCCGCTTCTCTTTTGCGCCCCCGCCACGGCCTTTGCGGGGGCTTCTATCGGCGCGCCAATGGCTCTATGGATAGGCCATGTCCGACGCCGAGATCGAATTCGCCTGGGGGGCCGCCGGCCTGCGCCCACTGATGGCCAGCTGCGAGGCCTTCATCATCGTCGACGTGCTTTGCTTCAGCACCTCGGTCGACGTGGCCACGGCGCGCGGTGCTGAGGTGCTGCCCTATCCGCTCGGCAAGCAGGGGGCCGAGGTCGAGGCGCGCAACCGTAACGCCGTCCTGGCCCAGCCGCGCAACAGCGCCGGCGGCGGGCCGAGCCTCTCGCCGGCCTCTCTGCGGCAGCTCGCGGCGGGCACCCGCCTGCTGCTGCCCTCGCCCAACGGCTCGGCGCTGTCGGCCATGGTGAGCAGGGCCACCACCTTCGCCGGCTGCCTGCGCAACGCCACCGCCGTTGCGGCGGCGGCCCAGGCGGCCAGCCGGCGCATCGCCGTGGTTGCGGCCGGCGAGCACTGGCCGGGCGGCAGCCTGCGCCCGGCCATCGAAGACCTGCTGGGCGCCGGCGCCCTCATCGCCCGCCTCGACGGCCGCCTCAGCGCCGACGCCCGGGTGGCCCAGGCCGCCTACGAGGAATTCAGGTCCGAGCTGGCAGACACCCTGCGCGGCAGCCGCAGCGGCCAGGAACTCATCGGGCGCGGCTTTGCCGAGGACGTCGAACTGGCCAGCCAGGAGGACTGCAGCACGGCCGTTCCGGCGCTCAGGGACGGCAGCTACCGGAACGCGTCGCCCGCGCCGCGCGGCTGAGAGATCAGCTCCGCCAGCGCAGGGTGCAGGCGGTGATCGGATTCTCGAAGGGGCGGCCTTCGGCGGTCGCCCGCAGCCACTCGCGTTTCAGGCGGTAATACCACTTGGCCTGGGTGTCGGCGTCGTCGATCAGCATGAGGCTGGGTTCGTGGGCCAAGCCTTCCTGCTGACGCTCCACCACCACCCGATCCTGCGTCAGGAAGGCATTGGCAAGGTAGCGCGCCAGCGGTTTCAGCGGCGCCGTCCAGGGCAGCGTCCAGTAGAGCGCCTGGTGCACCACGGTCTCGGTCTCGCTGACCGGTGTGATGGCCGTGAGGCCCGCCGCGCGGTGATTTTCGCCCTCGATGGTTTCGATGCGCAGCCCCGGCAGGGCGTAAGTGATCTCCGTGGTCACGCCCTTACCGAGCAGGTGGTAGACCCGGTTCTGCGGCGGCAGCGGATGTCGCTTCATGCGCCAGCCGAGCGGCGCCGGCTCAAAGTGCTTTTCCTTGAGCCGCAGCTTTCGGGCGTTCTTCTTCCACCACCAGGAAGTATGCACGAAGGCGGCATGGGTCGGGTCCATCAGGCCGAAGGCGGCGTGGTCGCAGGAGCAGGGAAAGGTCTGCGCGATCGACACCTGGGGCGTCAAGTCACCAAGCCCCGGAATCTCCGGCGGCGGCGGCAGGTCTTCGAGATCGGCGCGCGGCGGGCGCGCTGTCTTCTCCCGCACATAGACCCAGATGTTGCCCTGCACTTCGCGGCAGGGATAGGCGCCGCAGCGTATGCGTTCCACGGCCATGTCCTGCTCCGGCGTCAACGACGGGATCGCCGTACAGTGGCCGTCGGCGGCAAAACGCCAACCGTGATAGCAGCATTCCACCTGTTGCCCGTCGAAGCTGCCGTAGGACAGGGGAATGCCGCGGTGCGGGCAGATATCGCGCAGGGCAAAGACGCCGTCGTCGTCGCCGCGGCAGATCAGCACCGGCTCGCCCAGCAGCCGTCTGGTCACCGTGGTTCCGCGGCGCAGCTCGGCGCCCGCCAGGGCCAGGTACCAGAAGTTCCGCAGCAGAGGCTGCGCGCGCTCGAGCATTTCGGTCCTCCATTGGATCCTGCCCGACTTACACCATCGATGGCGGTGAGGCGAGGATGTCGGCGCTTGCACCCGGCTTGCCACGGTCTCGCCCGGACCCCATATCTTGGAAGCTATGACCGGCCGCGATCTCGTTCCTTACGACCCAAAGGCCCTGGCACCGCGCACCATGGAGCGCAACCGGGCCAGGGTTGAACGCGGCCTCTGGACCAAGCTGAAATCGACCCTCGGGCGCCTGCCCTTCCTGGAAGAGGCGGTCAGCGGCTATTTCTGCGCCGTCGACCCGCGCACGCCGCGTCCCGTCAAGGCCATGCTGCTGGCCGCCCTGGCCTACTTCGTGGTGCCGAGCGACATGATCCCCGACTTCGTCGCCGGCCTCGGCTTCACCGACGACGCCACCGTGCTCTTCGCCACCCTGCGCATGGTCGGCGCCCACATTACCGCCGACCACCACGCCGCCGCCCGGGCGCGCCTGGCGGAGCTGGGCCTGCGCTCGCCGCCCGGCGGACAGGCAGCGGGAAGCGATCCGCTTGACTGATCCGCAGGGTTCCGCGCCGAAAGCCCGGGCACGTCTTGGCGATATCCCGCGACCGGCCCTGGTGCTCGGCTTTGCCGGCCTGCTGCCCTTCCTTATCTGCGCCGTCGCCGCCTTCTTCGTCGGCTACCCGGCCCTCGTCATCGTCATCAACCTGCAGATGACCTATGCCGCGGTCATTCTGTCCTTCCTCGGCGCGGTGCACTGGGGCCTCGCCCTGGCGCAGGACGATGCCGGCAACTGGCGGCGCCTCGGCCTCTCGGTGCTGCCGGCCCTGGCCGGCTGGCTGGCGCTGATCCTGCCCAACGCCTACGGACTGCTGCTGCTCGCCCTCGGCTTTGCGGCTGTGTTCTTCGCCGACCTGCGCAGCGTCGCGGCCGGGCGCGCGCCGGGCTGGTACCGCGCCCTGCGCAAGCCGCTCACCGCCGTGGTCCTGGCCTGCCTCGCGGCCAGCTATGTCGCCCTCTCGGTCGGTCTCGGAACGGTGATGGCTAGGTGATCGGCGGCGCCTTGCTGCCGGCGCCCGCCGCCTCGCCGGGTCGGGCGGCCTGGGCCGCCTCGCGCCGCGCGATGTAGAAGGTCGCGCCGACGATCACGGCCGCGCCCAGCAGAGTCCAGGGACCCGGCAGCTCGCCGAAGACCGCAAAACCGATGCCCCCCGCCAGGACCAGCTTCAGATAGTCGAAGGGTGCGACGAAGCTGGCCTCCCCGCAGCGGTAGGCGCGGATGATCATGGCCTGCGAGGCGACGCCGAGGCTGCCGACTCCGGCGAGCAGCAGCCACTGCGCGCCGCTCGGCGGACGCCAGTAGATGAACGCCGGCAGCAGGGTGATGGCCAGCGAGAGGATGCAGAAGTAGGCCAGCATGGTGACGTGGCTCTCGCCCTCCGGCAGGCGCTTGACCATGGTCACCGCCACCGCGATGCCGAACACCGAGGCCAGCGCCATGAGCGCCGCCGGATCGAAGCTGCCGGCCCCGGGCCGCACCATGATCAGCACCCCGATGAAGCCGACCGCGGTCGCCAGCCAGCGGCGCCAGCGCACCACCTCGCCCAGGATGACCACCGCCAGCAACACCACGAACAGCGGCTGGGTGAAGGTGAGCGCCGTGAAGTCGGCCAGCGGCAGGTGACCTACCGCGTAGAAGCCGCAGACCATGGCGGCGCTGCCGGCGAAGGCGCGGATGCCGTGCTGAACCGGATAACGGGTGCGCAGCACCGCCGGGCCGGCGTGCAGCATGAAGGGCAGCAGCACCGCGAAGGAAAAGAGGGCGCGCACGAAGGCGACCTGGAAAACGTCCAGGCCCCCGGTTGCCGCCTGGCCGGCGATCAGGGTCTTGACCAGGGCCGCGTTGACCGTGAAGCCGAAACTGGCGGCGATCATCCAGAGGGCGCCGCGGTAGTTCGCGGGGATCCGGCGCCAGCCGCCGGCCAGCCTGGCGGACAGGCGGTGCCCGGTCCGGACGGTCACGGGCACGGTCACGGACGGCTCTGGGCCGATTCCGAGCCGGCCCGGAGCGTCGGACGCTCGCGGGCCACCTTGGCCTCGCGCTGGGCGATATAGATCGCCGCCGCGGCGATCACCGCGGCACCGATCCAGGTCCAGAGATCGGGCAGTTCGCCGAACAGCAGGTAGCCGACGGCGGCGACGAAGGGCAGGCGCGCGTAGTCGAAGGGCATGATCGCCGAAGCGTCGGACCTTGCGAAGGCGCGGGTGAAGGCGATGTGGGCGAGCACTGCGCAGCTGCCGATGAACAGGCCGAGCCCGATCTCCCCCAGGCTGGGCCAGCGCCACACAAAGGCGGCGGGCAGCAGCGAAAGCGGCGTCAGCAGCAGGTTCATGTAGAGCACGATGGCGACCGGCTTCTCGGTGCCGGACAGCGACTTCACGATGAGCACAGAGACCGCCATGAAACAGGCGGCGATCACCGGCAGGCTCATCAAGGGCGTGACCTCGACGAAGCCGGGTCTGAGGATGATGAGCACGCCGAGGAAACCGACCACGGTCGCCGACCAGCGCCGCGCCCGCACCACCTCGCCCAGGACGAGCGCCGCGCCGGCCGTGGCGAAGAGCGGCACGGTGAAGTTGAGCGCCACGGCCTCGGCCAGCGGCAGGTAGGCGACCGCCGAGAACCAGCAGAGCATGGCACAGAGGCCAAAGGCGGCGCGCCACAGATGGACGTTGAGGCGGTCGGTCTTGAGAGCCGCCGGCCCCTGGCGCAGCAACCAGGGCAGCATGAGGCTGAGCGCGAAGAAGTTGCGCAGGAAGGCGATCTGGAAGGGGTGCATGCCCGTGCCGTCGGCCGCCGCGACGCCGTCGCCCAGCAGGCGGATGGCGCCGTTCATCATGGCGAAGAGAAAGGCGGCCGCGGTCATGTAGAGCGCGCCCTGCAGCGGCACGGAAAGGCTGCTGCCGCGCGTCAGGAGGGATCGTGAGGAAGACATTCAACGGTCATACTATGACCGCCCCCGCCGCTTCACCACCCCCGCCGCTGCAGGACAGCCATGCGGCAAGCCGGGGGCCTGCGGCGCTTCGGGGCATTGCGGCCTTGCGTTCCTGTTGCAGTGCGGCATAAGCAGGAAGACGACGACGGCGCGCGGCACCGGCCGTGCGAAGCCGGCCGGATCGCTCCCTGGATCGTTTCGGCAGGCTTGGCCATACTGACGCCAAGGAAGACCCCCGGCAGGCCCAAGCCGGCGCGGCAAAACGGGAGAACGAGATGAGCGGACCGCTGTGGCAACCCTCCGAGGCACGGATCGCCGAGGCCAATCTCACCGCCTTCATGCAGCGTCTGAAAGCCGACAAGGGTCTCGACTTCGCGGACTACGACGCCCTCTACGACTGGTCGATCGACGACCTGGAGGGCTTCTGGACGGCGGTCTGGGATTTCTGCGGCGTGATCGCCGACGAAGCGCGCGGCCCGGTGGTGGTCGACGCCGACAGGATGCCCGGTGCGGCCTTCTTTCCCGAGGCCAGGCTGAACTTCGCCGAGAACCTGCTGCGCCGCCCCCAAAACAATCGCGGGGACGAGGCCGACGCCCTGGTGTTCTGGGGCGAGGACAAGGTGAAGCGCCGGGTATCCTTCAAGGCGCTTTACGACAGCGTCTCGCGGGTCGCCCAGGGCCTCGCTGCCGAAGGCGTCGGCCCCGGCGACCGGGTCGCCGGTTTCATGCCCAACATGCCCGAAACCGTGATCGCCATGCTGGCCGCCACCTCGCTGGGCGCGGTTTGGTCCTCCTGCTCGCCCGACTTCGGTGTGCAGGGCGTGCTCGACCGCTTCGGCCAGATCGAGCCCAAGGTGCTGTTCTGTCCCGACGGCTACTACTACAACGGCAAGGCCATCGATTCGCGCCCGCGCGTCGCCGAGTTCACCGCCGAGTTGCCGAGCCTCAGCAAGATCGTGGTCTGCCCCTACCTGAACGTCGAGCCCGACGTCTCGGGCATCGCCCGGGCGGTGACGCTCGACGGCTTCACGGCGCCCTACAAGGCCGACGAAATCACCTTCGCGCGCCAGCCGTTCAATTCGCCGCTCTACATCATGTTCTCCAGCGGCACGACCGGTAAGCCGAAGTGTATCGTCCACGGTATCGGCGGCACCCTGCTGCAGCACCTCAAGGAGCACAAGCTGCTCTGCGACGTTAAGCGCGACGACCGCGTCTTCTACTTCACCACCTGCGGCTGGATGATGTGGAACTGGCTGGTCTCGGGACTAGCCTGCGAGGCCACGCTGCTGCTCTATGACGGCTCGCCCTTTGCGCCCGACGGCAACATCCTCTTCGACTATGCCGATGCGGAGAAGATGACCCTCTTCGGCACCTCGGCGAAGTACATCGACGCCCTCAACAAGAGCGGCCTCGACCCCAAGTCGACCCATGACCTTTCCAGCCTCAGGCTCGTCACCTCGACGGGCTCGCCGCTGGTGCCCGAAGGCTTCGACTACGTCTACCAGCACATCAAGCAGGACGTCTGCCTCTCCTCCATCGCCGGCGGCACCGACATCGTCTCCTGCTTCGTCGGCGGCAACCCCATCGGCCCGGTGTGGCGCGGCGAGATCCAGCGCCGCTGCCTGGGCATGGCCGTCGAGGTCTACGGCGACAGCGGCAAGCCGGTTCGCGGCGAGAAGGGCGAGCTGGTCTGCGTCAAGCCCTTCCCCTGCATGCCGATCGGCTTCTGGGACGATCCCGACGGCGCGCGCTACCGCGCCGCCTACTTCGAGACCTACCCGAACATCTGGCACCACGGCGACTTCGTCGAGCTGACCGCGCACAACGGCATCGTCGTCTACGGCCGCTCCGACGCCACGCTCAATCCCGGCGGCGTGCGCATCGGCACGGCGGAGATCTACCGCCAGGTCGAGAAGCTGCAGGAGGTCGAGGAGTCCATCGTCATCGGCCAGGACTGGGACGGCGACGTGCGCGTCGTGCTGTTCGTCAAGCTGCGGCCTGGCATGACCCTCGACGACGAGCTGACGACGCGCATCAAGACGCAGATCCGCAACGGCTGCACGCCGCGCCACGTGCCGGCCAGGGTGGTACAGGTGGCCGACATCCCGCGCACCAAGAGCGGCAAGATCGTCGAGCTTGCGGTGCGCGACGTGGTGCACGGCCGCGCGGTCAAGAACAAGGAAGCGCTCGCCAATCCGGAGGCCCTGGACCTGTACAAGGACCTGCCGGCATTGCAGGCCTAGGCGAGGCTGCATGGCCGCCCTGGAAGAGAACAACACGATCGCGCTGCCGCCGCTCAATCCCTCGGCCGCGGAGCTCACCGCCTCCAAGATCGTCGAGGTGTGGCAGATGGGCTTCGGGCGCGACGACCTGATCGCGCTCTATGTCGGCGAAGGCAACGAGCCGACGCCGGCCTTCATCAGCGCGGCGGCCAGCCGGGCCCTGGCCGAGGGCCACACCTTCTATACACCGAAGCGCGGCCTGCCCGAGCTGCGCCAGGCGCTGAGCGGCTATCTCGCCCGTCACTTCCGGGTGAGCGTTCCGGTCGACCGCGTCACGGTCACCTCCTCCGGCATGAACGCCATCATGATGACCCTGCAGGCGGTCCTTCCACCGGGCGCCGGACTGGTGGTGCCCTCGCCGGTCTGGCCCAACGTGATGTCCGCCGCGAAGGTGATCGGCGGCCGCGTCACGGCGGTGCCCATGACCGCGCTGCCGGAAGGCGGCTTCCGGCTCGACCTCGAGCGGCTCTTCGCTGCCTGCGACGAGACCACCGCCGCCCTCTTCCTGGTCTCGCCGTCCAACCCCACGGGCTGGGTGATCAGCGAGGACGAGCAGCGCGCGGTCCTCGCGTTCTGCCGGCAGCGCGGCATCTGGCTGATCGCCGACGAGGTCTACCACCGCTTCGTCTATGACCGGTCGCGCTTTCCCCGGGGCGTCGCTCCTTCCTTCCTGGAGCTCGCCGAGCCGGAAGATCCGCTCGTCGTGGTGAACTCCTTCTCCAAGGCCTGGTGCATGACCGGCTGGCGCCAGGGCTGGCTGGTCCACCCGGCCGCCCTCGGCGACGTCTTCGGCAACCTCATCGAGTACAACACCTCCGGCGGGCAGAGCTTCCTGCAGTACGGCTGCCTCGCGGCCCTGACCCAGGGCGAGCCCTTCGTCGAGGCGCTGGTGGCGCGCTGCGGCCAGGCGGCGGAGCTGGTGTTCCAGCAGCTGGCGGGCCTGCCGCGGGTGAAGGTGGCCCGCCCGGCCGGCGCCTTCTACTGCTTCTTCCGGGTCGAGAGAATCGACGACAGCCTGGCCTTCGCCAAGCGCATCCTGAGCGAAACCGGCGTCGGCCTTGCCCCAGGATCGGCTTTCGGACCGGGCGGCGAGGGGCACCTGAGGCTGTGTTTCGCAGGTGCGCCGCAGCGCCTCGGCAGCGCCCTGGAGCGGATAGAACATCTCCTGTCTTAGAAGCGACAACCGATTGAGATTGTTAAGCTAATGTGAATTCCGGCCATGCTTTGGCTGCATGGAGGCGCTGCTCAGGCAGCATTTGTCGCGGCGCCGCAAAAGGCTTATCTCCAGGTCCGAAACGTCGTCAACATCGGTCCCTCCGAGAGGCACCGTATTCTTTTATTGGAGTTCGGATCATGGCCAACGTGATCTACACCGCCCGCCCCTATATGCCCGCCCGCCCGGTCGGCGAACTGCTGGGCCGAAGCCTCATGGCCGCCTATGACCTGGCAATCGAGCTGCGCGACGCCTATGAGGCCGAGCGTAAGGCGCAGAGGCTGGCAAGCGCAACGCGCCACCTCGATCGTCGCCTGCTGCGTGACATCGGGCTGGAGCACGGCGCCAGCTGAGTGCCTCCGGCAAGACAACATCGAAAGCGCCGAAGGGCGGCTCGGGAACGAGCCG
>JBFGUI010000026.1:0-24037 GCA_041565695.1 Kiloniellaceae bacterium
CATGCTCACGCTCAGCCAGACCGAAGACGGCCTCGTCGTGATGAAGGCCTCGGGCGAGCTCACCAGGGACGACTACGACGCCTTTGTGCCCGAGTTCGAGCACATCGCCGCCGCGGCCGGGCCGCTGCGCATCCTCATCGAACTCGAGGACTTCCGCGGCTGGACCCTGGGCGCGCTCTGGGAGGAGCTGAAGTTCGACACCACGCACCAGAGCGACCTGGGCCGCGTCGCCATCGTCGGCGAGCGCGCCTGGCAGGACTGGGGCACCCGCCTGTCGAAGCCGTTCTTCAAGGCGGAGATGCGCTACTTCGACCGCGCGCAGGCCGCCGAGGCGAAGGCCTGGCTCGAAGCGGGCTGACGCGGCGCGGTCTGCCGGATCGGATTATCTGAAAGTCCGGGAGGGCTGGCTGGGGCGGCAGGATTCGAACCTGCGAATGCCGGTACCAAAAACCGGTGCCTTACCACTTGGCTACGCCCCAGCAGGGCCGGCCCGCGATCGCAAATCACGTGATTCCGAATCATAGGCCGCGGGCCGGGCGGGCCGCAAGGTAGCGCCGGCGCCCAGCGCCCGCAAGACCGCGCGAGAGCGGGCTTTCCGGCGGCCGAACCCGGCCTCAACCCCCTGTTAAGCCTCTTGGCGTAGGGTCTGGCTGCGAAATTCTACGCCAGGGACGCCATTCGAGGGCGCCCCGGCACCCGCGAAGGCAGAGAGACATGACCGCCAAGTCCCCATTTGCGTCGGAATTCGAGCAATCCCGCCAGATGACGAATTTCCTGAACGAGCTGGACATGGGCGTCCGGGCCGCCAACCAGGAGATCATTCACGAGCGCATTCCCGACCTGGACCGCGAAAAGGCCTTCGTCTTCGCGGCCATGGTGGCGCGGCTGCGCGCCGACTACCTGGATGCCGCCTTCAAGCACTGCACGCCGGGCGCCGAGTCGAAACTCGAGGACATCGAGGAACTGCGCGCCAAGCGCCTGACCTACGAGGAGGCGCGCGAGGCCTTCCAGGCCCTGCGCCACGCCATCGAGGTCGGCTACATCGACATCGCCCAGATGAACGGCGGCACCGCCCCGAAGGGCAACGGCAAGGGCTGAGCCGCCCGCCGGCGGCGCGCGGCGCCGCCCCTCCCACATTGCATTCCCCGATGCGCTACTGCCGCGGCAGGCGGCCGGCCAGCGCCAGCAGCGCCGGCAGGAAGATCAGCACCGAGATCAGCGTGATGACGATGGCGATGGTCAGCAGCTGGCCCATGGAGGCGGTGCCCGGGTGCTGCGAGATCGACAGCGCCCCGAAGGAGGCCACCGTGGTCAGCGCCGAGAGGAAGATCGCCCGCGGCGTCGAGTTGGCGTGGGCTGCGGCGCTCCCGGCCACGGCCGTTCCCTCCCGTTCCTCGCGGGCGCGCATCACGTAGTGGATGCCGCTGTCGACGCCGAGCCCGAGCAGCAGCGGCAGCACGATGACGTTGGCGAAGTTGAAGGGCAGGCCGCAGACCACGCCGACCGCCACGGTCAGCAGCGCCGCCAGCAACAGCGGCAGCAGCACCAGCAAGGTGTCGAGCGGCGAGCGCAGCACCACCAGCAGCAGGACGGCGATCGCCGCCAGGGCCAGGACCGAGGCCTGGGCGAAGGCGAGGACCACGGCCCAGCCGGCCTCGACGATGGTTACCGGCACGCCGGAGACGTCGGGCACCACGGCCTGCACCGCCGCCACGAAGCGCTCGCGCGCCGCCGGATCGCGCAGGTCTTCCACCGGCACCACGTCGATCAGCACGCGCCCGTCGCCGGCCTGGTAGCGCCCGCGCAGCTCGCCGGGCAGGTTTTCCAGGGTGATCTCCTCTGCCTCCAGCGCATCGAGCAGGCGCGCGAGCGCTGCTTCGAAGCCGCCGAGCCAGGCCGTCTCCAGTGCCGCCGGCGATACCGTCCCCAGGTTCTCCAGAGCCCGGCGCAGCCGCGCCGCCGGCGCCGCCAGCTCGGCCGGCGGTGTGGCCAGGGCGGTTCTCATCTCGGCCAGCGCGGCGGCGCGTTCGCCCTCGTCGGGGGCCGGCAGCGGCGGCGGCGCGGTGAACAGCGGCGAGAGGAACAGCGCCGTCTGGTCGATGATGTCGAGCTTCACCTCCTGCGCGCCCGGCACGTAGGAATCGAGGCTGACCGCCGCCTCGACCAGCGGCAGGGCCTCGAGGCGCGCGGCGGCGGCGCGCGCGGCGGCGAGGTCCGCGGCCAGCACCTGGGCGCTGTAGGGCGAGACCCGCGGATCCCCAAGCAGATCGAACAGCGCCGCCACCGAGGGCGAGTCCGGGTCGCGCAGATTGAGCGGGTCGTCGTCGAAGCGCGCCTGCGGGACGGCGAAGGCCGCGGCCAGCGCAAGAGCGACGCCGATCCCCGCCAGCAGGCCGGCGTGGCGCCCGGCGCGGCGCTGCAGCGCGGCGCTGGCGGCGGCGAAGCGGCCGATGCGCAGGGCGTCGGCCGGGGCCGGCCAGAGGCGCAGCAGCGCCGGCAGGAGGGTGAGGTTGAGAAACAGGGCGATGAACATGCCGGCACCGGCGATGAGGCCCAGTTCCGAGAGGCCGCGGTAGGCGGTCGGGAAGAAGGCGAAGAAGGCGAGGGCCGAGGAGACCGCGCAGAGCAGCAGCGGCCGGCCGATGCGCGCCGCGGCGTCGATGAGGGCCCCGACCCGGTCGAGACCGGCGGCCCGGCTTTCCTGGGCGCGCAGGGTGAAGTGGATGCCGAAGTCGACGCTGAGCCCGATGAACAGCACCGCGAAGGTGACCGAGATGAGGTTCAGCTCGCCCACCAACAGGGCGGCGAAGCCGGCGGTCCAGGCCAGCCCCGCGACCAGGGTGATCAGCACCGGCAGCACGAGGCGCCAGGTCCTGAGCCCGGCAAAGAGCACCACGGCGACCAGCACGGCGGAGATCAGCCCGACCAGGCCGATGCCCCTGCGCACCGAGACCAGCTCGTCCTGCAGCATCAGGGCCTCGCCGGTGAGGCGCAGGCGATAGCCCCTGTCCGGCGTCAGGGCGAGCTCGCGCGCCGCCGTCTGCACGGCGGCGACGGCCGCGGCCAGGGGCTCCAGGGTCGCGAAGTCGATCACCGGCTTGGCCGAGATGAAGCGGCGCCGGTCCGCGGCCGTCTCGCTGCCGCCGGACAGCAGCGCCGCCCAGGAAAGCCGCGCCGCCGGATCGGCGGGCAGCGCCTCGGCGGTCGCCGCCAGGCGTTCCAGCAGCATGGCCAGCTCGGCGCTGTCGACACCGCTCTCGTTCGCCGCCAGGGCTTCGGCCAGCAGGCCGGCCAGCCCGCGCAGGCTGGGATCCTCTTGCAGGGCGGCGAGCAGCGGCTGGGCGGCGGCGAGGCGGTCGCTCTCCGCCTGCAGTTCGGCGACCGAGAGGAACAGCAGCCCGTTGCGGCGGAAGAAGGCGCCGCCCTCCGGCAGGTCGACCAACTGGAAGACCTCGGGCCGGGCCCTGAGCGCCGCGGCAAGGCGCGCCGCCGCGGCCTCGGCGGCCAGGCTGTCGGGCGCCTCGATCGCGATGGTCAGGCTGTCGACCCGCTCGGGAAAGGCGGCGTCGACCGCCCGGTTGTTCTGCCGCCAGGGCAGCTCCTCGGAGAGCATGTCCTCGGTCGAGGTGTTGATCGCCAGGCTCGTCGCCGCGACCCAGAGCAGGCCGGCGGCCGCCGCCAGGCAGCAGATCACCACCGCCAGCGGGCGGCGGCAGACCCCGGCCACCCAGCCGCCGAAGGAGGGGCCGCGGCGGCTGCCGGGGCCGGCGGTGGGGCCGGTGGTAGGGCGGTCGCTGGAAGAATCGGTTTTTTTCAAGGGGCTGCCTTCCCAAGCCGAGGCCTGCTTATAACGCTGGATTTGTGCCGATGACAACGCCCCCGACATCCTTTCACCCGCCAAAAAGTCAGGTTTTTGAACGACTTCGAATTAGGGCTCCGTTAACCACGGCTGCCTCATAACGGTTGACTGGACCTTGCCGTGCAGGCCCGGGGGGCGCCCCGGGCCGGTCCGGCGGGGCGAGTTTGAGAAAGTTGATCACAGGGTCCCGAGCGGTCCGCAGAAGCGTATGACAGAGCAAACGGACAAGGCGTCCCGGAAGACCAGAAAGGCCGTGCCCAAGAAGCGGCCCGCCAAGGCGCGCGCGCCCAAGGGCAAGCGCGCGAAGGCGCCTGGTCGTCCCGATGCGGCCGCCGGCCAGACCTGCGGCGCGGCGCCGCCGTCCGAGGCCCTGAGCGAAGCCCGGAGCGAAGCCCGGAGCGAGGCCCGGAACGAGACCAAGTCCCTGGCGCCGGATCCGGCGACCATCGTGTTCGGCAGCAACCGGCCCATCGTGACCCAGCCGCAGAAGCTGCCGGAAAGCAGCGGCCTGCGCTTCTCCGGCCCCTCGGCCGGCGAACTGAAGGCGAGCGGCCCGCAGCCGAGCTCCGCCAAGGCCAGCGGCCTGACCTTTACGAACGCCAAGGCGACCAGCGGCAAGCCGAACGGCAACGGCAACGGCAGCCGTCCTCAGAGCGGCGCCAAGCCCGCGGCCTCCGAGGAAACCAAGACAGTTGCAGCAAAGCCCGGCGCCGCGGCAAAGCCCGCCGACAAGAAAACACCGGGGCCCGCCGGCAAGACCGAGAACGGCAAGGCCCCCGATCGGTCGGTCTTCACCAAGCCGGCCATCGCCCCGCAGGCCAGCGGCCGCCGCCTGGAGAAGGAACGCTCCTCGCGCGGCTTCGCCATGACTCTGCTGGGCCTCGCCGTCGTCGTCGGCGGCCTGGCCTACTGGCTCAACCCCGGCACGACACCGCAGGCCCCGCAGGGCGATCTGGCGGCTCTGCCGCCGGCCCCCGCGGCCCAGCCCGCGGCGCCATCAACACCGATGCACCCGGCCGCACCCGCGCCGGCGCCCGCCCCGGCCGTCGCCGAAGAGATGGAAGTGCCGACCTTCGGGCCCTCGCCCCGCGCCCCGGTCTCGCCGGGTCCGCTGGTCGCGACGCCTGCGCCGCAGGCGGACCCGACGGCGCTGAGCGTCGCCGAGATCCTCGAGATCCAGCAACTGCTCGAGCGGCTCGACCTCGCGCCGGGCAACACCGACGGCGTGCTCACCGCCGACACCGCCGCGGCGATCCGCAGCTATCAGGAAATGGCCGGCCTCGACGGGAACGGCGAAGCCAACCGCGCCCTGCTGGACGAACTGCGCTCGGTGGTTGAGCTTTACGGCGGCTGAGCCGCTTCCTTCCCGTCCCATCAGGCACGCAGCAGCGCCGGCGCCACCCACCAGGTCGCGTTCTGCCGGGCGATCTCCGCCGCGGCCTGCTGCGCGTCGGCTTCCTTCTCGAACAGCCCGAAGCAGGTCGCCCCGCTGCCCGACATGCGGGCCAGCAGGCAGGCGGGCTGGCGCGCCAGCGCCGCCAGCACCTGATCGACCGCCGGCGCCAGCCGGCGCGCGGGCGCTTCCAGGTCGTTGGGCCGCGCTGCCAGCCAGTCGATCAGCGGCGCCAGCCCGAGCGGCGGCAGCTGCGGTTCGGCGAGCGTCGAGAACCTGCCCTCAAGGGCGCCGAAGACGGCGGCGGTGGAGACCGGCACGCCGGGATTGACCAGCAGCAGCCACAGCGGCGGCAGCGCCGGGATCGGCGTCAGGCGCTCGCCGATGCCCGACATCACCACCGCGGCGCCGCGCAGGCAGACCGGCACGTCGGCACCCAGCGTCAGCGCCAGGGCCGCCAGATCCGCCTGCGGCAGGCTGACGCCCCACAGCCGCATGAGCCCGCGCAGCGCCGCCGCCGCATCGGCCGAGCCGCCGCCGATGCCGGAAGCCACCGGCAGGTTCTTGGTGAGGATCATGGCGGCGCCGGCGCGGATGCCGGCACGCCGGCGCAGCGCCTCGGCCGCGCGCAGCACGAGATTGTCCGCCGCACCCTGCAGCGCCGGGGCGAAGCGCCCCTCGATTGTGAGACTGAGATCGTCGGCCACGGCGAGGCGCAGCGCGTCGCCGACCTCGGCGAACACCACCAGGCTCGTCAGCTCATGGTAGCCGTCCGGCCGGCGCCCGGTGACCTGAAGCGTGAGATTGACCTTGGCCCAGGCGACCTCCGCAACGGGAACGGCCGAAGCGGCGTCTCCCGTCATCCCGACCCCACAGGCACGCGCGACGGAATCGCAAGGCGCATCACCGCAGGCCGGCCCGGCTAGATGTTCTCGGGCGGTATGGTGAGGCCTTCCTTGATCTTCTTCTCGATGATCGGAATCTGGTCTTCCTCCGGATCCAGGCTGAGCGCCCGGTGCCACTGGAATCGCGCCTCATGCTTGCGCCCGACCCGCCAGAAGGCGTCGCCCAGGTGATCGTTGATGACCGGATCCTGGGGCCGCAGCTCGACGGCGCGCTCGAGCTGCTCGACGGCTTCCTGGAAACGGCCGAGGCGGTAGTAGACCCAGCCCAGGCTGTCGACGATGTAGCCGTCGCGGGGCCTCAGCTTCACCGCCCGCTCCAGCATCGCCTCGGCCTCGTCGAGGTTCTGCTTCTTCTCGATCCAGGAGTAGGCGAGGTAATTCATCACGTAGGGCTGTTCCGGCTGCAGGCCGAGCGCGTGCTTGAAGTCGGCTTCGGCCCGGTCCCACTGGTCGGAGCGCTCCAGCGCGATGCCCCGGAAATAGAGCAGCGACCAGTGACGCGGCTCGATCTCGCCCTGCCGCTCGATGCGGGCGACGGCCTCGTCGTAGGCCACCACCGCTTCCTCGAAACGCTCCTCAATGCGCAGCAGGTTGCCCTTGCGCAGCATGGGCTCATAGGAATCCAGGCGCTCCGCGGCGAGGCGGTCGAGCTCGGTCAGGGCCTGGTCGGTCTCGCCCATCTGCTGCAGCTCGTCGGCGATGCGCAGGCTGACGATCCAGCCGAAGACGGAGTCCTGCGGCACGGCGCGGTAGGCGGCGATGGCCTCGCGGCTGCGGCCCTGCTTCTGCAGGATCTCCCCATGCAGCACATCGGCCATGACAAAGCCGGAACGCAGCGCCAAGGCCTGGTGCAGATAGACCAGCGCGGCATCGTCGGCCTGCTCCTGGCTGAGAAGACCGGCCAGGTTGAACAGCACCTCGGACATGCCGTCGCTCGCCGTGCTCACCTCGGGCGGGGTGTCACCGCCCTGCTCGGCGCGCTCCAGCATGGGCAGCAGAATGTCCGAACCGGGCCCGCCCGAGACGAAGCTGCGGTAGAGCCCCAGCGCCTTGTCGCGCTGGCCGTGGCGCTCGAAAAAGCTGCCCGCCAGCCAGGTCAGCCGCAGGGTCGGGCGGCCGGAGGCGGTCAGCACCGCGTCGAACTCCTGCGCCGCCTGCTCGGTGCGGCCGGCGACCTCGTTGATCAGGGCGGCGTGCAGGCCGTAGAGCACGGCAGCACCGCGGTCTTCCTTCAGAACCGAAAGCGATTCCAGCCCGCCGTCGACGTCGCCCTGGCCGGCCAGGGCCCAGGCCCGCAGCATCGGCACCAGCACCTGGTCGAACCCGCGCAGCGGCAGGCCGGCGAGCAGCCGGTCGGCCTCCGCCAGGTCGCCGGCGCGCGCCGCTTCCACCGCCACGATCAGCGTCGAGAGGCTGTGCTGCGGCTCGCGCCCCAGCACGCGCCGCGCCAGGATCACCGCGTCCTCCTGCCGCCCGGTCGCCGCGGCCAGCTGCAGCGCCGGAAACAGGATCTCCGGGTTGTCCGGGTCGTAGCGCAGCGCCTGCAGCATATAGTCCGCCGCCGCGTCCAGATCGTTGTTGGCGCGCGCCACCAGCCCGGCCAGGTAGGCGCCGTAAGGCGAAGCGATCGACGGCGGCTGCCCGGCGGTCGGCGCGTCGGCCACCTGGACCGAGAGATCGGCGCTCTGAATCGGAGATTCGGCGCCGCAGGCCGCCGGAACCAGCCCGGCGGCAAGAGCAACGAGCGCCGTTCTGGACCATCCGGTCCGGCGCAGCAGGAAGCGAAGTTTCGACAAATCAATCTCCCAACGGTTTCGCCCCCGAGGGAACCACCCCGGTGCCGGCGTCGCGGCCGGCGCGCCGCCGCGGACCGGGGTCCTGTAAGAGCCGCGCCAGTGTAGCCGACCGGTCCGAGCCCTCACAATCACCAGCTTGGCCACCAGCTTGGCCACCAGCTTGGCCACCAGCTTGGCCGGCATTGGCGGCGGGCTGTTCGCCCTGCGCGGCCGCCGCTTGCGTCTAAGATGGCGCTTTTGCCGCTGCGCACAAGGCGGGCGAAGGGCCGCGGCCGGACTTCACATGTTCGGGTAGTTCGGGCCGCCGCCGCCTTCCGGCGGCACCCAGACGATGTTCTGGGTCGGATCCTTGATGTCGCAGGTCTTGCAGTGGACGCAGTTCTGGGCGTTGATCTGCAGCCGCGGATTGCTGCCGTCGTCGTCGCGCACGATCTCGTAGACCCCGGCCGGGCAGTAGCGCTGCGCCGGCTCGTCATAGAGCTTCAGGTTGTGCGCCACCGGGACGGCGGCGTCCTTCAGCGTCAGGTGGACCGGCTGGTCTTCCTCGTGGTTGGTGTTGGAGATGAACACCGACGACAGGCGATCGAAGGTGATGACGCCGTCGGGCTTCGGATAGGCGATCTTCGGCATCTCCGCCGCCGGCTTCAAAGCTTCGTGATCGGCGTGGCGGTGATGGAAGGTCCAGGGCGCTCTGCCGCCGAGCAGCTTCAGGTCGAGCCCGCCGTAGAGCATGGCGCCGTAGAGTCCCCACTTGCTGAAGGCCGGGCGGAAGTTGCGCGCCTTGTGCAGCTCTTCGTAGACCCACGACTTTTCGAACTTCTCCGGAAAGGCAGTGAGCTCCGCCGGCGTCTCGCCGCCCTCGCCGGCGCCGCTTAGCGCCTCGAAAGCCGCTTCTGCGGCCAGCATGCCGGTCTTCATGGCATTATGGCTGCCCTTGATCTTGGGCACGTTGAGGAAGCCGGCCGCACAGCCGATCAGGGCGCCGCCCGGGAACACCAGCTTTGGCAGCGACTGCAGCCCGCCCTCGTTGAGCGCCCGGGCGCCGTAGGCGATGCGCTTGGCGCCCTCCAGCATGGGACGGATCGCCGGGTGGGTCTTGAAGCGCTGCATCTCCTCGAAGGGCGAGAGATGCGGGTTTTCGTAGTCGAGGCCCACCACGTAGCCGACGTAGGCCTGGTTGTTCTCCAGGTGATAGATGAACGACCCGCCCCAGGTGGTGTTGTTCATCGGCCAGCCGGCGGTGTGGATCACGGTGCCGGTCTTGTGCTTGTCCGGGTCGAGCTGCCACAGCTCCTTGATGCCGATGCCGTAGGTCTGCGGATCGGCGTTTTGGCGCAGGTCGAACTTCGCCTCGAGCTGCTTGGTCAGCGAACCGCGGCAGCCCTCCCCGAACAGGGTATAGCGACCGTGCAGCTCCATGCCCGGCTGGTAGCTGTCCTTGTGGCTGCCGTCCCTGGCGACGCCCATGTCGCCGGTCGCCACGCCCTTGACCCGTCCGTCCTCGTGATACAGCACCTCCGCGGCGGCGAAGCCGGGATAGATCTCGGCGCCCAGCGCCTCGGCCTGCTCGCCCAGCCAGCGGCAGACGTTGCCGAGAGAGACCACGTAGTTGCCGTGGTTCTGCATCTGTGGCGGCAGCATCCAGACCGGCACGCCGGTGCTGCCCTTTTCCGAGAGCAGCAGGAACTTCTCCTCCGCGACCGGCGCGTTCAAGGGCGCGCCCCTGTCCTGCCAGTCGGGGATCAGCTCGTTGAGGGCGCGCGGCTCGAGCACCGCGCCGGAGAGGATGTGGGCGCCGACCTCCGAACCCTTCTCCAGAACGCAGACGGTGACCTCCTTGCCGCTCTCGGCCGAGAGCTGGCGCAGGCGGATGGCCGCCGAGAGGCCGGCCGGGCCGGCGCCGACGATGACCACGTCGTATTCCATGAATTCGCGTTCCACGATCCCTCTCTCCCGCGGCGCCCGGCCGCCAGGCGGCCGGCAGGCGGCCGCGCACTGACCCCGTTGTTCTTGCCGGCCGGGCGGGCTTCACCGCGGCCGGCCCCTTCATAGTACAGGGCGGCCCCCGGGGCCAAGCCCACCCAGGGCGGCGCCAACTCGCCTGGAACCGTCTTTCCGCGGCGACGCAGCGCCCAGCGCGGGTGTTTACCGAAAAATTTACCTTTTCTGAACAGGATGGCCGCGGAGGAAACCGAAAAGCGCATGGTTGCACGGGAAGTACAGGACTTCGACGACGCGCCGGCCCGCGAGAACGTTCCGAGCGAGCTGGACGAGCTGACGCATGCCGAGATGTGCATGCTCTACAAGGAGTCGGCCGATTCCATCCGCTTCGCCAAGGCGCACCAGTGGAAGTCCCTGGGCGCGACCCTGCTGGTCTTCGGCGGCATGATCGCGCTGGTCCGGATGGCGCCCAACAACGCCACGCTGATCAACCTGGTCCTCGCCGTCAGCTTTCTCTGCAGCGCCGCCGTCATCTACATGCTGGTGCTCTACCAGGTCTGGCAGAACACCGAGCGCGAGAAGCTGCGCGACATCACCAGCCACTTGTCCAGCTTTTCCCAGTTCACGCGGGCGATCAAATCCTCGCGCGAGGCCAACGTGCACCGCTACACGCTGCTGGCCTTCATGATCGGGGCCATCCTGCTGGGCAACATCCTGCTGGTCCTTATGGTCTCGCCGGTCTACCGCTGAGACGACCGCCCAGCCGCACCTCCCGCCGCGCCCCTGCCTCCTGCCGGCTTTCTGGCCGTTGCATGGCGGTGCTATTGTGGCGCCATGACCCGTCCCGAGACCGACCCGGCCCTGCTGGAAGCCCTGAAGTGGCAGATCGAGGCCGGCGCCGACGAAGCGATCGGCGCCGAACCGCTCGACCGCACGGCCGCGCCGGCCAGGGCCGCCGCGACGCCCGGCCTGGCTGAGGCTTCAGCAGCACCGCCGCAGCCGCCTGCGGCGCCGGCCCGCGCGGCTTCAGCGCCGGTACCGGCCGCCAAGCGCCCGGCGAGCCTGGCCTCGGCCAGCGAGAACCAGGCCTCGGCGCAGCGTCTCGCCGCGGAGGCCAGGTCGATCGACGATATCCGCGCGGCGCTGGAGGCCTTCGAGGGCTGCCCGCTGAAGGCGACGGCGACCAACCTCTGCCTCTTCGACGGCAACCCGCAGGCCAAGATCATGATCATCGGCGAGGCTCCGGGCGCCCAGGAGGACCGCCAGGGCAAGCCCTTCGTCGGCCCGGCCGGGCAGCTGCTCGACCGCATGCTGGCGGCCATCGGCCTCGACCGCAGCCGGGTCTATATCACCAACCTGCTGTACTGGCGCCCGCCGGGGAACCGCAACCCGACGCCCGGCGAGATCGCCGCCTGCCTGCCCTTCCTGGAGCGCCAGATCGAGATCCTGCAGCCCAAGCTGCTGCTGCTGGTCGGCGGCATGTCGGCCAAGACCCTGCTGCACCGCAGCGAGGGCATCCTCAAGCTGCGCGGCCGCTGGGTCGACTATCACCATCCGCGCCTCGGCCACCCGATCCCGGCCCTGCCGACCCTGCACCCGGCCTACCTGCTGCGCCAGCCGGCACAGAAGCGCGAGGCCTGGCGCGACCTGCTGTCCTTTGCCGAGGCGATGGAGCGCGAGGGCCTGGAAATCGGCGCGGCGGGCTTAACCGGCGCCTGACCGACCCAATTCCCGATTGAGCCGCCCCATGCCGTGAAAAGCCCAGGGTTAATCCGGCGATTTCCCGACAAATATTTGATTTAACGTCGATTTAACCCCGGATGTGGCTTTCTTGGGGCCGCTGTTGCAGCCCAGAGAGCGCTTGGTTAAGGTCGATGAAAACAATGGGGGTCACTTTGCAGTTCTGCAGCCGCGCCCGGCAGCGGGCCGCACGCTTTCCTGAGAGGGCGCGCGCCATCGTCTTTGCGCTTGCCGCCGCCGCGGCGCTCGGCGGTTTCGCAGCCCATGACGGCCCGGCCGCCGCGCAGGTGCTGCAGCCCGGCGATCTCAGCTCCGACAGCCCCGACAGCCTCGGTGCCGCCACGGCGCTGCCCAGCAGCGGCGCACTGCGCCATGCCGGCCCGGACGGTCTGCCGGCGGTGCTGAGCAGCCGCGACGCCGAGCTCTACCGCCGCATCTTCGCGGTGCAGGAGGACGGGCGCTGGCGCGAGGCCGACGACCTGATCGCCCAGCTGAGCGACCAGCGCCTGATGGGCCACGTCCTGGCGCAGCGCTACCTGCACCCCACGGCCTATCGCTCCAAGTACAAGGAGCTGAAGGCCTGGATGGACCACTACGCCGATCACCCGCAGGCCAAGCGCATCTACAACCTCGCGCTCAAGCGCCGGCCGGCCAACTACCGCCGCCCGCAGCCGCCGGTGGTGGCGCGCAGCGGCCTCGGCCGCCCTGTTCAGCGTACCAACTTCGACTACGTCTCGCCGCGCCAGCGCAGCAAGGCCGAGCGCCGCAAGGTCTCACGCGTGCTGCGCCAGGTGCGCCACAACGTGCTGCGGCAGCGCTTCACGGTGACCGAGGAACTGCTCAACCAGCGCTCCGTGCAGCGGCTGCTCGACCCGGTCGAGCTCGACGAGGCGCGCGCCACGGTGGCCAGCGGCTGGTTCTACTACGGCAAGCCGGAGCGGGCCTACGCCCTGGCCGGTCCCGCCGCGCATCGTTCCGGCCAGGCTGCGCCGATGATCAACTGGATCGCCGGCCTCGCCGCCTGGCGGATGGGCGAGATAGACCACGCGGCGGCCCACTTCGAAGCGCTGGCCGATTCCGACAACGTCGCCGGCTGGAATGCGGCGGCCGGCGCCTACTGGGCGGCGCGCGCCCATCTGAAGCAGCAGCGCCCCGAGCGCAGCTCGCCGCTGCTGCGCCGCGCCGCGGAGTATCCGCGCACCTTCTACGGCCTCTTGGCGCGCCGCGCGCTGGGCATGGAGATCGAGTTCGACTTCGGCTCCCACCAGCTGGCGCCGAACATGACCGCGCGGCTGAACAGCAGCCCGGTCGGCGCCCGCGCCCTCGCCCTGCTGCAGGTCGGCGACCGAGAGGCGGCCGAGGGCGAGCTGGTCAACGCCGGCCAGTGGGGCGATCCGGAGATGGGCGAAGCCCTGCTGGCGCTGGCCCAGCACGCCAAGATGCCGGCCCTGGCCTATCGCATGGGCCGCCAGCTGGCGCTGGTCAGCGGCGACGGCGAGGCCGGCGGCGGGGTGCTCGACGCGGCGCTCTATCCGATACCGCCGTGGCAGCCGCAGGGCGGCTTCAAGGTCGACCGGGCCCTGATCTACGCCATGATGCGCCAGGAATCGGCCTTCAACACCAAGGCCAAGAGCCCGGACGGCGCGCGCGGGCTGATGCAGCTCATGCCGCGCACCGCCAGCTACATCGCCCGGGACCGCCGCTATCACCGCGGCAAGGGCCGCAACGAGCTCTACGAGCCGAGCCTCAACATGGAGCTCGGCCAGCGCTACATCGCCTATCTGCTGGACCACGAGCGGGTGCAGGGCGACCTGTTCCGCCTGACCACCGCCTACAACGGCGGGCCGGGCAACCTGGGCAAGTGGGAGCGCGCCATCAAGGCCGACGACGACCCGCTGCTGTTCATCGAGGCGCTGCCCTCGAAGGAGACCCGCCTGTTCATCGAGCGGGTGCTGACCAACCTGTGGATCTACCGCCAGCGCCTCGGCCAGCCCGCGCCCTCGCTGGAACGGCTTGCAGGCGGGGACTGGCCGCGCTACGAAGCCTTGGACGGAACAAGCCGCTCCGAGGTTGCGCTCAATGGCCCGAATTGACGAGTCCCTGCCCTTCCTGCCGGTCAACATCGCTGTCCTGACCATCTCCGACAGCCGGACCCTGGCCGACGACAAGTCGGGCCAGCGTCTCGCCGAGATGATCACCGGCGACGGCCACAAGCTGGCCAGGCGCGACATCGTCACCGACGACATCGACAAGATCGTCGCCGCGCTGAGGGCGCTGATCGCCGATCCGGAAATCGACTGCATCGTCACCACAGGCGGCACCGGCGTGACCGGGCGCGACGTCACGCCGGAGGCCTTCCGCCAAGTGATGGAAAAGGAGATCGAAGGCTTCGGCGAGCTGTTCCGCATGCTGAGCTATCAGAAGGTCGGCACCTCGACCATGCAGAGCCGCGCCATCGGCGGCGTCGCCGACGGCACCTACCTCTTCGCCCTGCCCGGCTCTCCCTCCGCCTGCAAGGACGGCTGGGAGGACATCCTGAAGTTACAGCTCGACTCGCGCCACCGGCCCTGCAACCTGGTCGAGCTCATGCCGCGCCTCAAGGAACATCTGAAGGCGGCGAGCTGAACGCCGCGGCAATCCCGCGAAAAGTTCAAAAGCACATTTCCCATTCCCCTTTGAAAGCTGGGCGTGAAACGGCTTTACTGCCTGAAAGGGTGTCGCGCCGTCGTCGCGGCGTACACGGGAGAGCAGAATGAGCGAAGCCAAACTCGCCACAGCGCCATACGAGGCCATTCCGCTGCCGGACCGGCGCGACTTCAGCGACGCCGAGATGGCGAAGCGCGCGAAAGCCTTCCTCGCCGAGATGAAGACCCGCCACAGCGTGCGGGACTTCACCGACCGGCCGGTGCCGCGCGGGATCATCGAGGACTGCATCCGCACTGCCGGGCGCGCGCCCAGCGGCGCCAATCACCAGCCCTGGCACTTCGTCGCGGTCGGCGATCCGGCGGTGAAGGCGCGCATCCGCGCCGCGGCCGAGGAGGAGGAGAAGGCTTTCTACCAGGGCCGCGCCGGCGAGGAATGGCTGCGCGACCTGGCGCCGCTCGGCACCGATGCCGACAAGCCCTTCCTGGAGATCGCGCCCTGGCTGATCGTGATCTTCGCCGAGCGCTACCGCGCCGGCGGCGACCACAAGATCGGCAAGAACTACTACATCAACGAGTCGGTCGGCATCGCTACCGGCCTGCTGATCACGGCGCTGCACCACGCCGGGCTGGCGACCCTCACCCACACGCCCAACCCCATGCGCTTCCTCAACCAGATCTGCGGCCGGCCGGAGAACGAGAAGCCCTACATGATCCTGGTCGCCGGCAACGCGGCCGAGAACGCCACGGTGCCGAAGCACGCCAAGGTCAAGAAGCCGCTGGACGAGATCGCGACCTTTATCTGAAGAGGTCCAAGTCTGCACCGCGGTCGACATCGCTGAGGCGGTCGACGAAAGCGACGCTGCCGCCCCGCAGATTGGCGAGCGTGTCGGCCAGGGCGTTGGGCGTCGACCAGCGCACCCCGGCGAAGGGCGGGCGCAGCAGCGGGCGCCGCCGCGCGCCGACCAACCAATAGCCGCCGTCCGCCGCCGGACCGAAGACCCAGTCATGCCGCCCCAGGGCGCGGAAGGCGGCGAAGACGCGCGCCGCGGTGATGCCGGGCACGTCGCTGCCGACGACCGCCACGGGGCCCGGCGGCAGGGTCTCGAAGAGACGTGCCATGCGCCGGCCGAGATCGCCCGGCCCCTGCCCGATGACGGACCCGCGAACGGGCCAGAGGCCGCGCGGATGGCGCGCCGCCGTGTCCGGCGTCACCGCCAGCCAGGTGGTCCAGCGCGGATCGCGTGACAGGTCGCGCAGCAGCCGCGCGGTGTGGCCACGGTAGAAGCGCAGCGCCTCCACCTCGCCGATGTCGCGGGCCAGGCGCCGCTTGACGCAGCCGAGGCGCGGCGCGCGCGCCATCACCACCAGGTGGCGTGCCGGGCTAGCCATGGAAAGATTCAATCATAGAACCGGGCGAGCCAGCGGGGCGGCAGGCCAAGCAAGTAGAGGGTCAGCAGCAGCAGGTTGCGGGCGGGCCTGAGCCACCAGCCGTCGCGCCGGTAGCGGGCCGCCGAGGTGACCGCGGCACTGCCCAGCAGGGCGACCCGTCGGGCACCGAGGCGGCGCACGAGATCGACGTCCTCCATCAGCGGCAGCGCCCGGTAGCCGCCGACGGCTTCGTAGAGCCGGCGCGAGATCAGCAGTCCCTGGTCGCCGTAGGGCAGGCCGAGGCGCCGGCTGCGCCAGTTGGCGAGCCGCTCGATGCGCCGCGCCTCAGGTGCCGCGTCGTCGAGGCGCAGGCGGAAGGCCGCGGCGGTCTCGCGCCCGGCGGGGTCGGCCATGTGGGCCGCGACGTCGCGCGACCAGCCGGCCTCGAGCCGCGTGTCGGCGTGGAGGAACAGCAGCCAGTCGCCGGAGCAGCGCGCCGCCCCGGCGATGAGCTGCGGTCCCCGCCCGCGGGGCGCGGTGAAGACCGAGGCACCGAAACCGTGGCCGACCTCCACCGTTTCGGCGCAACCGCCTGCACGCGAGAGCGCGGCATCGGCAATGACCACCTCGCGCAGCAGACCGGCGCGGCGTGCCTCGTCCAGGGCGGCGAGGCAGCCGGGCAGCAGCGCCGCGGCGTCCAGCGTGGGGATGACGACGGAAAGGTTTCCCTCGGGCATGGCCCGCAGTCTAGCACGTTGGCAGCGGCCGCCGCGGCGGGCAGCACTATCGACATGACGCTGGGTCGCAAGGAAGCGCGACGGATATGCCTAGGACGAGAAGGCCCGGCCGCCTTGGCGGGTCAGGCCGCAACGAAGCGTTCGCGCCGCAGCAGACCCTTCTCCACGGCATCAAGCCTGACGCGCCAGGTGTCGATGCGTTCGGCCAGGGCCTCGGCGCCGAGCAGGGCGGCCAGATCGTCCTGCCTTGCCAGATCCGCCTCGAGCTGGCGGCGGTAGGAAGTGGCGAGCCTTGCCGTTCTGTCTTCGGCGGCGATGAGCTTCCAGCCGGTTTGCGCCAGCAGGCTGCGGTAATCGCTGTCGCTCTCGACGAACTCCGGTCCGCTGGCCACGGCCCGGTGATGATCTGCCGGCGAAAGACCGGGGGCGACCGTGATGACGGTAAAGACCATGAGGCCCTGCTGCCGGATGACACGCCGGCAGGCGGCAAGGACAGCGCGCTTTTGTACCAGGCAGCACAGCAGGTCGCTGTGGCTGACCGCATCGAAGGCGGACTCGCGAAAGGGCAGCGCCGCCGCATCGGCGACCATGCCCTGCGATCGCCCAGCGAGGCCGTCTGCCCGCGCCCTGTCGCGGGCGGCTTTCAGACCGTTGAGCGGCAGGTCGAGCAGGACGACCTCGCAGCCGGTCGACTTCGCCAGATAGAGCCCCGGCCAGCCGGAGCCGGCGCCGAGGTCGAGCAGCCGCCGGCCCGGCGCAAGCCGCAGCTCTTCGGCCATGCGATCGGCTTCCTCGCGCGTGGTCCAACTGGTGCCGCCGTAGTCGCAGCCGCAGACGCGGCGCTCGATTTCCAGTATGACCGGCGCGCAGGCCCAGTCATAGCGCGCGTCGAGGCGCCGGCGCTGATCCAGTTCCTCGGGACTGAGAGCGACCCTCCTCATGGCGCCGGCTAGTCCCGGCCGCCCTCGACGATGCAGTGCTGGGCGCGCCAGCGCAGCATGCCGCCGGCGAGGTTGGCGACTTTCTTCAGGCCGGCACGCCGGAGTATCGTCGTCGCCTGGGCCGAGCGCCCGCCGGCGCGGCACACCGCGACGACCGGCTTCTGCGCATCGAGCTCGCCGCTGCGCGCGGCAAGCTCACCCAGGGGAATGAGCCGGGCGCCGGGAATGTGGCCGAGCGGTCCCTCGTACTCCTCGGGCTCGCGCACGTCGAGCACCTGGACGGCGGCGAGATGCTCCTCCAGCCACTGCGGCTGCAGTTCCCAGATGCCGGCGAAGGTGTAGGTCAGCGGCGCCCAGCTCGGCTCGTCCTCCGGCAGCTGGTCGTCCTTGGGCCGGCCGCACTTCAGATTGGCCGGCACGGCGATGTCCATCTTCTTCGGATGATCGAGGCCCAGGTTCTCCATGTAGCCGGTAAAATCGCTCTGGCTGAGCTGGCCGCCGAGGCGCGGGTTGTAGGCCTTCTCCTCGCCGACGCTGGTCGCGGTGAGGCCGCGGTAATCGTGCGCGGGATAGAGCAGGCAGGCATCGGGCAGGGTGAAGATCTGGCTGTGCACCGAGGTGTAGAGCTGCCCGGCATCGCCGCCCTGGAAGTCGGTGCGCCCGCAGCCGCGGATCAAGAGGCAGTCGCCGGTAAAGGCCATGTCCTCGCTGTCCAGCACGTAGGTGAGGCAGCCCGCCGTGTGCCCCGGCGTCGCCCGCGTTGAGAGATAGCGCCTGCCGAAGTCGACGCGCTCGCCCGGCTGCAGCAGGCGGTCGGCGCCCTCGGCGCCACTGGCCGCGGCCAGCGCGATCCGGCTGCCGAAGCGGTGACGCAGCAGCCAGGCGCCGGTCACGTGGTCGGCATGGACATGGGTCTCCAGCGTCCAGATCAGCTTCAGGTCGAGTTCCTCGATGAGCGCACCGTCGCGGCGCACCTGTTCGTAGACGGGATCGATGAGCACGGCCTCGCGTGTCGCGACATCGGCGAGCAGGTAGGAGTAAGTCGATGACTGGGGGTCGAAGAGCTGACGAAAGAGCATGGACTCCGTCTCCGGAATGGAACACGGCGATCAGCGAGAATGGTGAGGGGAGACGCCTGCAGGGGCAACAAGATTTGCTGCTGCGGTACCGGGGCAGAAGTCTAGACTGTCCGCCGACGCCAGAAGAGAAAGAGCCCTTGCCGCCCGGACCCGATCTTTCCGCCCTGCAGCGCGCCGTGACGCGGCTGCCCGGATTCGCCGAGGTGAGACCGGACGACCTCGCGCTGCTGCCGACCAGGGGCCTGGCGCACGACCACGTCGCGCTGCAGGGCGTCGAGATCGGCGGCCTGCCGGTTCTGCTGCGCGTGCCCAAGCAGAGCCAGTGGGCGCTCGAGGCCGCGCACAACCTCGGCTATCAGGCGGCCTGTTTCGAGCGGGTCAGCGTCAGCGGCCATGGCCCCAAGCTGTTCGGCGTGATTCCGCCCGCGCCGGAGATCCCGCTGGGCGCGCTGGCGGTCGAGCGCATCGCCGGATGCCCGCCCCGCCTGCCGGACGATCTGCCGGCGCTGGCCGAGGCCATGGCGCGGGTTCACGCCCTGCCCCTGCCGCCGCCGGCAGCGCGCGCGCCGCTGGCCGATCACCGCGACCCGCTGGGCGGCGCGCTGGCGGAGATCGACGCCCAGGCCGCCTTCCTGGAGGCAGCGGAGCTGGGCGCCGCGAGCCGCGCGGCGATCGAGGCGGAACGCGCCTGGGCGCAGGACTTCGCCGCCCGCCGGGCGGGGCGCGAGCAGCCGCTGAGCCTGGTGCTGACCGACACCCACCCCGGCAATTTCCTGATCACCGGCGCGGGCCGCGCGGTAATCGTCGACCTGGAAAAGGCGCTCTACGGCGCGCCGGGCATCGACCTGGCCCACGCCACGATCTATTCCTCCACCACCTGGGATCCGGACAGCTGCGCGGTGCTGAGCCGGGCCGAGATTGCCGGCTTCTACCGCCACTACCTGGCGATCGTCGCACGCGACGCCGGAACGGCGCGGGCCAGGGCGCTGGCGCCCTGGCTGCTGCCGCTGCGCCGCCTTCTGTTCCTGCGCGCCGTCACCTGGTGCGCCAAGTGGCGGGTGCAGCATCGCCGGACGGCCGCGGCGGGCACCGAGGACTGGTCGGCGGCGAACAGCGACCCGGCGCTGATCGCCCACGTGGCGGGGCGGGTCGCCGACTACCTCTCGCCGGAAGGCCTGGCCCGCATGCGCGCCGACTGGGCCGGCGACAGCCCGCTGCGCGCCGCCCTGCCCGAGTCGCTGGACTGAGGTTCTCCGGGCAGGCCCAGGGATTTCGCCGAGTCGCAGGGCAAAACCTCGTTTTGTTCTTGTTTTGTTCATTTTTCGGGACTAGGCTTCCAGGCATGGTTGATCTGATCCCCGATAAGCCGAAGAAGGGCCGTGGCGCCGTCAGCAATGCCAGCGGCCGCTACGAGCCCTTCGCCCGGGTCGCCGTCGACGACGGCTGGGGCCGGGAACCTGCGGCCTTCTCCCCCGATGGCCGCTCGCCCGAGGGCCCCTTTCGAGAAGGCCCCTTTCGAGAAGGATTGGACGAGCCCGCGGGACCGCCCACCGAGGTCACCTGGGATACGACGCGCAGCATCATCACGCGCAACAGCTCCCCCGACGTGCCCTTCGACCGTTCGATCAATCCCTATCGCGGCTGCGAGCACGGCTGCATCTACTGCTTCGCCCGGCCCAGCCACGCCTGGCTCGGCTACTCGCCCGGCCTCGACTTCGAGACCAAGATCCTCGCCAAGCCGGAGGCCGCGACCCTGCTGCGCCGGGAACTGGCGCGCAAGTCCTACAAGCCCGAGCCGATCGCGCTGGGCACCAACACCGACCCCTACCAGCCGGTCGAGCGGCGCCTCAAGATCACCCGCAGCATCCTCGAGGTGCTGCAGGAGACGCGCCACCCCTTCACCATCGTCACCAAGTCGAACCTGGTCATGCGTGACCTCGACATCCTGGCCCCGATGGCGCGCGAAGGCCTCGTGCGGGTGATGGTTTCGCTGACCACCCTCGATCGCAAGCTGTCGCGGGTCATGGAGCCGCGCGCGCCGGCGCCCGAGCGGCGCCTGGAGGCGATCCGGACACTGAACGCCGCCGGCGTGCCCACGGGCGTGCTGACCGCGCCGGTGATCCCGGCGATCAACGACGCCGAGCTCGAGGCGCTCCTGGAGGCGGCGGTGCGCGCCGGCGCCCGCCACGGCGGTTATGTGCTGCTGCGCCTGCCGCTGGAGATCAAGGAGCTCTTCGCCGAGTGGCTGGAGGCGCACTTTCCCGAGCGCAAGTCGAAGGTGCTGAAGCTGGTGCGCGACACCCGCGACGGCGCGCTCTACCAGTCCGAGTTCGGGCTGCGCCAGCGCGGCAGCGGCGTCTATGCCGACCTCATCGCCCGGCGCTTCAAGCAGGCCGAGCGGCGCCTCGGCCTCAACCGCGGCCAGCCGCCGCTCGACGTCACCCAGTTCGAAGCGCCCCGCGACAGGCTGAAGGAATCCGACGACCGGCAGATGTCGCTGCTCTAGCAGCGCTCGACCGCAACAGCGTTGGTCACTCCCGGCCCGGCTGTGCTAAGACTTGGCACATGGACGGGCACCACGTCTCCAGCATGACCGAACTCGCCATCGTCGTCGTTGGCGCGCTCGGCTGCGGCCTCCTCATGCGCTATTTCCGCCAGCCCATCCTGCTCGGCTACATCGTCGCCGGCGCGGTGCTCGGCCCCTCGGGCTTCGGTTTCGTGGAAAACCGCGAGCAGGTCCAGCTGCTCGCCGAACTCGGCGTGCTGATGCTGCTGTTCTTCATCGGCATGGAGCTGAACCTGCGCGACTTTCGCGCGGTCTGGAAGGTGGCGGTGCTGACCACCGCCTTCCAGATCCTGGTCTCGGTGCTCGGCATGTACCTGCTGGGCCTGCTGCTCGACTGGCCGCTGGCGCTCACCGTTGTGGTCGGCTTCGTGGTGGCGCTGTCCTCGACGGCGGTGGCCATCAAGATGCTGGAGGAGATCGGCGAGAAGCGCACCCGCGTCGGCTACGTCACCATCGGCATCCTCATCGCCCAGGACCTCGCGGTGATCCCGATGATCCTGATCATCGGCGCCTTTCGTAGCGGGCAGGAGATCGGCACCCTGGCGATCCTCAAGATCGTCATCTCGATCATCTTCCTGGCCCTGATGATCGCCTACCTGGGCAAGCGCAAGCGGGTGCGTCTGCCCTTTGCCAAGAACATCGGGCGCAGCACCGACCTGACGCCGCTTGCCGGCCTCGCCTTCTGCTTCGGCGCTGCGACCGTGTCCGGCCTGCTCGGCCTCTCCGCCTCCTACGGCGCCTTCCTGGCCGGCCTGGTGATCGGCAACTCGACCATCCGCCGCGCCATGATCCACTACACCGAGCCGATCCAGGCGGTGCTGCTGATGGTCTTCTTCCTCACCATCGGTCTGCTGATCGACATCGACTACATCTGGGCCAACCTCGGCACCGTGGTGATGCTAGTGTTCTTCGTCGCCATCCTGAAGACCGCGCTCAACATCGGCCTGATCCGCGCCCTCGGCGAGACCTGGCCGCGCGCCTTCCTGTCCTCGGTGCTGCTCGCCCAGCTCGGCGAGTTCTCCTTCATCCTCGCCGCCCAGGGCCTGGCGGTGGCCGCCATCGACTGGGAGAGCCACCGCCTGCTGGTCGCGGTCACCGTGCTGTCCCTCATGGTCAGCCCGGTCTGGCTCGAGGCGGCACGCCGTCTGCACCGCATCGCGCTGCTCGGCATCACCTCCGGGCGCGAGACCCTGCGCCTCACCGTCGGCCCCGAGGCCCTGGCGCTGGGGCGGTCGCGCGGCATCATCACCGGCTGGTTCGGACGCTTCCGCCGGACGCCCAAGGAGGAGCCCGCGGCCGCCGAGGCGCCAGCGGACTAGCACGCGGAGGGGAGCGCCAGGGGTGCCGGACTTCACGCTGGAACGAGAGCTGGGCCAGGGCGACGGCCGCCTCGTGATCGGCATCGACGAGGCCGGGCGCGGGCCCTGGGCCGGGCCGGTGACCGCCGCGGCGGTGTGGCTCGACCCGCAGGGCCTGGCGCCGGGGCTGGCACAGCGCCTCGACGATTCCAAGAAGCTCTCGCCCCGGGTGCGCGACGCGCTCTTCGCGACGCTCACCGCCCCGGCCGGCGGCTTCGCCGCCGTGGCGGTGGCGACCGCCAGCGTCGAGGAGATCGACCACCTGAACATCCTGCAGGCCACGCTGCTCGCCATGCAGCGCGCCGCAACCGCCCTGAGCGCGGCGCTCGGCAGCGGGCGCGGCCCCGCGGCGGCGCTGATCGACGGCAACAAGACGCCGCAACTCGCCTGCCCCACGCGCGCCGTGGTCAAGGGCGACAGCCGCTCGCTTTCCATCGCCGCGGCCTCGATCGTCGCCAAGGTGACCCGCGACCGCACCATGGCCGAACTGGCCCGCGACTTTCCCGGCTACGGCTGGGAGCGCAACCAGGGCTACGGCACCGCCGAGCACCGCGCCGGCATCGCCCGGCTGGGGGTTACCCCGCTGCATCGGCGCTCCTTTCGGCCGGTCCGCGAGGCACTCGAAAGCAAATCTTAACGAAATCCTCTAAGATGTTGAGTCTGCTCAAGACTCTTGACGGGCGACTCCCGGTGACTCAGGATGCCCGCTTTCGCGCCGAATCGGGGTCGGCGCGCCGCAGAGGGGAAGAAGCCTTGCAAAAGGATGTGGTCAGGCAGGGCGACTGCATCGAGCTGATGGAGGCCATGCCGGAAGCTTCGGTCGACATGGTCTTCGCCGACCCGCCCTACAATCTGCAGCTGGCGGGCGATCTCCACCGGCCCAACAACTCCAAGGTCGACGCGGTCGACGACGCCTGGGACCAGTTCGACAGCTTCGCCGTCTACGACGACTTCACGCGCCGCTGGCTGCGCGCCGCACGCCGCGTGCTGAAGGACAACGGCACCCTCTGGGTGATCGGCAGCTACCACAACATCTTCCGCGTCGGTACTGCACTGCAGGACCTCGACTACTGGATCCTCAACGACGTGGTGTGGCGCAAGACCAATCCCATGCCGAACTTCCGCGGCCGGCGCTTCACCAACGCGCACGAGACCATGATCTGGGCCGCCAAGGACAAGGACGCGCGCTACACCTTCAACTACGACGCCATGAAGCGGCTGAACGACGATTTGCAGATGCGCAGCGACTGGCTGATTCCGATCTGCAGCGGCGGCGAGCGGCTTAAGAACGACAAGGGCGAAAAGGCGCATCCGACGCAGAAGCCCGAGGCCCTGCTGCACCGGGTGATCATGGCGGCGACCAAGCCGGGCGAGACAGTGCTCGATCCCTTCTTCGGTTCCGGCACCACCGGCGCCGTCGCGAAGAAGCTGGGCCGCCACTTCATCGGCCTGGAGCGCGATGCCGACTACATCGCGGTGGCCAAGCAGCGCATCGCACAGGTCCAGCCGGTCACCGACCTTGAGCTGATCGACACGCCGGCCAAGCGCCAGGAGCCGCGCATCCCCTTCGGCTGGCTGATCGAGCACGGGCTCTTGGAGCCGGGCACCGTGCTGCAGGGACCCGACAAGCGCTACCGCGCCAAGGTGCGCGCCGACGGTACGCTGATCACCGGCGACTTCAAGGGATCGATCCACCAGGTCGGCGCCCA
>JBFGUI010000027.1:0-23807 GCA_041565695.1 Kiloniellaceae bacterium
CCTGCCCGGACGTGACACGGTCGCCGACGTCGACCAGGATCTCACGCGTGTTGCCGGCGACCTCGAAGCTGAGACTCGACGTGTCGACAGCCTCCATGACACTGGGAAAACGGCGCTGCTGGCCGGCGCCCCGTTCTGACACGACAACCGCCTTGATGGCGCGGATCTTCTCGACGGTGGGCGGCGGCGGCTCCTCGCAGGCGACCAGCAGTCTGATGGCGAAAATGCCCGCAGTTGCGCGCAAAAAAATACCGGCAGCGGTCATGCTTTCCCTCACGCAGAATGTGTTGCTGGCGAATGGCTGATCAGGACGTCGCATATCTAATCACAGGAATTAGCCAATTTTCCATCCGTAATTGTGGCTGTCCTCGCCGCGATTTGCTACGGAAGTCGCCAAATGTGACGCAGCGGTACCCTTCGGTTGAGGAGAGCGTGGTTTTGGGGAATGATCGGCCGTTGAGGGTATCCGTGGTCGGCGCCTGCCATATGGACCGCAAGGCGCGCGGCGAAGCGCCTCTGGTGGAAGCGGCCTCCAATCCGGTCACACTGCGCAGCTGTTGCGGCGGCGTGGCCCGCAACGTGGCCGACAACCTCCGCCGCCTCGGCGTCGCGGTCGAGCTGGTGACCCGCCTGGGGCGCGACGGCGAGGGCGAGGTGCTGCTGGCCCGGCTGGGCGAACTGGGCATCGGGCGGACCGGGATCAGCCGCTCCGAGCAGGCGCCGACGGCCTTCCACCTGATCGTGCTGCAGCCGGACGGGGAGATGCTGGTCGGCGTCGCCGACATGCGCATCTACGACGAGATCACCCCGGCGCTGCTGCGCGGCCTGCCCGAGCGTATCTGGGCGGTGGACGCGATCCTCGCCGACTGCAACCTGCCGGGCGAGACGCTGCGCTTCCTCGCCGGCCTGCGGCACGCGGGTCGCCGCTGCGCCGTCATCGGCGTGTCGCCGGCCAAGGTGCTGCGCGCGAAGCCCTGCCTGGCCGCCTGCGACCTGCTCTGCGTCAACCGGTTGGAGGCGGCCGCGCTGCTCGAACGCTCGCCGGAGACGCTCGAGCCGCTGGCGGCGGCAAAAGCGCTGGTGGCCGCCGGGGCGCGCGAGGTGGTTGTCACCCTGGGAGCGGCCGGGCTCTGCCTGGCGGCCGAGGGCGATTCGGGCAGTCTGCCGGGCCGGCCCGGCCGGCTGCGCGACGTGACGGGGGCCGGTGACGCCCTGGCGGCGGCCTATCTGGAGGCGCGGCTGCGCGGGCTGGATCCCCCGGCGGCCGGCCGCCGCGCCCTGGCCGCCGCCCGCCTCACCATCGAAAGCGACGATAGCGTCAGTCCGCAGCTGACGCCGCAACGCCTGGAGGAACTGGCATCGTGACGAAGGAGAGTCTGGTCATCCTGCCGGAGGTGCGCGAGGCCCTGGCCACCGGACGGCCGGCGGTGGCCCTGGAATCCACTATCCTCACCCACGGCATGCCCGCGCCGCGCAACCTGGAGACCGCTCGCGCCGTGGCGGCGGCGGTCCGCGCCGGCGGCGCCGTGCCGGCCACCGTCGCAGTAATCGACGGGACCATCCGGGTCGGCCTTAGCGACGACGATCTGGCGCGTCTCGCCGCCGGGAAGGGGTTCGCCAAGGTGAGCCGGGCCGACCTGCCGGCGGTCATGGCGGCGGGAGCGACCGGCTCGACCACCGTGGCGGCGACCATGATCTGCGCCGACCTCGCCGGCATCCGGGTCTTCGCCACCGGCGGCATCGGCGGCGTGCACCGCGGTGCCGAGCGGAGCTTCGACGTCTCCGCCGACCTGCAGGAACTGGCGCGCACGCCGGTGGCGGTGGTTTGCGCCGGCGCCAAGGCCATCCTCGACCTGGCCAAGACCCTGGAAGTGCTGGAGACCCTGGGGGTGCCGGTGATCGGCTACGGCTGCGACGAGCTGCCGGCCTTCTACAGCCGGGACTCGGGCCTGGCGGTGCCGCTGCGCCGCGACAGCGCGGCCGAGATCGCCGCGGTCATGCGGGCGAAGTGGGATCCTGGTTTGGGCGTCGGGGGTCTGGGCGGCGGTCTGGTGATCGCCAATCCCATCCCGGCGGCGGCGGAGATCCCCGCCGCGGAGATCGCCGGGCACATCGAACAGGCGCTGGCTGAGGCGGCGGCGCGGGATATCACGGGCAAGGCGGTCACGCCCTTCCTGCTGGCGAAGCTGGAGCAGCTCAGCGGCGGGGCCAGCCTCGAGGCCAACATCGCGCTGGTGCTGAACAACGCCAGGCTGGCCGCGGCGATCGCTGTGGCCTACGCGGCCGATTCCTAGGGCTGCACCACGAGCTGGGCGCGCTCTGCGGCCATGCGGCCGCGGCCGTACTCGATGACCCGGCCGTCGCCATCGATGTTGATCGATTCGGTGACCAGCACCGGCTGGCTGCGTGGCAGCTCCAGCAGGCGGCACTCGCTGGTGGTGGGCAGGCGTGCCGTGATGCGGGTTTCCAGGCGCGTGTAGTCGGCCACGCCGTAGTGCGCCAGGGCCCTGGTGATCGAGCCGACACGTTTGTAGGTCTCGATGATGTCCGGAAAGCGCCGCGCCGGGAAGTGGTGGGCGGCCACGGAGATCGGGCGGCCGTCGACCTTGCCGACGATTTCGATCAGCGCCACGGTGGCGCCCTTCCGGATTTTCAGGTTCCGCGCGATGGACTCGTCGGCGGTCAGCAGCTGCGCCCGCACCAGGTCGCCGGAGGGGATGCGCGACTGCTTTTCGATGTTCTCGGTGAAGCGGGTGCGCTTGCCCAGGCGATAGTCGACCATGCGCTCCTGCACGAAGGTGCCGCGGCCCTGTTCGACACGCAGCAGGCCCTCCTGCTCCAGGAAAGCGATGCCGCGGCGCGCGGTGTGGCGGTTGACGCCGAAGCGCGCGGCCAGCTCGGCCTCGGTCGGCAGCTGCCGGCCCGGCGTGTAGACGCCGTCTCTGATGTCCTTCTCCAGCGCTTCGGCGATCTGGCGCCAAAGCGCGACCCCCTCGCGCCGCTGCAGAGTCATGGCCGCCGCCCTCTCATCGCCCGAAGTTCCGCCGCGCCGTCACGCCGGTTTCACCAAGAACCGCTTTACACCGCAGGGAGCTCCCTTTTACCCTCAGGAGATACAGACGTCTAGACAAATTCAGGACTTGTCTAATGGATGGTACGGAGCGCCAAGAGGGCGGAATGCCGGATCCGGCACAGGCGCAGCGCCGGCGCTGGATGGCCGTGCTGGCCAAGGCGCAGCTCGCCGAACTGGAAGGCGCCTGGGCCGGGCTCGCCGACAAGCCGTCCTACGACTGGCTGCGCAGGCCCGAGGTCGGCATGGTCATGGTGCGCGCGCGGGCCGGCGGCACCGGGGCGCAGTTCAACCTGGGACAGATGACGGTGACGCGCTGTGCCCTGCGGCTGGCCTCGGGCGAAGCGGGGCTGGGCTACGTCCAGGGCCGCTCCAAGCGGCACGCCGAACTGGCCGCCGTGTTCGACGCCCTGCTGCAGGACGAAGGTCGCCGCCGGACGCTGGAAGACAACGTCATCGTGCCCCTGGAAACGGCCCATGCGGCGCGGCGCGACGCACGCAGCCGCAAGGCCAATTCAACGAAGGTCGACTTCTTCACCCTGGTGCGCGGAGAGAACGAGTGATGACACCCGAAAGCGGCCTCGCGCAGGGCGCCGGCGCGATCGACACCCGGGCGCTGCAGCCCGGCCTTGCCGACCCGGTGCACGATTCCCAGCGCATCTTCCGCGGCCTGCTGACCGCGCTGGCCCATCCCGGCCGCCGGGTCGTTCTGGGCCGCGGCCTTGCGGGGCCGGAGCCGCTCGACCCGGCGACCCTGGCCGCGCTCTTGACCCTGCTCGACTACGACACGCCGCTCTGGCTCGACTGGATCGCCGATACTCCGCGGGTCCGCGCCTATGTGAAATTCCACTGCGGCTGCCCCGTCACCGAGCGCAGCGACGCGGCCGCCTTCGCCCTGGTCACCGACCCGGCGCACATGCCGCGCCTGGCCTGCTTCGCCCAGGGCCTGGACCTCTATCCGGACCGCTCGGCAAGCCTCGTGGTGCAACTGCCGAGCCTGGAGACCGGCCCGGCGGTGACCCTGTCCGGGCCGGGGATCGGGGAAACCGCCACCCTCCGGCCCGCCGGGCTGCCGGACTGGTTCTGGAACAACTGGCGGCTGAACGCGGCGCAGTTCCCTCTCGGCGTCGACATCTTCTTCACCTGCGGCAAGGAAGTCGTCGGCCTGCCGCGCGCGATCCGGGCGGAGGGCTGAAGCCATGTACGTCGCCGTCAAGGGCGGGGAGCGGGCAATCCTCAACTCCCACAAGCTGATCGCCGAGGAACGCCGCGGCGACCCGGTGGTGCCCGAACTGACCCTCAGCCAGATCAGGGAACAGATGCAGCTCGCCGTCGACCGGGTGATGACCGAGGGTTCGCTCTACGACCGCGACCTGGCGGCGCTGGCCATCAAGCAGGCCCAGGGCGATCTGGTGGAGGCGATCTTCCTCTTACGCGCCTATCGCACCACGCTGACCCGTTTCGGCGAGAGCGAACCCATCGACACCGCCGGCATGGCGGTGCGCCGGCGCATCTCCGCTGCCTACAAGGACCTGCCCGGCGGCCAGGTGTTGGGGCCGAGCTACGACTACACCCACCGCCTGCTCGACTTCGCCCTGGCGGCGGAGGAAGGCGCCGGCGCGCCGCAGGCTGAGGTCGCCGAGAGCTGTGTCGACGACCACATGCCCCGGGTCACCGACATCCTCAACCACGACGGCCTGATCGAGGAGGAAATCGCCCTCGACGACTCAGTGCCGGTGGCCGACCTGACCCGCGAGCCACTCGAATTTCCGGCGGAGCGCGACCTGCGCCTGCAGAACCTGGCGCGCGGCGACGAGGGCTTCCTGCTGGCGCTGGGCTACTCCACGCAGCGCGGCTACGGCCGCAACCATCCCTTCGCTGGGGAGATCCGCCTCGGCGAGGTGGCGGTGGAGTTCGTGCCGGAGGAACTCGGCTTCGCCATCGAGATCGGCGAGATCACCGTCACCGAGTGCCAGATGATCAACCAGTTCGCCGGCTCCGCCGAGCGGCCGCCGCAGTTCACCCGTGGCTACGGCCTGGCCTTCGGTCACTGCGAGCGCAAGACCATGGCCATGGCTCTGGTCGACCGGGCGCTGCGCGCCCGCGAGCTGGACGAGATCGCCGCCTATCCGGCGCAGGACGAGGAGTTCGTGCTCTATCACTCCGACAACGTGGAGGCTGCCGGCTTCGTGCAGCACCTGAAGCTGCCGCACTACGTCGACTTCCAGTCGGAACTGCAGCTGGTCCGCTCCCTGCGCCGGCGCCACGCTCAACAAAACAAGGAGGCCGCCGAATGACCACGGCCGCGACGGCGGAAAGAGAGGCTGGAGAGGACGGCTACAACTTCGCCTACCTCGACGAACAGACCAAGCGCATGATCCGGCGCTGCCTCCTGAAGGCGGTGGCGCTGCCGGGTTACCAGGTGCCCTTCGGCGGGCGCGAAATGCCGCTGCCCTACGGCTGGGGTACCGGCGGCATGCAGGTGACGGCCAGCATCATCGGCCGCGACGATACTTTAAAGGTGATCGACCAGGGTGCCGACGACACCACCAACGCCGTCAACATCCGCCGGTTCTTCGAACGCGTGGCTGACGTGCCGACCACCGAGGCAACGGCCGAGGCGAGCATCGTGCAGACCCGCCACAGGGTGCCGGAAGACGCCCTGGTCGAGGACCAGATCATCGTCTACCAGGTGCCGCAGCCGGAGCCGCTGCGCCCGCTGGAGCCGCGCGAGACCGAGTGCCGCAAGATGCACGGCTACAGGGAGTACGGCCTGATGCAGGTCGCGCTCTACGAGGACATCGCGCGCTTCGGCGAGATCGCCACCTCCTATGCCTATCCGGTGATGGTGAACGACCGCTACCTCATGTCGCCGACGCCGATTCCCAAGTTCGACAATCCCAAGATGAACGATTTTCCGGCCCTGCAGCTGTTCGGCGCCGGGCGCGAGAAGCGCATCTACGCGATCCCGCCCTATACAAAGGTGAAAAGCCTCGACTTCGACGACCACCCTTTCGAGGTGCAGCAATGGGAGGAGGACTGCGTCCTCTGCGGCGCCGAAGATACCTTCCTCGACGAGGTGATCCTCGACGACCGGGGCGGCAAGATGTACGTCTGCTCGGATTCGCACTTCTGCGCGCGGCGCCGGGCCGAGGGCCACAGCGGCGAGCTGTCGGAGGCTGCGGCCCGGGCCTACGCCGCCGCCGTCGGCGCGGCGGACGCTGCGAAGGACGAAGGCGATGGATGATGCAGCGCCGCTGCTGCGGGTCCGCAACCTGAGCCATGCCTACGGCAGCCTCCTGGCCTGTGCCGACGTCTCCTTCGATCTGCACGGCGGCGAGGTGCTGGGCGTGGTCGGCGAGTCCGGCTCCGGCAAGACGACGCTGCTGAACTGCCTCTCGGCGCGGCTCGTGCCGACCAACGGCATCGTCGAGTACGATCTGCGCGGCCGTGGCCTCACCGACATCTACAGGCTGAGCGAGCCGGAGCGGCGTCTGCTGCTGCGCAGCGATTGGGGCGTGGTGACGCAGAACCCGCGCGACGGCCTGCGCATGGACGTCACGGCCGGCGGCAATGTGGGCGAGCGCCTCATGGCCGTCGGCGCGCGCCACTACGGCACCATCCGCCGCGCGGCGGAGGACTGGCTCGCCAAGGTGGAGCTCGACCTGGGGCGGATCGACGACAAGCCGCGGCACTTCTCCGGCGGCATGCAGCAGCGCCTGCAGATCGCCCGCAACCTGGTGACCAAGCCGCGCCTGGTCTTCATGGACGAGCCGACCGGCGGGCTCGACGTCTCGGTCCAGGCCCGCCTGCTCGACCTCCTGCGCGGACTGGTGCGCGAGCTCAGGCTTTCCGCCATAATCGTCACCCACGACCTGGCCGTCGCCCGCCTGCTGGCCGACCGCCTGATGGTGATGAAGGACGGGCGGGTGGTGGAAAGCGGCCTGACCGACCAGGTGCTGGACGATCCGCACCATCCCTATACCCAGCTCCTGGTCGCCTCGGTACTGCAGGTCTGAGCGCATGACGGACAGCAAGAAGGTTCCGATGATCCGCGTCGAGCAGCTCAGCAAGACTTTCGTCCTGCATATCCAGGGCGGTGCGCGCCTGCCGGTCTTCGACGAACTCGACCTCGCGGTGGCGGGCGGCGAGTGCGTGGCGCTCTACGGTCCCTCGGGCAGCGGCAAGTCGACCCTGCTGCGCGCCCTCTATGCCAATTACATGCCGGACGGCGGCCACGTCTGGGTGCGGCACGAGACCGCTTCGGGGGACGACGACTGGGTCGACATGGCCGCGGCGCCGCCGCACCGGGTGCTGGAGGTCCGCCGCCGCACCCTGGGCTATGTCAGCCAGTTCCTGCGGGTCATCCCGCGCGTCTCGTCCCGCGATATCGTGGCCGAACCCCTGCTCGCCCTGGGCGTCGACTTGGCAGAGGCGCGCGACAGGTCGGAAAGGCTGCTGGCCCGGCTCAACATCCCCCAGGCCATGTGGGAGCTGGCGCCGGCCACTTTCTCCGGCGGCGAGCAGCAACGCGTCAACATCGCCCGCGGCTTCGTCTCCGGCTACCCGATCATGCTGCTCGACGAGCCGACCGCCTCGCTGGATGCCGGCAACCGCGCCGTGGTGATCGAGCTGATCCGCGAGGCCAAGGCCCGGGGTGCGGCGGTCGTCGGCATCTTCCACGACGACGAGGTGCGTACCGCCGTGGCCGACCGCGTCTTCGACCTGACGCAGGAAAGGTCCGCTGCATGAGCGCCGAGCGAGTTCTTAGCAACGCACGCCTCGTGCTGGAAGACGAGATGGTTCAAGGCTCGCTCCTGCTGCGCGACGGCAGGATCGCCGGGGTCGCGAGCGGGCCTTCCGCGCTGCCCGCCGCCGAGGACATGGCCGGCGACTTCATCCTGCCCGGGCTCATCGACCTGCACACCGACCACTTCGAAAAGCATGTGATCCCGCGCCCCGGTACCCGCTGGAACATGGTCGCCGCCGTCCTGGCCCATGACGCGCAGATGGCCGCCGCCGGGATTACCACCAGCTTCGACTGCGTCTGCGTCGGCGTCAGCATCAGGCACCCGGAGCGGCGGGAGATCCTGCGCCCGATGATCGACGCGGTACGCAGGGCGCGCGACAGCGACATGCTGCGCGCCGACCACATCGTCCACCTGCGCTGCGAGGTGACCGACGAGGTGGTGGTCGACCTCTTCGATTCGGTGGCCGACGAAGCCGCCGTGGGCATGATGTCGCTGATGGACCATGCACCGGGCCATCGCCAGTATCCCGACGTCGCGCGCTTCCGCGAACGCAGCATGAAGACCCTGCAGCTCAGCGAGGCCGAAGCCGACGCGCATATCGAACGCCTCATGGGCGCGCAGGAGTTCGTGGTGCCGCGCAACCGCCGGGCGCTTGCGGAGCGGGCTCGGGAGCGCGGCCTGGCCATCGCCAGCCATGACGATGAGACGCCGGAACACATCGCCGAGGCGGCGGCGCTCGGTATCACCGTCACCGAGTTCCCCACCACCCTGGCGGCAGCCCGGGCGGCGCGCGACCATGGCATGAAAATCATCATGGGGGCGCCGAACCTGATGCGCGGCGGCTCCCACTCCGGTAACATCTCCACGGCGGATCTGGCCGGCGCCGGACTGCTCGACAATCTGGCCTCCGACTACGTGCCCGCGAGTTTGGTGCAGGCGGCCTTTCGCCTCACCGAGGCGGAGCATGGCATCGCTCTGCCGCAGGCCGTGGCGGCGGTGAGCGCGACGCCCGCCGCCACCGCCGGGCTGGCCGACCGCGGGCGGATCGCGCCGGGCCTCAGGGCCGATCTGCTGCGGGTCGCCCTGGTCGAGGGCCGGCCCTTCGTGAAGACCGTCTGGCGCGATGCGCAGCGTGTGATGTGACCGGGTGATGTGATGCTGCAGGAAGAGCTTCTCGATCGACAGGCTTCGGCCGAGGCCGGGTTGCCGCTGCGCCTCGCCAATGCCGAGGTGGTGACGGCCGACGCGTGTTTCCGCGGCTCGGTCACCGTCGAGGACGGCCTCATCGCCGCAGTGGAAGAGGGCGCCGCGGTGCCCGCCGGCGCGGTCGACTGTGGGGGCGAGCTGCTGCTGCCCGGCCTGGTCGACCTGCACACCGACCACTGCGAGCGCCATGCTCTGCCGCGCCCCGGCGTGCAGTGGGATCCGCTGCAGGCGGCCATCGCCCACGACGCCCAGATCGCCGCGGCCGGCATCACCACGGTGTTCGATTCCCTGGTGGTCGGTCTGCGCGACGCCGACCAGCTGCGCCGCGACCTCCTGGGCCAGATCATGCGCGCGGTGGAAAGGGGCGAGGAGCTGGGCCTGTTCCGCGCCCGGCATTTCCTGCACCTGCGCTGCGAGGTGACCGACCCCAGCCTGCTCGACCAGATCGCCCCGCACATGGACCACCCGCTGCTGCAGCTCGTCTCGGTGATGGAGCACACCGTCGGTCAGCGCCAGTTTCCCAACCCGGAGAAGTACCGCGAAATACTGGTGAAGCTGTTTCATGTGCCTGCAGAGGAGGTCGACGAGCGGTTCCGCCGCGACGCCGAAGCCTCACGCACCTTCGCGCCGACCTACCGGGAGGCGGTCGCCAAGATGGCCGGCGAGCGCGGCATTCCCGTCGCTGCACACGACGACGAGACCCTGGAGCACGTGGAAGAGGCCGCGCGCCTTGGCATGACGATGTCCGAGTTCCCGACGACGATGGTTGCGGCGGAGGCGGCCCACGCGCACGGCATGGTCACCATCATGGGTGCGCCCAACGTGGTGAAGGGCGGCTCCCAGTCCGGCAACCTCTCGGCCCTCGACCTGGTGCGCACCGGGCTGCTCGACGTGCTGGCCTCCGACTACGTGCCGGTCTCCCTGCTGGCCGCCACGCTGCGGCTCACCGCAGAGGACATCGGGCTCATGCTGCCGCAGGCGGTCAGGATGGCGAGCCTCAACCCGGCCAAAGCCGCCGGCCTCGCCGACCGCGGCGAGATCGCACCCGGCAAGCGCGCCGACCTCATCCGCGTGCGGCTGGTCGACGACCAACCGGTGGTCCGCCGGGTCTACACGGCGGGGCGGCGGGTGGCATGAGGCGCTGCGCGCTCGCCCCCTCACCCAGCTTCGCCTAGGTTCGCTTCGCTCACCAAGGCTGCGCATCCCTCTCCCCCTTTTCAAGGGGGCGAGGGTTTTGCGTTTTGCCCTCGCCCCGTTTGCGGGGAGGGTGAGGGGTGCCGCTTGCAGCGGCCGTGGGCGCTGAGGCAATCTTGGTGGCGAAGCGCTCCCTGAACTTGCACAGACCGTCATGATCATCCGTGAAGACGACCTCCGCGGGCCCGAGATCAAGGCCCTGCTGGAAGCGCACCTCGACCTGATGCGCTCGATCTCGCCGCCGGAGGGCGTGCATGCGCTCGACCTGGAGGCCTTGCGGGCGCCGGAGATCACCTTCTGGACGGTGTGGGACGGCGCCGTCCTGCTCGGCTGCGGCGCGCTCAAGGAGCTCGATTCCACCCACGGCGAGATCAAGTCGATGCACACGGCTGCGGCCGCGCGCGGCCGGGGCGTGGCGCGACGCCTGGTGCAGCACATCCTGGCGGAAGCGCGGCGGCGCGGCTACCGGCGCCTCAGCCTGGAGACCGGCGCCACCGACGACTTTGCCGCCGCGCGCGGGCTCTACAGCGCCTTCGGTTTCGAAGTCTGCGGGCCCTTCGCCGACTACCCCCTGCATCCCTTCAGCGCCTTCATGACCCTGGAGCTGGGCGCCTCGCGCGAGGCGGGCTAAGCGGCAGCCGGCGTCACCGGGAGCCTTGACCGCCGCAGGCGATCGCTCTACAGGGCAAGGGGTCTTCAGCCTTAGCCGGGAGGCGCCGCGATGTCGCGCTACCTTGTCTTCGCCGCCGTTGTTGTCCTGACGGTCGTCTTCGCGGGCCTCAGCGCCTGGCAGCCGTGGTTTCTCATTGGCTTCGCTGTCTTTCTCGGTCTGAGCCTGCTGGGCTGCTGGGACGTGGTGCAGACGCGCCATGCCATCCTGCGCAACTACCCGGTTCTCGGGCACATGCGCTGGCTCTTCGAGGGCATCCGCCCGGAGATCCGCCAGTACCTCATCGAGAGCGAGCGCGACGAGGTGCCGTTCAGCCGTGAGGAACGCTCCCTGGTCTACCAGCGTGCCAAGGACGTGGAGGACAAGCGGCCTTTCGGCACGCGGCAGGACGTCGCGCTCGCCGGCTATGCCTGGCTGACCCACTCCATGGCGCCGAAACCGCCCTGCACGGACGGCTTCCACGTGCGTATCGGCGGGCCCGCGTGCACGCAACCCTACGACGCCTCGGTCTACAACATCTCCGCCATGTCCTTCGGCGCGCTGAGCGCCAACGCCATCCTGGCGCTCAACACAGGGGCGCGTCTCGGCGGCTTCGCGCACGACACCGGCGAGGGCGGCATCAGCCGCTACCACCGCCAGGGCGGTGGCGACCTGATCTGGGAGATCGGCAGCGGCTACTTCGGCTGCCGTGACGCGGCAGGACGCTTCGATGCGGGGCGCTTCGCCGAGCAGGCGGCCGCCCAGCAGGTCAGGATGATCGAAGTGAAGCTCTCCCAGGGCGCCAAGCCGGGCCACGGCGGCCTGCTGCCGGCGGCCAAGATCACACCGGAGATCGCCGAGGCGCGCGGCGTTCCCATGGGCAAGGATTGCATCTCGCCGGCAGCGCACAGCGCTTTTGCGACGCCCATCGAGTTCATGCACTTCCTGCAGGCCCTGCGCGAGGGTTCCGGCGGCAAGCCGGTCGGCTTCAAGCTCTGCATCGGCCACAGATGGGAGTTCATGGGCCTCGTCAAGGCCATGCTGGAAACCGGCATCCGGCCCGACTTCGTCGTGGTCGACGGTAAGGAAGGCGGCACCGGCGCCGCCCCGGTCGAGTTCGCCGACCACCTGGGCACGCCCCTGGCCGAGGGGGTGAGCTTCGTGCGCAACACCCTGGTGGGGGCCGGGCTGCGCGACGAGATCCGCATCGGCGCCAGCGGCAAGCTGGTCTCCGCCTTCGACTTGGTCTGGGCCCACGCGCTGGGCGCCGACTGGTGCAATTCGGCACGTGGCTTCATGTTCTCCCTAGGCTGCATCCAGGCACAGTCCTGCCACACCAACCGCTGCCCGACCGGCGTGGCGACCCAGGACCCGCTGCGCCAGCGCGCACTGGTGGTGGAAAATAAGGCGCAGCGCGTCGCCAATTTCCACCGCAACACCATCGAGGCCCTGGCGGAGATCGTCGGCGCCGCCGGCTTCGAGCGTCCGGACCAGCTGCAGCCGCGCCACATCATGGTGCGCCAGAAGAACGGCGACACGCTCTCGGCCGAAAAGGCCTACTGGTCGCTTGACTCCAAGGTCCTCGTCGACGGGCTCTGCGAGCACCCGGAATATGCCGAGCCCTGGGCCATGGCGCGGGCGGCGAGTTTCGCGCCCTTATGATGTCGGGCGCCGGCGCATTGCGGCGTCAGCTTCCGCCGACCAGGTCCTCGACTGCGCGGAGGCCGCTCTGGCTGAAGCGCGAGAACGGGTCGCCTAGCTGGCCGAGACTGCGGGAAAGAGCCAGGCCGGCGTATGGTGCCCGCCTTTGTCGCGCGCTCGGCGCATATGGCCCGCCTACCTATTCAATCTGACAGAGATAGCCGGCTGCGCTAAGGTTCCCGTGATGTGTTTCGCGCCTCCGAAGCCATGGGAGACCACCATATGGCCCTGGAACAGCGAACCAATATCGCGGCCATCTGGCAGTGGCTGCGCGACGCGGAAAACCGCAAGGTCATCGCCTGGATCGGCTCGGGACTGATCGTCCTCCTGGGGGCTGTGCTCTATCAGAATACTGGGGCACCTCCCGATCCGGCTGAGCCCTCCAAGAACGCAACGGCCGGCAAGGGCATCGCTGCGACGGGCGACGTCACGATTGGCGGCGATGTGTCGATCGGCAGCGGTTCGGAAGACGATGCGGAGCCTCCCCAGAAATAGGGTCTTGGGCAGGGACAAGCGCGCCGCCCGGCCTTCGATCGCTCTCTTGGTGGTGGCTGGCCTCGTTGCTGCGCTCGGCGCGCCGGTCGGACCGCGCGCGCAGGTGTCCGTGGCAACCGGCATCGCCGCCGGTGGCGGCATCGACATCGGCGGCAAGGTCGTCGTCGGCTGGACGCCGGCCCGGGTCGAGTCCGCCGTGCAAGCCGCTTTGGCCGAGGACAGGCAGCGGGCCCAAGCGGTGGCCGCCCAGATCGAGCGGCTCAGCCAGCGACTCGAGATGGGCAGTTGCACTGTCGAGAAGCTGCTGCACCTGGCCTCGGCCTCTGAGGATGACGCGGCGGCCTTTGCCAGCGAATTCACCCACCTCGTCGCCGGCCATCGTAGCGTGACGCGGCGTCTCGAAAAGCTCTCCGCCGCCCTGCCGGAACAGGCTGCCTTGCGCGAGCAGGCGCTGCTGGCGGTGAGCGAAGGCGACTACGACAGGGCGGATCGCCTGCTCGTCTCGGCCGGCGTGGGCATTGCCGCCGCCGGCGATGTCACCATCGCCGGCGACGTCATGATCGGCCTGACCGAGGACGAGGTGAATCGTATCATCGCCTTCGCACGCGACACTGTGACAGAGGGGCTGACAGTCGTTGAAGAACTCAGTGCGCATCTCGGCATGTCACGCTGCGCGACGGCGAACTTCCTGCGCATCCTTGGTGAAAAGCAGGTGCCGCTGGATCAACTCGCCGTGAAGCTCTCGGAGATTGCCTCCCTTCATGTCGAACTGATCGCCAATGCGCGCCTGCTGAAGGGCATCAATCCGGAGATCGATCGCATGAAGCGTGAGATTGCGGCAGCGATTGAGGACGGACACTACGCGCAGGCCGACGCCCTGCTGGAGGTGGCGGTTCTGCGGGAGCTGGAGGTGGCCGAGCAGATGGTGGTCCAGGCCGCCCAGGTGTTGTCCGATGCCCGACAGGTCCGGGCGAACGCGGCGAAGTCCGAAGCGACGCGTGGCGACCTGCACCTGGCGCGGCTCGAGTACACGGCCGCAGCAGAGAACTTCGTCAAGGCTGCGGAGATTGTTGCCGAGGCCAATCCAGCTGCGCGTGCACGCTACCTCGACAAGGCCGGCGGTGCGTATCAGGACGCCGGCGACCTGGTGGCGGCTGAGCAGCACCTGAGCGCCGCCCTGGATCTGCGGCGCGGCGGCGCCGCCGAGAGCCCCGTCGATCTGGCCGTCAGCCACAGCAATCTCGCAACGCTCTACTTTACCCAGGCGCGCTTCGAAGCCGCAGAGCAGAACTTCGCCGAGGCGCTTCGCCTTGTCGACGGGCTCCCCGGGGACTGGTCGCTGGAGCGGGAGGTGGCGGTCAACGGCTTGGCGGACGTGTCCACGGCGCTTGGCCGCTTCGACGAGGCAGAGCGCAACTACCGCGAGGCCCTGGCGATCCTGGAATCCCGGCTTGGCCCGCAGGACGTGCGACTGGCCAGCGTGCTGACCAATCTCGGCCGTCTGTTCTGGCAGCTCAACCGCTACCAGGAAGCCGAAGACTACTACAACCGGGCGCTGGCCATTGCGCGCGCCCATTTGGCGCCGGACCACCCGGCGATCGCCGTGACCCTGAATGGGCTGGCCGCCGTGGCCTGGTCGCAGGAGAACTACCGCGTCGCCGAAGCGGGGTGGTACGAGGCTATGCTGCTGTTCGAAACCGCACTGGGTCCGCGCTATGTCGGCCTCAGTCCGGTGCTGGTGAACCTGGCGCAACTCAGCGCCGAGATGGGAGATCTTGCCCAGGCCGAAGCCTACGCCGACCGCGCGCTCGACATCGCGGAGGAAGCGCTCGGCCGGCGGCACCCGGCAGTGGCCTCGATCCTCAACACACTCGGCGACATCTATCGCGCGCAGGGCCGCATCGACGAGGCCGCCCGGATCTACGGCCGGGCGCTGCTGATCACCGAAGCGATCCTGGGCAAGGACCATCTCTCGGTCGCCTTCAAGCTAAGCGACCTGGCTGGCCTGGATCGCCGGGCGGGCCGCGACGACCTCGCGGAGCAGCGATACAGGCGGGCCCTGGAGATCTACCGGCGGGTCCTGGGGCCGGATCACAGCAGCGTCGGCATTCTGCTGAACAATCTGGCCGGCATCAGCTTCGACCGCGGCCGCTACGCGGAAGCCGAAGAGATGTACCGCAAAGCCCTGGCGATCACTCTGGCGGCCATGGGGCCGACACACTCCAGCGTGGCCGTGCGCCACGCTAATCTGGCGGAAACCCTGATGCGTCAGGAGCGCTACGACGAGGCGGAGCAGGACTTCCGTGCGGCCCTGAGGGTCTCCGAGCAGGTCAGCGGACACGACGACCTGGTGATCGCGCGGCGGTTCTACGATCTCGGCCGGGTGCTGCAGAAGCAGGAAAGACCGGCGGAGGCGACCGCCTACTACTGTCGGGCGATGCCGATCGCGCAGGGCGGCAATCCCGCCGGTGATAAGCTGCGCTCGGCCATCGAAGAGGCCATTGCCGGTCTCAAGGGGCACTGCTGAGCATGGCTTTCCCACGCCTTTGCGCCGGCGCAGCGGCGCTTTTCCTGCTGCTGGGCGTCACGGGCTGCGAGAGCCCTTCTGCGGCCTTCGATTCAGCGGCGGGGCAGCGCGGTTTCCAGCGTGCTGAGATCGAGGGGCAGGGCTTTCACCACGCCGTCTTCCGGAAGCGCGGCGCGCCGGGGCCGCTGCACGTCTATTTGGCAGGCGACGGCAGGCCTTGGCAGAGACCTCTGCTTCCTGCGGGTGATCCGACCCCGCGCGACCCGCTGGTTCTCGATCTTATGGCCCTCGATCCGGCCGAGGCGGTCCTGCTGGGCCGCCCCTGCTATCACGGGCTCCAGGATACGGCGCCTTGCACGGCGGCGCTGTGGACCGGGCGGCGTTTCGCGGCGGAGGTGGTCGCCAGCCTTGCGCAGGCGCTGCGCCGGATCGACGGGGCGCGCGGCCGCCCGCTGGTGCTGATCGGCCACAGCGGCGGCGGCGTGCTGGCGATGCTGCTGGCGGCACGTCTGCCCGAAACGCAGGCCGTGGTGACCCTCGCCGCGCCGCTGGATATTGCCGCCTGGGCAGATCATCATCGCGACCCGCCCCTGGCCGGTTCGCTCAATCCGGCGCGCGCGGCCGCCTTGCCCGCCAGCGTGCGCCAGCTCCATTTCGCCGGCGGACGGGACCGGGTGGTGCCGCCCGCCCTGTTGTCCGAGGCCCTGGCACGCCTCGGCGGGCCCGCGCCGCTGGTGGTCGCGGAGGCCGGCCACGTCGACGGCTGGACCCGACTCTGGCCGGCGGTTCTGGCCTGCCTGGAGCGGACCGCAGGCTCAGAAGCGGTGACTGAGACCGAAGAGCACGACGTGCTCCTCGCGCCAGGAGTGACCGAAGTCGCCGCTGTAGCCGGCGGTGATCGAGGTCCCCTGATCGAATGCCGCCGTCAGTGACGCCCCGAGTCTGAAGTAGTTCTCGTCGGCCTCGTTGGTACGGTAGGAGATAAAGGTCTGATCGCCGGCGACGTCTGGCGGTAATGACGCATCGATTGTGCGCGTGTCGCTCTGGAACTCGTGGACGTAGTCGAAACGCGCGGAAGGCACGATCAGGACACTGTCCAGCCGCAAGGCATGTGCCACCTCGACACGCAGGATGCCGTCCAGCGTGTTGATGTTGTCGTCTTCGAAGCGCAGGTTCGGCGCATCGGCGCTGCCGCCGCCAACGGCGGTGGCGCCGCTCTCGGTATAGCCGTCGACTTCCGTGCGCTCCCAGGCAAGCCAGCCGGAAAAGCCGACCACCGTGGCATCGGCGATCGGAAGGTTGTAGCCGACGCCGCCGGTCAGTCCGTATTTGATGCCGTCGGTGGCACCTCTTGCGACGTTGGAAGAGGTGGTCACGTTGCGCCGCGTGTCGATGTCGAGCATGGCGATCCGCGCGCCGCCGGAGATGAAGAAGTTATCGATGGGAAAGACGGTACCGAAGACCTGGGCGCCGTATTCGTCTTCCTCGCGCGAGCCGCCGCTGGAGGCGATGTCCGCGTCGCTCAGGCCGATGTCCAGTGCGAGTCCAACCAGGAAGAAGTCGCCGCGATAGCTGGCGCCGGCCACGCCGCTGAACCTGTCCCCGTCCTGGCCCAGCACGTTCTTTGTATCGTAGTCGTGCCAGCCGTAGCCCCCGGAGGCGAAGAGCTCCAGGCCGTCGGCCAGGTCGCCGCCGCCCGAGGGCGCGGCCTCCTCTTCGACCAGTTCTTCGATCAGGGTGAGGGAAACGTTGCGACGTGCGCCGCTTTCCGAAGCGGAGAAGACCGTGCCGACCGCGGCGTTGCCGTCGTCCCGCAGGCAGTTGAAGCCGGTGGTGGCGCTTCCGGTGCAGCTCTGAGCGGTGGCCGGCGCTGTCGCCGACAGGGGCACGAACAAGAGGGGACCCAGGAAGATGAGTAGCCTGACTGGCAGAGTCATAAGACCCTCCTATGAGGTCAGGGCCGTTCGCAGTGTCCGCGATTCGAATGGCTCTTTAAGTGAAAGTGGATATACCTCTAAGTTGTTTGAACTACATGTCTGTTTATATTCTGCGTAGAATTAGACGATTATTATATAGGAGTTGTGATTTATTTCATAGCTCTTCATTCGGCGACCTACAAAAATCACAGCAGGCGGCAAGGAAGACCCCGTTTCGCCACGATGGCGGCGACGCAGAAGAGCGGTGTTAGAAGAGGGGAATCCCGCGGCCGCGCTTGGGGGAGGGCGGTGTCAGCCGCGCGGGGTCAGGGCCGGGGCCGACAGCTTCGCACCCGGCTGATACAGCGCGCCGGCGCGTTGCGGCATCAACTTCCGCCGACCCGCCAGTCGATGGTGACGTCGCCACCGAAGTAGATGCTGCTGAGGGAGAGAACGTAGATGCCTGCCGAGTCCAGGGGAATACTCAGGTGGTCGTCCGTGCTGCTGTCGAAGCTGGCGCGGTAGATGGTGGACTCGTCATAGAGGAAGGCTGGCCAGCGCCATGCGTGGATTACCGCTGTGCCGCGCTTCACCTCGGCATCCACGTCGACCGTCGCCGTTTCGCCGCCCAGAGTGACAATGTGGCCGAGGGTCAGGTTGTGGCCCATCCAGTGCACCCCTTTGCGCTCGAAATGGCCGCTGCGGAAGAACGAGGTCTGGTAACCCTGGCTGAAGACGCCGAGTCTGAAATCGATCAGGCTGGTGCCGAAGAAAGACCAGGCCATGAAGACGAAGACGCCGAGGACGATCCAGTTCTTCGCGGGACCCTTGACCCTGATATAGCGCCGCGCCATGACGTTCAGTCCTGCGCCCGGCCGGCGAACCGCACGGCGTCTTCTTCAGTGCGCCAGTCGATCGAGACGTCGCCCTGCCAGCGGTGGGCGTACATATAGAGCCGGTAGTATCCGGCCTGCCCGGCGACGAAGACGATACGGCCCTTGCCGCTTTCCTGGATCATTGCCGGACCGATGTAGCGCGGGCGGTTGGCCACGATCGGCCATTGCCACACCGCGAAAGACAACTTGCCCTCGTTGACGGTGAGGTCGTAGTCGACGACCAGCCGCTCACCCCGGCCCAGCAGGACATAGCCGATCGTCGGCGCACCCTGCAGAATGCCGGGTATGTGCTGCTCGTAGTGCCCGTTGCTGAGGCCCGCGATGCGGTGGCCCGTATTGGGACCCCAGAACCAGACGTTGACGTAGTCGGGAACCTGCGTCAGCGCGAGCATGACGAAGAGCGCCAGGCCGAAACCGGCGGCCGCTTTCGGGGTCCAGCGGATCTTCTTGCCGTAACGTTTCAAGGCGGCGCTCTTCCCGCTTCTGCTGCCCGGGCAGGGAGTCTGGTCGATCGCCCTGAAGAATGCGTTAAGGGGCGCCGAAGCGCCCGGCAACCGACCCGGCGGCGCGGGATACCGGATTATCCCTTCGCCGTCGAGTAGATGTAGCCGGCGCCGCGCACGGTCTTGATGACCTGGGGCTTGGCGGGGTCGCTCTCGATCTTGCGGCGGATGCGGGCGACGCGGATGTCGATGCTGCGGTCGAAGGGCTCCCAGTCGCGGTTGTGGGCGAGGTTCAGCAGCTGGTCGCGGCTGAGCACCCGGTTGGGGTTGTCGGCGAAGGCCTTCAGCAGGTCGAACTCCATACCGGTCAGCGGAATCTCGCCGCCCTCCGAGTCCAACAGCTTGTGGGAATCGAGATTGAGGGTGAAGCGCCCGAAGCGCGCGGTGCGGGCGTCGCCGTCCTCAGCGTCGTCGGCTGCGCTTCGCGACATCTCGGCGCGGCGCAGCACCGCCTTGATACGCGCCAGCAGCTCGCGCAGGTCGACGGGTTTCGCAAGATAGTCGTCGGCACCCATCTCAAGGCCGACGATGCGGTCGACCACCTCGCCGGCTGCGGTCAGCATGATGATGCCGACGTCGCTGCTGCCGCGCAGGTAGCGCGCCAGGGAGAGGCCGTCTTCGCCCGGCATGCGGATGTCGAGCAGCACCAGGTCGACGTCGTTCTGCTCGATGACGCTGCGTAGTCTCTCGCCGCCGTTGGCCGGCGTCACCCGGAAGTCGTGCAGCTCCAGGTATTCCTGGATGGTTTCGCGGATTCCCGGTTCGTCATCCACAACGACGATGTGCTTCTGCCCGGCCATTCCAAAGGCTCCTCAAGAGATATCGCTTGTGTTCTTTTCGTTATGCATCTCTCCGCTCTCGCGCGGCTGCTGTTCCGTCTCCAGCAGGATCTGCCCGACAACGGCGCGCACCTCCTCCAGGGTGAAGGGCTTTTCGATGAAGGGGCGCTTGACCCGCTTCAGGAAGACTCGGGCCGAGGGGCTGAGCGTATCGCCGGAGACGAAGGCGGTCCGCCGCAGCAGCTTCGGGTCACGGCGCTCCAGGGTGGCATAGAGGCTGGGGCCGTCGAGCCTGGGCATGCGCACGTCGCTGAGGATGACGTCGAAGCGCTCGCCCTCGATCATACTGAGCGCCCGCTCACCGGAATCGGCGGTGGCCACGCGGTGGCCCTGTGCGGCGAGGATGTCGGCCAGCGTCTGGGCCACCTCGGCCTCGTCGTCGATGATCAGGATCCGGGCCGAGGGGCCTTCCGGCTCTTTCGCTTCCTGTTCGGCCGGGGCCTCGCTGGTGGCGTTGCTCGCCGGCAGGGTGATGGTGAAGACCGCGCCGCCGTCGGGGGCGCAGTCGACGCGGATGCTGCCGTCATGCGCCTCGACGATGCGGTGGCTGACCGCCAGACCGACACCGGTGCCTTCGCCGACGTCCTTGGTGGTGAAGAAGGGCTCGAAGATGCGGCTGAGAATCTCCTCGGGAATGCCCGGCCCGCTGTCCGCAAGGGTCACGATCACGCGGCCGGCCGCCCTGTCGAAGCGGCCCCGGATGGTCAACAGGCGGCGGCCGGAGACCTCCATCATCGCCTGCTGGGCATTGACGATGATGTTGGTGATGACCTGGTTCAACTGGTCCGAATCGGCCCAGACCGGCGGCACTTCCGGCCCGATGTCGAGGTCGACCTCTATGTTCGCGGTGCGCAGCGAATAGCCGGTGACGTCCAGCGTGGCCTGCACGATGTCGCGCAGGTCGACGGCGCGGCGCTCCGGCGGGCGCTGGCGCGCCATGGCCAGGAAGGACTTGACGATGCGCGAGCAGCGGTTCGCGGCATTGCCGATCTTGGTGGCGCGCTCGACGATGCGCGGGTCGCTGGCGGTCTCCTTCAGCAGCTGGGCGTGGCCGACCACGACGGACAGCGGGTTGTTGAGCTCGTGAGCGACGCCGGCCAGCAGGGCACCCAGCGCCGAGAGCTTTTCGCTCTGGTAGAGCGCCTCGCGCTGGCGGGCCATCTGCTCCTCGACAGCGCGGCGCTCGGTCAGGTCCTGGGCGCTGGCGACGATCATCTCTTCGCCCTGGAACTCGATCAGGCTGGCGGTCAGCGAAGCCCAGATGACCAGGCCGTCAGCGCGGCGCAGCTGCACCTCGTAGCCTTCGACCGTGCCCTTTTCATGCAGCAGTTCCAGATAGTGCTGCCGGTCCGCCGGGTTGACGTAGAGGTCGGTGATGTAGGACGGCTCGCCGGATTGCTGGCGGCGGCCATACATCTTGCGCGCCGCCGGGCTCTCGTAGATCACCAGGCCGTCCGAGGCCCGCACCATAACCACCGGCACCGGCGCGGATTCCAGGATCGAGCGGACCAGGCCCTCGCTCTCGCGCAGGGCCCGCTCCATCTCCTTGCGGTTGGTGATGTCGGTGCGGGTCACCACGATGCCGCCCTGACGGGTCGGCTGGTTGGAAAACTGGAACCAGCGGCCGTCGGTCTGCTGGAACTCCATCTCGGTCGAAAAGCGTCGGCGCAGGGCCTTGCGCTCCTCGAGCCAGGCCTCGACACGGCCTTCGGCGCCGCAGTACTGGCCGCGCTCGGCGCCGGCCCGGATGAAGTCCAGCCAGCGCACTCCCGGCTTCAGCATGTCGGCGCTCATGAAGTTGAAGTCGCGATAGCGCTGATTGCACATCAAGAGGCGATCTTCGGCGTCGTAGAGCGCGAAGCCCTCCGACAGCGATTCAACGGCGTCGTGCAGCGTCTCCCGCGCTTCGCGCAGTTCGGCCTGCTTGGCCATCTGGTCAGTCAGGTCGATCACCGTGCCGATGGAAATGGTGCGCTCGCCGAGCTTTGCCAGCCGCGCCGATACCGCGCCCCAGAACTCGGTACCGTCGGCTTTCTTGAGGCGCGTTAGGCGACCGTCGAGGCGGCCCCTCTCGATCAGCTCTCTGGTGCAGGCTGCGCGCTCCTCCGGCGAAGCGAAGGAGCGATCGGATCTGTAGTGCTCGGTCACCGGCCAGGAATAGCCGAGCAGCTCGGCGGCCGCCGGGCTGTGGTAGAGTACCTCGCCGCTGTCGGTATCGGTCAGCCAGAGCGGCAGCGGGTTGTTCTCGACCAGGGTGCGGAACTGGAGCTCGTTGTCGCGCAGCGACTGCTCGATGCGCTTCAGCTTGGTAATGTCGGTACGCACGTAGACGCGCCCGCCGCCGTGAATCGGATGGGTCGAGGTCTGCAGCCAGGTGCCGTCCTTGAGCTGGAACTCGACGGGCTCCTTCTCCGAGGCCACCAGTTTCTCGAGCCAGATTCTGTTGTCGGCGAGCGGGTTGTTCTCGGACCAGGGGTCGCTCTCCGCGTCCTGCCCGTCGAAGATCTTCATCTTCAGGCGGGCCCGCAGGTAGTTCTCGGTGGTGGCGCTGCCGACCATGTCGTCCGGATCGGCGTCGTAGAGTGCGGCGTAAGCCGCGTTGCAGAGGATGAGGCGCTGGTCCTCGCCATAGATGGCAAAGCCGTTGGGGATGTTGTTCACTGCATCGCGCAGCAGGCGCCAGACCCTGTCGAGCTCCTCTTGCGCGGTGACCCGGCCGGTGATGTCCTGCAGCTCCGTGACCACGACCCGGGCGCCGTCCATGGCCACCACGCTGGTCATGACCTCGACGGGCAGGCTGCCGCCGTCGCGCCGAGCCTTCAGGGTCAGGGCCCTGGGGGCGACCTGTTCGCTCGGCTGGTCGAGCAGCGCAGCCACCGCGGCCCGATAGTCGCCGCGGCTTTCGGGCTCGAGCAGGAAATCGGCGAAGTCGCGGCCGCTCGCCACTTCGCAGGTTGTGCCCAGCAGCCGCTGGGCGGCCCGGTTGCAGGCGGCGATGCGGCCGTCGGCATCGCAGATGACGATAGGGTGGGCGGCCTGCTCGATGATGGCCTGACGCTGGCGGGAGGTTTCGGCCTCTGCCAAGCCCGGCGGCCGTTCGCCGCCGATCTCGCGCAGGAAGCCGGTAACCGCGCCCGCCGCGACCGCAAGCTCGTCGCGGCACCATGTGATGCCGCCGTCCGGTCGGACGACCCGGTAGTCCAGGCTGGCGCGGCCCGACTTCGCGGCCGACTCAAGACCCCGGCGGTAGCCCGGCAGGTCGTCGGGATGGATGGCGGGGCAAAGGGCATCGGCACCGCCGAGCAGCTGCGCCGCGCTGCGTCCGGTCACCGCGGCGGCGCCGGCGCTGACGTGGTCGAGCCGCAGCCGGCCGTCGTGGAGCTGCCCGCGATAGAACATCGCCGGCAGCCGGTCCTCCAGCAGTGAGAGGAAGTCGTCCTGCGGGCCGCTGACCGCGCCGCCGGCACGCGGCGGCTGCTCGGCTGGCGGACGCTTGGAAGTCGGCGAGGACACGGCGCCCCCCTGCATCTCCACTCTGTGGCCCGCGCGGGCGGGAGCTTTTCCCGCCGGGGGCGCGATGCAGATTAGCCGAGGGGCACACCAGAGGGAAGGTCGCTGCAAGGCGTGCGGGATCGCCGCGGAACCCTTGGTCCCCGGCGGTTTCAGACCTGCACGTCCTGATTTCTTGCCCATCCCTCGCCCTGCCCATAATGACGGCCCGGCTCCGGAAGAGACCCGGGAGAGGGCCCCGGGGGTCCGGCCGCGCCGGCTGCATCTCCCCATGCAGCCGGCCCGGAGGGCATCGGGTTACCTGCGTTGCCGCCGCGCAAACCAGCGCCGCTGCCGCTCGGCCTCATGCGCCGCGCTGACGATCGCCGAGCGATTGAGCCCGATATCACGCAGCATGTGGTCCTCGAGGCGCGACAGCTCGATGACAGTCTGTCGGATCCGGCGCGCCTCGTCGGAGCGTTCGAAAAAGTTCTTCAACTGCCGCATCAGCCAGCGACCGGTCCGGGTGGCGGCGGTCGCGCGGGATCTGGTGTGGGGGGCTGCGCCGAAG
>JBFGUI010000028.1:0-23622 GCA_041565695.1 Kiloniellaceae bacterium
CCGGCGCGGCTTCAAGGGACAGATGTCGAGCCAGGATGAGGAGCGCTTTCTCGACGACGCCGTGCTGCGCGCTCTCGAGGAGGCCGGTACCCCCGGCCGTATCGACTTCGAAGATCCCGATGTCGTCATCGACGTGGAGACGGTGGGCCAGCGTGCCGGGCTTTCGCTGTGGAGCCGCGCCGAACTGGAACGCTATCCCTTCCTGAAAATCGACTGATGCCCGGGCAGTCGTCAGCCCGCCGCGACGTCGGCGCCGAATACCCAGCCAACGGCCAGATAGACTAGGCCGGTGATCACCACGATGCAGATCAGGTTGAGAAGAAAGCCGGCCCTGGCCATCTCGGGGACCCGGATGCGGCCGCTGGCATAGACGATGGCGTTGGGCGGTGTCGCCACCGGCATCATGAAGGCGCAGCTGGCGGCCAGCGCCACCGGGATGGCGAAAAACAGCGGGTCGGCGGAGATGCAGCTGCCCAGCGTGGCGGCGATGGGGATGAAGACCGAGGCCGTGGTGGTGTTGCTGGTCACCTCGGTGAGGAACACCACGACGGCGGTGATCAGCAGGATCAGCGCCACCAGGGGCCAGCCGGCGCAGCCGGCCAGGACCTCGCCGATCCAGCCGGCCAGCCCGCTGGCCTGGATCGCCGAGGCGAGGCTGAGGCCGCCGCCGAACAGCAGCAGCACGCCCCAGGGAAGCTGGCGCGCCGCCTCCCAGTTCATCAGGAAGACGCCGCGGCGCAGGTCAGCCGGGATGACGAAGAGCACGACGCCGCCGGCCATGGCGATCACCGGGTCGGAGATCTCGACACCCGGCAGCAGGCCGTCGAGCGCCGGGCGCAGAATCCACAGGGCGGCGACCGTCAGGAAGACGGCCGCGACCAGGCCTTCCTCGCGGCGCAGCGGGCCCAGTGCCTGCAGCTGGCGGGCGATGGTCTCGGCGGCGCCGGGGACCGGCGAGCGCCCGACGCGGAAGGCGAGGCGGGTCAGCAGCAGCCAGGTCATGACCAGCAGCACGGCGGCCAGCGGCACGCCCAGCAGCATCCACTGGGCAAAGCCGATCTGGATGCCATAGCGCTCGGCCATGAAGGCGGCCAGCAGGGCGTTGGGCGGCGTGCCGATCAGCGTGCCGAGCCCGCCGATACTGGCGGCGTAGGCAATGCCCAGCAGCAGCGCGAGGCCGAAGCGCTCGGCGCCGGCGGTGGGCTCGGCGGCGGGACCGGCGGCCTTGGCCTGGTCGTCCAGCAGCGCGACCACCGCCAGCGCGATGGGCACCATCATGATGGTCGTGGCCGTGTTGCTCAGCCACATGGAGAGCAGGGCCGTGGCCAGCATGAAGCCGCCGACCAGCCGGGCGGGGGAGGATCCGGTGAGGCGCAGCAGGGAAAGCGCCATGCGGCGGTGCAGGTTCCAGCGCTCCACCGCCTTGGCGATGAGAAAGCCGCCGAGGAAGAGGAAGATCAGCGGATGGGCATAGGGCGCCGTCGCCTCGCCGGCGCTGACGATGCCCAGCAGGGGAAAGGCCACCACGGGAACCAGGGCCGTCACCGCCACCGGCAGGGCCTCGGTGAACCACCAGGCGACCATCAGCAGGGTGACCGCCGCCACCGACCAGGCGCGCGGCGGCATGCCCTCGGGCGGCGGCAGCAGCAGGAGCGCGATCATCAGCAGCGGGCCGAGCAGCAGGCCGACCAGCGCGACCTGCGGGTTGCCGGTATCGGTCGTCTCGTTCACTGCAGCACCACGTCGGCTGCTGGGTCGGATGGCAGGCGGCGGCGCGCCAGCACCGCCTTGATGGCATTGACGAGCTGCAGCTGGCCGGCCCAGCCGACACCGCGCGGCGTGATGTGCGAGAAGCCGTCGATGATGAAGACCTCGCTGCCCGGCACCGCGCGGGCAAGCGCGAGGCTCTCGGTATAGGGGATCAGCGGGTCGAGGCGCCCGTGGATCAGGATCAGGCGCCCCCGCAAAGGCGAGAGGTCCTGACGGCTGAGCGAGAGCTGGTGCATCCGTTGGGTCACCTTCTCGGGCAGGGCGGCGAGCAGCCGGGGCAGGCGCGCCGGATCTTCGTTGGCGACGAGATCGAGCAGGCTCCTGGCCGGCGCGCCCAACTGGGCGGCCAGGGCGGCGCTGTCGACATCGCAGCCGTCGAAGCAGTCCCTGCCGATCGCTTCCAGGCGGCGCCGGTCCTCGGCGTCATCAAGTACCGCGGCATTGCTGGCGAGAAAGATCCACTTGGCGGCGGCCAGCGGTGCGCCGCGCTGCCAGCCGGCCTCGCCCGGTGCGCGGAAGCGCCCCGTCGTGGCGAAGGTGACCACCGCCTGGCTGTCGTAGTAGCCGCCGACGCCGACCAGGAAGTCGACGGGCGCTTTCTCTTCGACCTCCACCGCGGCGAGGACAGCGAGGCCGACGGCATAGGAGATGGCGACCACGCCGAGCCCGCGCGCGGCCTCTGCGGGGCGCAGCTGCCGCAGGTGGATCACTGCGTCGGCGATGTTGCGGCTGTCTTCCGGGCGCACGCGTAATTGGCGCGCGCCGGGCAGTTCCGGCACCAGGACCAGAAAGCGCGCGCGGGCCAGCGAGCGGGCGAGCTCCACCAGGCGCCAGTCGTTGCGGCCCGCCTCGGTGAAGCCGGGCACCAGCACCAGCGCGCCGCCGACCGGCTGGCCCGGCTCGTAGAGGTCGGCGACGCCGCTGCGCCCCTCCACCTCGTAGCGCAGGGTGGAACGCCGCGGCCGCGGAGTCTCCGCCTTGAGCGTCGAGGGACCGCCTGCGGCGTCGATGTCCTGCAGCAGGCGCGTTGCCTCCCAGCTTTCCGACGAAACGCAGCCGCCGAGCAGGACGGCGGCCAGCATCAGGATGCTGGCCAGCGACACTGCGTTGTCCAGGGCGATGCGCAGCACCTTGGTCGGGTCGAGAATGCCAGCCTCCTGCAGGTCGATTTATGCTTTCCTGGCAGCATCGAAGCCGATGTTGCCTGCAGATTCCAGCATCTTCGCGGCCGTAATTCCGATCGTTCTCGGGCCGGGAAACGGCGCCTGCGCCTAAAACGGACTCGGTTTACCTTGCATCCGCCGCGGCGCGCCTATCTTTGCCTTCCGTGGCGCGACCCGGAGTCGGGACCCCGCCAGGGCCTGCTCGACATCGAAGTCCGGCCGGCGCGATCTGCGGCACTTACTTGACCGTCAGGCAGCAGCAGTCGACGGCCTGGGCGACCTTGTGGGACACGCTGCCGAGCAGCAGGCCGCCGAGGTCGCCGAGTCCGCGCCGGCCCATTACGATCAGGTCGACGGCCTGCGTTTCGACGGCATGCTGTATCAGGCGCGCCGGATCGCCGCTCTCCAGCAGCTGCTTGCAGTCTGCAACGCCCTTTTCCCTGGCGCGCTCCTCGGCACTGACAAGGATCTCCCGCCCGAGGGATTCAATCAGGTCATGCGTGGTGACGCGCATGTGCTCGATCTGCTCGAAGGCCTTCAGCTCCTGCGGCACGCTGTAGTCGCCGACGCGCGTCAGGACATGGATCAGCGTGAGATCGGCCCCATAGCGCTGCGCCAGGTCGGCGGCGATGTCGACGGCGCGCTGGGCGTGCGCGGAGCCGTCGACGGGAACCAGGATGTGCTTGAACATGGCACGTAACCTCCCACCGGAACCCAGCTCTGTCGAGGCGCGGACGGCTTCAAGCTAGTCCTGCGGCGCTGCCCGGCCCATGACGTGGATCAAACCTCGGAGGCGGCGCCGCCCGGCGGCACAGTCTTCAGGGCGAGCGCCTTGAGGGCCGCGGAGACCGTCACCGGATAAGCCGGCACCTGCTCCAGGGCCGCCAGGGCGGGCGGCAGGCTGGCGAGATGTTCCAGGGTGGCGGCGCGGCTTTCCGGCAGCGACGGCAGGGCGGCGATGGTCCGTCCGCCGCGCATCACCGGCTGCAGCAGGGCCGTGCCCTCCTGCCGGTCGTCGACCAGGGTTAGGATGTCGCCCGCTGGCCGGCCCTCGGCATCGAAGCGGCGAAAGACCTGCTTGCGGCCCGGCCAGGTCGCCTTGCCCTCGGAGAGCTTGCGTTTGGGTCTGCCGGCGTATTCCTGCAGCTTGTAGGCGCAGTCGAAGGCCGGGGCGTCCTGCGAGGTGGTAAGGCCGGTGCCGATGCCGAAGCCGTCGATCGGCGCATCCTGGCTCAGCAGCTTTGCCAGGGCCCACTCGTCGAGGCCGCCGCTGGCGAATATCTGCACGTCCTTAAGCCCGCCGGCGTCGAGGATCGCGCGCACCTTGCGGGCATGATCGCCCAGGTCGCCGCTGTCGAGGCGCACGCCGCGCAGGGTGATGCCTTCGGCGGCCAGCTCAGGGGCGAGGGTCACCACTTTCTCCGCGGCCGACTCGGTGTCGTAGGTGTCGATCAGCAGAATCACGCTGTCGGGCCGCGAGCGGGCGAAATGGCGGAAGGATTCCACTTCGTCGTCGTGCGCCTGGACAAAGGAATGCGCCATGGTGCCGCTGATCGGGATGCCGAAGCGGCGTCCCGCTTCCACCGTCGCGGTGCCGTCGAAGCCGGCGAGGTAGCTGGCGCGCGCCGCCAGCAAACCGGCCTCGGCGCCGTGGGCGCGGCGCAGGCCGAAATCGATCAGTACCTTGTCGCCGGCGGCAAGGCGCAGGCGCGCCGCCTTGCTGGCGATGACGCTTTCGAAGTGCATCAGATTCATGATCCGCGTCTCGACCAGCTGCGCCTGCGGCAGGGACGCGACGACGCGCAGCAGCGGCTCATCCGGAAAGAGGATCTCGCCCTCGGCCACGGCATCGACATCGCCGGTGAAGCGGAAGGTCCGGAGGTACTCCAGGAAGGAGGCAGAGAAGCGGTGCTCGGACTCCAGCCAGGCAAGCTCCGCCTCGCTGAAGGCGGCGCTCTCGAGGAAGGCGACGACCTGCGCCAGCCCCGCGGCCACCAGAAAGTTGCGCGTCGGCGGCAGCTTGCGCACGAAGAGCTCGAAGACGGCAGTTTCCGTCATGCCGGCCTCTTCGTAGGCCTGCATCATGTTGAGCTGGTAAAGGTCGGTCAGCAGCAGGCCCGGCGCGGACCCTTCTTCTGCCGCCGCGGCTTGCGTCACGGCGGCCTCAGTGCGAGCCGACCTCGCCTTCGGTAATCTGCAGGACCTGGCGCCCCAGGACATCGATCTCGGCCTTCAGCTTGTCGATCTCGCGGCCTTGGGTGGTGACGATATCGCTCAGATCGTTGAGCATTTTCTCGTTGTAGGCGACCTGGGCCTCGAGATCCTCGATGTTCTTCGGCTTGCTGGCGCTCATAACGGTTCTCCCTTGGTCCGGGGGCGGATGAGTCTGGCGGCAGGACTGGAACTCCGCCTTTCGTGGCGCATAGACTGGCACTGCGGGGCCGGGGCGGCATTGATCTATGTAAAGGCGCCGCCGCCACAGCCCTGACAGGTATATCGGGTCCCTCCATGATCTGGGAAGCCCTCGGCCGATGACAAGGTCGCCACCCGATCCGCGGAGATCGCTGCGATGACGCCGCAGCACTGCCGCCTCGCCATCGTCGGCGACGTCATGCTCGGGCGCCTGGTCAACGACTTCTATGGCACCAGACCGCCGGCTTGGTTCTGGGGCACGGCGCTGCCGGTGCTGCAGCGTGCCGATGCCGTTCTCGCCAATCTCGAATGCGCGATCACTGCCAGCCGCACGCGCTGGGCGCGCTATCCGAAGGTGTTCCATTTCCGTGCCGAGCCCGCAGCTGTCGAGGTGTTGCAGGCCGCAAGCATCGACTGCGTCAGCCTCGCCAACAACCACGTGCTCGACGCCGAGATCCAAGGCCTGAAGGACACGCTGGACCATCTCGACCGCGGCGGTATCCGTCACGCGGGCGCGGGCCTCGACCTTGCCGCGGCCCGGGCGCCGGTGCTGCTGGCGGCCGGCGGGCTCAAGATCGGCCTGCTGTCGGTGACCGACAACGAGCCGGGCTTCGCGGCCGCGGAGAACAGCCCGGGCACCTTCTACGGACGGCTCGGCGAGGACGAGGCGATCGCCGCGCAGCTGGAGTCTCTGGCCGCCGGGCTGCGCCGGGACGGCGCCGATCTGGTGGTGCTGGCGGCCCACTGGGGTCCCAACATGGTCACCGAGCCGCCGCCGCACTTTCAGGCCTTTGCGCGCCGGCTTGTCGACGGCGGCGCGGTCGACCTGTTCTGGGGTCATTCGGCGCATGTCTTCCAGGGGGTCGAGCCGCGCCGCGGCGGCCTGATCCTCTACGACACCGGCGACTTTCTCGACGACTATGCGGTCGATCCCTGGCTGCGCAACGACTGGTCGTTCATCTTCCAGGTGGACCTGGCCGAGCGGCGCATCGCCCGGCTGACGCTGATCCCGGTGGTCCTGACCCTGGCGCAGGTGAATCTCGCCGAGGGCGCCGTCGCTGCGGAGATCTGTGCGCGCATGCAGGCGGCGGCGGCCCGCCTCGGCACGCGGCTGTTGCCGAGCGCGGAGGGACTGGAATGGCTGCCGGTTACCTGAGATCGGACTCGCGGTGGTGCAGCCGGGTGATGCTGCGCACGGTGCGCAGCACCTCCTCGTCGCTCAGCGGCGGGCGGCAGCGCACCCGGTTCCAGCACAGGAGGATCTCGCTCACCACGTCCGGATCGACCTCGTGCCACAGCAGGTGGCCGGCGAGGGAGGCGATGGTGCTGTTGCGCTGTCCCTCGGGCACGCCTTCTGCGACCAGTTCGCGCCAGTAGCTCAGGGGGTGGCCCTGGCGGCGGCCCTGGGCGGAAAGCTCGGCCAGCAGGGCCTCGGGCAGGGCAGCGGGTTCGGCCTCCTGCGGGTTGCGCCCGGCAGCCCAGGCATAGCGCCGGCCGGAAGGGTGCAGGGAGGGCGGCACGATCACGATGCCGCCGTCGCCGCGCAGGTCGAGCCCGGGCCGCAGCCCGGCCCGGTTGCGCAGGGGCGGGCCCGGGTGGGCGAAATAGAGATGGCGCCCGCCGCCGCCGGTCAGCGCCTCCACGGTACTGGGGATCGGCCCGACGTCGTCGGACAGCAGATCGAGCGAGGCCTCGCCGCCGTGGCGCGGGTCGATGTCGAGCACGACAATGCCGGAGATGGCGCCGGTGACGACGGCGATGTTGGCCTCGGGCCAGCGGCGGAACCAGTCGCGGATCTCCGCCGCTGCGGCGCGACGCTCCTGGAACTCCAGCCAGGGGAGCAGCGGCTGCTTACCCTTCGGCACCATGGGCACGACCGACCAGCCAGCCTCGGCATAGGCCAGGGCGGCATGCAGCGTTTCCGCGGTTTTCACGTCCTTCTTGGGCGGTCCGGCTTGCTCCCGGCGCGTCGGGCCCCGACCCAGTGTGGCTTGAATCGGGCGCGATACAAGCCCAACATTCCAACTATGGGCCTGCCCGATAACGGCCGGGCCCGCTCCGGATCCAGGGGAGCGGGCCGCAGTCGGGCATTGATCAACCTCAATGCGCGGCACCTGGCGGCGCCGGAGGATAGGCTCAGAACCAATTGCACCAGGTGAAGGAAGGCAGGTACCCTCCATGGAAACCCCCCTTGAAGTCAGCTTCCTGAACATGGATCACTCCGATGCCGTGGAGGCGCGGATCCGCGAAAAAGCTGCGAAGCTCGAGCAGTTCTTCGATCGCATCACCTTCTGCCGGGTGACGGTCGAGGCGGCCAACCGCAAGCACACCAAGGGTAATCTTTTCCACGTCCACATCGAGGTCGGCGTGCCGGGCAAGCAGGTGGTGGTGGACCGCCACTCGGGCAAGAACCACGCCCATGAGGACGTCTATGTCGCCGTGCGCGATGCCTTCAACGCGGCGCGCCGCCGCCTGGAAGACCATTCGCGGCGCCGCGCAGGGCGGGTCAAGACCCATGAGGTGCCGCCGCACGGGAAGATCGCCCGGCTGTTCGCCTACGAGGGCTACGGCTTCATCGAGACCCCGGACGGACGGGAAATCTACTTCCACCAGAACAGCCTGGTCGACGCGGACTTCGACAAGCTGGAAGAAGGCCAGGAGGTGCGCTTTGTGACCGCCGAGAAGGAGAGCGACAAGGGCCCGCAGGCCAGCACCGTGAAACTCATCGGCAAGCACCACCTCACCAGCTAAGGCGATGTCGTGCCCAGGGCTTCGAAGCGCAGGGGCGCAGCCGCGGCGGGCTGGGAGCACTTTCCGCATGACGCGGACGTCGGGCTGCGCGGCTTCGGGCCGGATCCGGCGACCGCTTTCGAACAGGCCGCCCTGGCCCTGACCGCCGTGGTCAGCGATCTCGACACGGTGATGCCGCAACAGGCGGTGGCCATCGCCTGCGACGCACCGGAGCGCGACCTGCTGCTGGTCGAGTGGCTGAATGCGGTGATCTACGAGATGGCGGTGCGGCGCATGCTGTTCTCACGCTTTACCGTCACGATCGAGGATGGCTGTCTGACGGGCAAAGCCTGGGGCGAGCCGGTCGACCGGCAGCGCCACCGCCCCGCGGCCGAGCCGAAAGGCGCGACCTTTACCGAGCTGAAGGTCGCAATGCGGCCGCAAGGGGGCTGGTACGCTCAATGCGTCGTCGACGTCTGAGCACCGCTTGAGGAAAGGGGTCATGGACCCGACCAGACTGGAGCGCAGAGGGGACTTCGAGTGGCACTTCGGGCCCAGCGGTCCGATGCGCGTGCCCGGCGTCATCTTCGCCGACGAGGCGCTGATCCGCGGCATGGACGACAAGGTGCTGGAACAGGTCGCCAACGTCGCCGCGCTGCCGGGCATCGTGAAGGCCTCCTATGCTATGCCGGATGCCCACTGGGGCTACGGCTTCCCGATCGGCGGTGTCGCCGCCTTCGATGCGGCGGCGGGCGGTGTGGTTTCCGCCGGCGGCGTCGGCTTCGACATCTCCTGCGGCGTAAGGCTGATGCTCAGCGAGCTCGACCTCGCGGCGGTGGAACCGCAGAAGCGCGCGCTGGCCGACGCCCTCTTTGCTGAAATCCCCGCCGGCGTCGGCAGCCGCGGGGCAATCCGCCTGAGCGATGCGGAGATGACGGCGATGCTCGCCGGCGGCGCGCGCTGGGCAGCGGATCAGGGCTACGGGCAGGCCGAAGACCTGCAGCGCATCGAGGAGCAGGGCTGCATGGCGGGCGCCGATCCGGATCAGGTTTCCGCCAAGGCGCGCCGCCGCCAGCGCGAGGAGATGGGCACACTCGGTTCGGGCAACCACTATCTCGAGGTGCAGGTCGTCGGCGAGATCTTCGACCCGGTCACGGCCACTGCCTTCGGCCTGCGCGCCGGGCAGGTGGTGATCTCCATACACTGCGGCTCGCGCGGGCTCGGCCACCAGATCGGCACCGAGTACCTCAAGGACATGGCCGTGGCCGCGCCGCAGCAGGGCATCCGCCTGCCGGATCGCGAGCTGGCCTGCGCCGTCATCGACTCGCCGCTGGGCCAGAGCTATCTCGGGGCGATGCGCGCGGGGATCAACTGCGCCTTCGCCAACCGCCAGATCCTCGGGCAGCTGACGCGCCAGGTCTTCGCCGCGATTTTCGACGGTGCGGAACTCAAGCTGCTCTACGACGTCTCGCACAACACCTGCAAGGTGGAGGAACACCGCATCGACGGTGAGACGCGGCGCCTCTTCGTGCACCGCAAGGGCGCGACCCGGGCGCTCGGGCCCGGCCATGCGCTGCTGCCGGCGCCGCTCAGGGCCGCCGGCCAGCCGGTGCTGATCGGCGGCAGCATGGGGACGGGATCGCACGTGCTGGTGGGAACCGCGGAAAGCGAGGCTCGCGCCTTCAGTTCGGCCTGCCACGGCGCCGGGCGGGCCATGAGCCGGCACCAGGCGGCCAAGCGCTGGAAGGGCCGCCAGGTCGAAGACGAGCTGGCCGAGCGCGGTATCATCATCCGCTCACCCTCGTCGCGCGGCGTCGCCGAGGAGGCGCCGGGCGCCTACAAAGACGTCGATGCCGTGGTTGAAGCCGCCGAGCGCGCCGGTCTCGCCCGCCGCGTCGCCCGGCTGCGCCCGCTGGTCTGCGTCAAGGGTTAGGGCCTGTGGACACTTAGGTTGCGGGATTTGGTATGAGCGAAATTGGCCCGCTGTTAGGAGCGACGACGAAGGACATGCCAAAGCATATTCAAGGAGGAGCGACGCGGCAGCGGGCCAATTTCGCCATATCCCGAAGGGACGGGGCGGATTTTAGTCTGGGCCGCGTCGAGAAAGGCTTGTGGTGGCACACACCACCGCGCCTTCCTCTCCTAACCCAGACTAAAACCGGCTCCCGCCAAACCCACAACCTAAGTGTCCACAGGCCCTAGGGCGCCGGGTCATGGCGCTGGAAGGCGAAGAGTTCATCCGCGTCGACTGCCATGCCGGCTATCGCGGCGAACAGACGCCGCGCCGCTTCTTTCTCGGCGCGCGGCAGATCGAGGTCGCCCGCGTGCTCGACCAGTGGCTGGCGCCGGACCATCGCTACTTCAAGGTCGAGGGCGGCGACGGCGCCACCTACATCCTGCGCCACGACACCGCCAGCGGGAAGTGGGCGCTGACCCTGTACGACCGCGGGGCCTGAGGCCCAGCGCCGCCCCGTCCGGGCCTGAAACTATTTTTGATTCAATGGATTAGCCTTTCATCAGCATTTTTGATCCAGATCATATATTCATGATCATGAATATATTAACACTGGGCCGACTCATGAAAGGAGGTTCCCCCATGATTCTACCCTGGCGTCTCGGAGGCCTTGCCCTGGGCCTCGTCTTTCTCGCCGCGGTGGTTCTGGTCAAGCCGATCGGCGTCTCGACCCAGTTCGTCATCTTCGACGGCATCCTGTGGGATGCGATCAACCCGGCCGTCGTGGTCGAATCGGTCGAGTCCAAGAGCGGCTATGCCAGCCCCAACGCCTATCTCGACAAGAGCGGCGGATCCTATGCCAAGAACGTCGCCAATCCGCTGAACTACGGCTTCGTCTTCGTCGTCGCGATGATCCTCGGCGCGGCGGTCTCCGCGCTGCTGCGCGGCGGCGTGCCGAAAGCGGAGCGCAGCATGCCGCCGGTGTGGCGTGCCAACTTCGGCGATTCGCCGGGCAAGCGCTATCTGGTCGCCTTCGTCTCCGGCTTCCTGGTGCTCTACGGCGCGCGCCTCGCCGGGGGCTGCACCAGCGGCCACATGATGAGCGGCATGATGCAGACCGCGGTCTCCGGCTACATTTTCGCCGCCGGCGCGTTCCTCGCCGGCATTCCCCTGGCGCTCTACCTGTTCCGAAAGGAGGCCTGAGCGATGACCACCATCCTTCTGGCGATCGTCATCGGTGCTGCCTTCGGCTTCGTGCTCGACCGCATCGGCGCGACCAATCCGAACGTCATCATCGGCATGCTGCGGCTCGGCAACCTGCACCTGATGAAGACCATCCTGCTGGCCATCGGCGTGTCGTCGCTGCTGATGTTCGCCGGCCTGCTCGCCGGCGTCGTCGACCCGGGCCACCTCAGCGTGAAGAGCGCTTACTTCGGTGTCTTCCTCGGCGGCATCCTGCTGGGTCTCGGCTTCGCCGCGGCCGGCTATTGCCCCGGCACCGGTCTCGCCGCCGCAGCGACCGGGCGCAAGGACGCGCTGGCCTTCGTGCTCGGCGGCCTGCTCGGCGCGGCCGCTTACATGGCGAGCTACGCCTGGGTCGAGACGACCGGCGTGCTGGACTCGATCCTCGGCGGCAAGACCACGCTCGGCGCCATCGTCGGCACCGACTATCCGGCGTTGTTCCCCGGCCTGTCGGGCGAGGTCCTCGGCATCGCGGTCGGCGTGGCGCTCATCATCGTCGCCTTCCTGCTGCCGGACAGCCTGCGGCCCGGTGAAGGCATAGCCGCGACCCACAAGGGCCATCACGCCCACAGCTGATCCCTGACGACTTGCCTCGCAGGGTCCTGCGCGGTCCTCCCGGCACGCCCGGGAGGGCCGCGTTTCTTTGCGCGATCAGCGGAAGCGCCAGGCCTGGGTGCGCTTGAGCACGCCCTTGGAGATCGCCAGGTGCAGGATGCGCGCGCCGGCGTTGGTGTAGAAGATCATCATGCCCATGGCGGCGGCCGGCGCGATGTCGCCGGCGTCGTCCATGTTGAGGACGGCGACCGAGGCGAGCGTGGTGGTCGGCGAGTAGAGGAAGACCACCGCCGAGACCGTGGTCATGGCATTGACGAAGAGATAGATCGAGATGTCGAGGATGGTCGGCAGGCAGACCGGCACGGTGACCACGCGGAACAGCCTGTAGAAGGGCTGCTTCAGCGAGGCGGCGACCGACTCGAACTCCCGGTCCATCTGCTTCAGCGCGGTCATCGCCGTCAGGTGCGAGACGGTATAGAAGTGGGTCACCGTGCAGATCACCAGGATCGCCATGGTACCGTAGAGCGCGTTCAGCGGGTTGGCCGGGTTGTTGAAGAAAAAGATGTAGGCCAGGCCCAGCACCATGCCGGGGATCGCCATGGGCAGCATGGCGAGCAGCTGGAACAGCGCCCGGCCGGTCTCGAAGCCCTTGGTCTTCTCCACCATGTAGGCCCCGACGAAGACCACCAGCGTGCCGATCACCGCTGTCAGCAACGCCATCTTGATCGAGTTGTAGTAGGAATCCCAGCCGCCGCCGTCCATCAGGTCGAAGGCGTAGTTCTTGAGGCTAAGGCTCAGGTCATAGGGCCAGAACTTGATCAGCGCGGCGAACTGGCAGACCGCGAGCAGGCCGACGATGAACACGGCGATCAGGCTGCAGTAGGCCAGGGCCAGCCAGTCGAAGCGCGAATTGGGCTTCGGCTCGTAGGGCACCGAGCGGGTCGAGAGCAGGGCCACCTGCTTTTTCTGCACCTGGCGGTCGACGGCGAAGGCGACCAGCGCGGGGATCAGCAGCACCACCGAGACAACGGCACCCATCTCGAAGTTCTGCTGCCCGATAACCTGCTTGTAGATGTCGACGGCCAGCATGTTGAACTGGCCGCCGATCACCTTGGGCAGGCCGAAGTCGGTGATCACAAGGTTGAAGACCACGAAGGCGGCGGAGATCAGGCCGTAGCGTGCGCCGGGGATGGTCACGGTCCAAAAGATCTTCCAGCGGCTCGCCTTGAGGCACTCGGCGGCCTCGTAGAGCCGCGCGTCGGAGATCGCCAGCGCCGTCGTGATGATGATCATGGCATGGGGAAAGGTGAAGAATACCGATCCGATGACGATGCCGATCGGTCCGTAGATGGACTCGCCCAGCAGCAGCTCCTTGAGCATGCCCTGGTTGCCGAAGAGGTAGACCAGGGCGATGCCGGGCAGCAGCGAGGGCACCAGGATCGGCGCCATGGCGATGAGGCGGAAGACGCCCTTGAAGCGCATGCAGCTGCGGTTGAGCGCATAGGCGAAGCCGAAGGCCAGCGTCACGGTGATGACCGTGCTGAGCGCCGAGATCACCAGCGAGTTCTCGATCGAGCGGAACAGCGAGGGCGTCGAGAAGTAGGTCGCGTAGTTGGCCAGGCCGATGTCGCGCACGGGACGCAGCATGACCCGGCGGAAGGTGTTGGAATCGACCTCCCGCCAGTCGCTGCCGGTGATGCGCTCCGAGCCGATCAGGTAGACCGCCTCGTCGCGGAGGCTGCGGATGCGGTAGTGAACCGGACTGCGGAAGCTGAAGTCGGGGAAAAAGGTCGTCGCCGGCAGACGCCCGTCGCCGCTGGTGGCGAGGTCTTCCGGTGGCACGGCCTGGAGCTGCTCGTTGAGCGTCGCGGCGCTGACCGGTGGCGTGGCGAAGTTGCCCGCTTCGTCGCTGACCTGGAACTCGTAGGCCGTCAGGTCGAAGCGGTAGGTCGAGAACGACTTCGACAGCATAGCATAGAGCGGCAGGGCCAGAGCGATCACCAGGTAGAGGGCGATCACGGCCATGAAGCCGCGCATAATGAGGTCGTCGCGGCCCAGTTTCGGCTTCAGAGGCTTGGCCCGGTTCGGGCGGCCGCGGGCGGCGGCTTCAGCCGTGGCGGCCATGGTGGTCTCCCGCCGGGAAGGCGATCAGCCGGCTGGCCGGCAGCTCGATGGTGAGCCGCGCGCCCTCGTCGAGCGACAGCCGGCGCACGGCGTTGATCGAGAAATCGGCAAAGAGCTCCTCGTCGCCCAGGGCCTCGCCGGTCAGCCGCGAGCGCCAGAAGGAGCCGAGAAACTCCATCTCGCCGATGGTGACGTCCAGCAGGCTCCGGTCGCTGCTGCTCGGCTGGCTGCCGGCGGCATGGGGGATGATGTCCTCTGGTCGGATCGTGACGATGATCGCCTCGCCCGGCGCCAGGCCGTCGGTGGTGCCCCGCAGCTCCGCCTTGCCGAGGGTGAAGCTGCCAGGCGCGCTCAGGGTCGAGCGGATCTGGTTGGTCTCACCGATGAAGTCGGCCACGAAGAGGGACTTCGGCTCGCGGTAGATCTCGGTCGGCGTGCCGATCTGCTCGATGACGCCGTGGTTCATGACCACGATGCGGTCGGCCATGGACAGCGCCTCTTCCTGGTCGTGGGTCACCATGATGGTGGTGACGCCCAGCTTGCGCTGCAGCTCCTTGATCTGGTGGCGCAGGTGGACGCGCACCTTGGCGTCGAGCGCGGACAGCGGCTCGTCGAGCAGCAGCAGCCCGGGCGAGGTGGCGATGGCGCGCGCCAGGGCGATGCGCTGCTGCTGGCCGCCGGAAAGCTGTGCCGGGTACTTCCTGCGCTGGTCGGCGAGATCGACGAGGTCGAGCAGTTCGGTGACGCGGGCCGCGATCTGCGCTCTGGGCCGGCCGCTGTTCTCCAGCCCGAAGGCGATGTTGCGCTCGATGGTCAGGTTGGGGAAGAGGGCATAGGACTGGAACACGATGCCGAAGTCGCGCTCGGCGATCGGCAGGGCCGAGATGTCCGTCCCGCCCTGCTCGATGGAACCCTGGGTCTGCAGGTCGAGCCCGGCAATGGCTCGCAGCAGGGTCGTCTTGCCGCAACCGGAGGGGCCGAGGAAGCAGACGAACTCGCCTTCCTGCACGTCCAGGGAAATATCCCTCAGGGCCGTGAAATCGCCGAACTTCTTGTGCAGGTCGCGGATGCGCAGGTAGCTGGACAAGGATCAGTCTCGCTCGATTGCGGCGCCGCTGCCCGCCGTTACCTGTCGTTCAGAGGGCAGGGCCGGGCGATCAGTATGCGGGAGGGCGCCAAAGAGCGGAAGAGGGCGCCGCAAGCGGCGCCCTCCTCGCAGTTTCAGGCTGTGATCAGCTCTTCGGTTCGGACTTCGAATCGTAGCGCTTCTGCCACTCTTCGAGGATGGCCTTGCGGTTGTTCGCGGCCCATTCGAAATCGTTGTCGATCATCTTCTCGATCAGGTTTTCCGGGAAGAACTTCACCGGCTTGGCCACGCCGGGCATGGCGACCACGGCGTAACCGGTGTTGTACATCTCGTTGGCCTTCTTGGTGATCGACCAGTCGACCAGGGTCTTGGCCGCGTCCAGCTTCGCCGTGCCGGCGACGATGGCCGTGGCCTCCATGTCCCAGCCCACGCCCTCGTCCGGCACGATGATGTCGATCGGCGCGCCTTCGGCCTTGGACTTGGCGCCGCGGAAGGCGAAGGAGATGCCGATGGGGATCTCACCCGCCGCGGCCATCTTGCAGGGCTTGGAGCCCGAATGCGTGTAGCGCGCGATGTTCTGGTGCAGCCCGTCCATGTAGGCCCAGCCGTCCTTCTCGCCGAACATCTGCAGCCAGGAGGAGACGTCGAGGAAGCCGGTGCCCGAGGAATTCGGGTTCGGCATGATGACGTGGCCGGCGTAAACCGGCTTGGTCAGGTCCTTCCAGGTCTTCGGCGCCGGCAGGCCGAGCTTTCCGGCCTCGACGGTGTTGAAGCAGACCGAGGCGACCCAGGCGTCCATGCCGACCCAGGCCGGCGGGTTGCTCTTGTCGACGAACTTGGGATCCAGCTTCTCGACGCCCTTGGGCGCATAGGCCTCCAGCATGCCTTCGGTCTTCAGCAGCAGCAGCGAGGTTGCGGCCAGGCCCCAGACCACGTCGGCCTGCGGGTTGTTCTTCTCGGCCAGCAGCTTGGCCGTGATGATGCCCGTCGAATCGCGCACCCAGTTGATCTTGATGTCCGGGTGGTCCTGGTTGAAGGTCTCCGCATAGCGCTTGAGATCCTCGGCCTCGACGGCGGTGTAGACCGTCAGTTCGACCTCGGCTTTCGCGACCGTCGCGGCCAGAAGGCTGGCCGCGGCCGCGGTCAGCAGAATTTTGCGAAGTGCCATGATGTTGTTGCTCCCTGTTGCTAGCCGAACATCCCGGTTTGCGCACCGGTTTCCTGGCGGATTGCTCTGTGGTTTGGCGCTTACCCCCTTGGGCCGCCGCGCGCTGTGGCGTCGGCGATCTTGTCTGTTTCCGAACACAGTGTGATCGGAATGTTACAATAGGGGAAATCTATTCTTTTTATGAAATGAAAAATTCTGCTGATGATGCAGCGTCAGCCCGCGAGGGTCAGGACCAGGACCCCGGCGCCGACGGTCGCCGCCGCGGCGAGGCGGCTGGCCCAGGGCCCCTCGCGGAATATGACAACCCCGAAGAGGGCGGCGATGATCACGCTCGACTCGCGCAGGGCCGAGACCATGCCCAGCGGGGCCAGGGTGTTGGCGTAGATGACCAGCCCGTAGGCGGCCACGGCGCAGAGCCCGCCCAGGTAGCCGACCCGGAGGGTGGCGCGGGTTTCCGGGATCATCCGGGGCTTGAAGCGCACGAAGACGAAGAGACTGACCAGGAACTCGCTGAAGAACAGCCAGCCCATGTAGCCCAGCGGGCTGCCGGAGAGGCGCACGCCGATGCCGTCGACCACGGAGTAGGTGGCGATGATGAGGCCCGTGGCGACGGCGGCCGCGGTCGAGCGCGGGTCGGGCAGCACCGGCCCGCGGGAGAAGAAGGCGAGGAGCGTGATGCCGGCGGAGATCGTCGCCACGCCGAGCCAGCCGGCCGCCGAGAGCCGCTCCCCGGCGAAGATGAGGGCGCCGAGCGAGACCAGCACAGGGGCCAGACCGCGCGAGATCGGGTAGACCCGCGAGAGATCGCCCCACTTGTAGGCCAGCGCCAGGAAGTAATAGTAGCCGTAGTGGGTAATGGCCGAGGCGGCGATGTAGGGCCAGGAGGCCGCCAGCGGTGGCGTCGTCCAGAGGATCAGCAGGAAGCCGACGCTGCCGTGGGTACCGGCCACGGCGGCCAGCACCAGGGCGCGCGCGCGCGTGCCTTTGACGATGGCGTTCCAGGTGGCGTGCAGCACCGCCGCGCCCAGCACCAGCGCCACAGCGAACTCAGACAATCAGGATCCTGGCTCTTTGGCGTTGCTGTTTGTTATTCCTCTCGCGCCCTGAAGCGGACGTAAATGCCTTCGAACATACTTGCTTGTCACCCTCGGGCTTGTCACGAGGGTCCATGGCGGGGCTTGGCGCCTGGCCTCTCCCATGGACCCTCGCAACAAGCCCGAGGGTGACGGATGAGAAGGCGGCACGTTTGGTGCGAGTTCACCCGGACGCGGTGACTCCAGCGCCCCTCACCCCCAGGGCAGCGAGAAGGTCTTCACGTTGGTGTAGCTCCGGGCCGCCTCGATGACGCCTTCCTTGTAGCCGAGGCCCGAGTCCTTGATGCCGCCGAAGGGCGACATCTCGATGCGGTAGCCGGGCACCTCCCAGATGTTCACCGTGCCGACCTTGAGGCCCTTGATGTAGGCCTGCATGCGGCGGAAGTCGTTGGTGCAGACGCCGGACGACAGGCCGAAGGCGGTCGAGTTGGAGATCTGCATCACCGCCGCGTCGTCGTCGGGCACGCGCACGACGGGCACGATGGGGCCGAAGGTCTCCTCCATCACCAGCTCCGAGCCGTGCGGCACGCGGTCGACCACGATGGGCGGCAGCAGCGCGCCCTGGCGGCCCGGGTCGTAGAGCACCTCGGCGCCCTGCTCGGCGGCCAGGTGGACGCGCGTCTCGAAGATCTCGGCGGCCCGGGCGTGGACCACGGTGCCGAGGTCGGTCTCCGCGCTCATGGGATCGCCGAAGCGGATCTTTTTGGCGCGCTCCAGCACCAGGGGCACGAAGCGCTCGGCGACGGACTCCTGGCAGAGGATGCGCTTGACCGCCGTGCAGCGCTGGCCGGAGTTCTTGGTGGCGCCGGCCACGGCCAGGTCGGCGGCCCGGGCCAGGTCGTCGTCGCTCAGATCGTTCAGCACGATCAGCGGGTCGTTGCCGCCGAGCTCCAGCACCGTGCGCCGGTAGCCCGCCTTCTCGGCGATCATCTTGCCGACCGGCACGCCGCCGGTAAACGTGATGAGCTCGATGTTCGGGTTCTGGATCATCTCCAGGCCGATGTCCTGCGGCCAGCCGGTGACCACGGAGAGCATCTCCGGCGGCAGGCCCGCCTCGTAGAGCACGTCGGCCAGGATGAGCGCGGTCAGCGGCGTCAGCTCCGTCGGCTTCACCACCATGCAGTTGTTGGTGAGCACCGCCGGGGCGATCTTGTGCGCCACCATGTTGAGCGGGTGATTGAAGGGCGTGATGGCGGAGATCGCCTTCAGCGGCTCGCGGGTGGTGAAGATCTTGCGCGCCTTGCCGTGCGGGGTGAGGTCGCAGGAGAAGATCTCGCCGTCGTCCTGGATGGCGAGCTGGCCGGCCAGGGTGAAGACGTCGTAGGCGCGGCCCACCTCGTAGAGCGAATCGGCCTTGGAGATGCCGAGCTCCAGGGTGATGAGGTCGGAGATCTCCTGCTTGCGCGCGGTCAGGATCTCTGCCGTGCGGAACAGGATCTGCTGGCGCTCGTAGCGGGTCAGCTTGGGCTCGTAGGCCGCGGCGATGTCGAAGGCCTCGCGGGCATGGGCGGCATTGCCCGCCGGCACCGTGCCGATCACCTCCTCGGTATAGGGATAGAGCACGTCGATGACGCCGTCGGCGTCGACCTTGCGCCCGGCGATGCGCATGGGTTCGTGACGCGGTGCCGCAGCGAAGCTCTCGGCGATGCTCATGGCGGAGATTCCTTTACTCGGCCGCCGCGGTCTGGCGGGCCTCGACGTGGTTGAGGGCGATATCGAAGGCGTCGAAGTTGCGCAGGTGGCGGCCGTCGATGTGCGTCACCGGCCGGTTGACCACCAGCGGCACGCGCTGCTCGCTGACCCCGCCGTGGGAGCGCAGCGGCACGTCGAGGCCGGAGAGGTCGTGCCGCTCCGGGCTGGTGCCGACGGCGCGGGTCTTCTCGGTGACCACCACCAGCTCGCCGATGCGGTCTGACGGCAACTCGAAAGCTTCGGCCGCGCCGTCGCGGGTCAGCACCTGCTCGACGCCCTCCAGTCCCTCGATGTGGGCGGCCACGGCGGCGACGTCGGCGCCTTTCGGCAGGTAGACCGTGGCGTAGGAGCCGAGCGCCCCGTGATGCACCACGTAGGGGTCGGTGATCGGCAGGATGGTGCGGGCAACGCCCGCGCCCAGGAAGTCGTCGAGTGCGGACTGCAGGTAGAGCACGTTGGGCGCGCCGTCGGACCTGTGCTTGGCGTTCATGCCGTGGTCGGCGGTCAGCACGATGACCGCGCCGGCGGCGTCGAGCTGGGCGAGGTAGCCGTCCATCATGGCGTAGAAGTCGTTGGCGCCCTCGCTGCCCGGGGCGTGCTTGTGCTGGATGTAGTCGGTGGTGGAGAGGTACATGAGGTCGGGCCGCATGGCCGCCATCAGCTTGACCCCGGCGGCGAAGACGAACTCCGAGAGCTCGGCGGAGTAGACGGAGGGCAGGGGCCTGCTGACCAGCTCCAGCAGACCCTCGATGCCGTTTTCGGCGCGGCTCGCCTGGTCGGCCTTCTCGGCCGAGAAGCAGACCGCCTCGCCCGGCTTCATGGTCAGGCCGTGGCCGAGCAGGCGGCGCAGCTTGTCCTTGGCGGTCACCACGGCGATCCTGGCGCCGGCCTGCTGGAAGGCGGGAAAGATGGTCGGCGCGCGCAGGTAGGCCGGGTCGTTCATCATCACCTCTTCGTCCTTGGCCGGGTCGTAGAAGAAGTTGCCGCAGATGCCGTGCACCTTCGGCGGCTGGCCGGTGACGATGGAGAGGTTGTTGGGGTTGGTGAAAGTCGGTACCACGCAGTCGGCGCGCAGGTCGGCGCCGCCCGGCAGGGCCGACTTCAGCCAGGGCATGCGCCCGGCGGCCACGGCCTGTTCCATGTAGTCGGGCTCCGAGCCGTCGATGCAGACGACGACCACCGGCGCCTTGGGAAAGGCGTAGCTGCGGCCATTGACGGTAACGGTGCTTTGCGCGTTCATCGGTAGTCCTTTTTTGTGATCTCAGGCGACCAGCTTGGCGCGCTCGTCCATGGCGGCGGCCGGCGGCGTGGCGTCGTCGACGCCCATCTCCTTGAGGGCCTCGGCGACAGCGGCGACCAGGCGGCGCATCACCGCGGCATCGAGGCGGCCGATGCAGCCGATGCGGAAGGAATCCACGACCGTCAGCTTGCCGGGATAGATGATGAAGCCCCGGGCTTTCAAGAGGTCGTAGAAGGTCTGGAAGTCGAACTTCGGGTCGGCCGGGTTGAAGAAGGTGACGATGATGGGCGACAGCCAGCCGTCCTGCAGCAGGGTCTCGAAGCCGAGCCGGCGCATGCCGGCCACCATGACGTCGCGGTTCTCGGCATAGCGGGCGCCGCGCCCGGCGACGCCGCCCTCGGCCGCGTGCTCGTCGAGGGCCTGCAGGAAGGCCGCGACCACGTGGGTCGGCGGCGTATAGCGCCACTGGCCGGTCTTTTCCATGTAGGCCCACTGGGCATGCAGATCGAGGCTGAGCGAATGGCTGCGCCCCTGCGCCGCCGCCAGCTCGTCCTTGCGGGCGATGACGAAGCCGAAGCCGGGCACGCCCTCGATGCACTTGTTGGCCGAGGACACCGTGGCGGCATAGGGGATGTCTTTCACATCGAGCGGCAGGGCGCCGAAGGCGCTCATCGAATCGATCAGCAGCTTCCTGCCCCGGGCGGCCGCCACCTGGGCGATCTCGGCCACCGGGTTGAGGATGCCCGAGGAGGTCTCGCAGTGGACCAGCACGACGTGGGTGATCGCCGGGTCGGCTTCCAGCGCGGCGGCGACCTCGGGGCCGCGCGGCGGCAGGTAGTCGCCCTTGTCGATCACGGCGTGCGCACGCTCCAGGTAGTCGAGGGTCTGCACGATGCGCTGCCCGTAGGCACCGTTGACCAGCACCAGGGCCTTGCCGTCGCGCGGCAGGAAAGTGCCGAGCATGGCTTCCACGGCGAAGGTGCCGCTGCCCTGGATCGGCACGCAGTCGTAGCTCCCCGCGCTGTCCCCGGCGAGGACCAGCAGGCGGCGGCGCAGCGCGGCGGTCATGGCGCGGAAGTCGCCATCCCAGGAGCCCCAGTCCTTCAGCATGCGGCGCTTGACGCTGGCCGAGGTTGTCAGCGGCCCCGGCGTCAGCAGGTAGGGTTCGCCCTCGGCGGGCGGTTCGAAGATCACGGCGGCACCGCTGGTCGGGGTCATCCGCGTCGCGCTCCTGAAGTAATGTGGCCTGGATCGCGGCGCGCGGCCCGGAGCCGCCACCGCGCCGCCATCCTGGGGGCTCGCAACCTATCTGTAAAATCGTTATTTTGTATAAGTTGAATAGGTTATGCTAATAGTAAACCCCTGACCCATTCCTGACGCCCGGAGGGGCGGGAGGCGCCCTTGCGCTACGTCCAACTGCGGGCCTTCCACTACGTGGCCATCTGCGGCGGGTTCTCCCGCGCCGCCGAGGCCCTCTGCCTGACCCAGCCGGCGATTTCCGACCAGGTGCGCAAGCTGGAGGAGGAATACGACGTCATTCTGTTCAACAGGCACAAGAAGCAGGTCAGCCTGACCCGGGCCGGCCAGCAGCTGCTGGAGATCACCCGGCGCATGTTCGAGGTGGAAAAGCAGGCCCTGGAGCTGCTCTCCGAGTCGCGGGCGCTGCGCGCCGAATCGCTGCGTGTGGTGGCGGATTCGGCGCACCACATGCTGCACATCCTCGGGCGCTTTCGCGAGCGCTATCCCAACGTCGCCATGGTGGTCAGTTCTGGCAACTCCGAGGAGGTCATCGCCCAGCTCTACGACTACGAGGCGGAGGTCGGGATCCTCGGCGAAGTCCCGCAGAGCCGGGATTTCGAGGTCATCAAGCTGAGCTCGACCCCGCTCATCGCCTTCACCAACAGGGAGCATCCCCTGGCCCGGCGCCGGACCATCTCTCTCGGCGAGCTGGCCGGGCAGCTGCTGGTGCTGCGCGAGCGTGGCTCCAAGACCCGCCAGAGCATCGAGGCGGCGGCGCGCGGGCGCGGACTCAACCTGAAGCCGACCATAGAGGCGGAAGGCCGCGAGGCGGTGCGCGAGATCGTCGCCACCGGCGGCGGCGTCGGCGTGGTCTCGGCGGCGGAGTTCGGCCAGGACCCGCGGCTGGTGCCGATCCGTCTTTCGGACTGCGAGGTGCTGATGGACGAGGCCCTGGTCTGCCTGCGCGAGCGGGCCGGCGGCAAGGTGATCAGCGCCTTCTTCGAGACCGCGCGGGAGATTGCCGCCGCCGGTTGAATGCCGGCCTATCCACAAGCCGGCGGCACAAAGCCATTGCCAGTGCTTGGCGATGAACTGTAAGTTTTCTTACACATAACTGTAATAAATCGTTCGCCCGTCACGCGCTTCGCCGGGCGAAACGGGCAATAATTCGCTAAGGGAGGCTCCGCGATGCGCATGACCCAGACTTTTCTATCCTTGACCCTGGCCCTCGGTCTGCTCGGCCTTGCCAGCCTGTCGGCCACGCCGGCAGCCGCGGCGGAGGACTGCCCGCGCAGCTTTCTCGACGATCGCTACTGCGACCGCGATGGTGACCTGACGGCCGACCTGCCGACGGATCCGGCGGAATGGGTCAACCCGGATACGCTGATCTTCGCCTACACGCCGGTCGAGGATCCGGCGGTTTACAAGAAGCCCTGGGCCGGATTCATGGAACATGTGGCCGAGGTGACGGGCAAGAAGGTGGCATTCTTCCCGGTGCAGTCCAACGCTGCGCAGCTTGAGGCCATGCGGTCCGGGCGGCTGCACGTCGCCGGCTTCAACACCGGCAGTAACCCGATCGCCGTAGCCTGCGCCGGTTTCGTGCCCTTTGCGATGATGGCCTCTGCAGATGGCTCCTACGGCTACGAGATGGAAATCATCGTGCCGGCCGACAGCCCGGTCCAGTCGCCGTCGGAACTCAAGGGCAAGACCCTGGCTTTCACCTCACCGACGTCCAACTCCGGCTTCAAGGCGCCCTCGGCGATCCTTAAGGCCGATTTTGGGCTGGAAGCCGATAAGGATTTCCAAACAGCCTTCTCTGGGAAGCATGACAACTCGATCATTGGCGTTGCCAACAAGGACTACGAGGCCGCGGCCATCGCAAACTCTGTAATGAAGCGCATGTTCGACCGCGATGTCGTCAAGGCCGATCAGATCCGTAGTATCTACAAGTCGCAGACGTTCCCGACCACCGGCTATGGGCACGCTCACAACCTGCACCCTGAAGTCGTCGCCAAGCTCAAACTCGCCTTCTTTACCTTCGAATGGGAAGGTTCGGCCCTGAAGGAAGAGTTCCAGAAGGAAGACAAGTTTGTGGCCATCTATCACAAGACGGACTGGGATATCATCCGCAAGATCGACCGCACCAACGGCA
>JBFGUI010000029.1:0-23390 GCA_041565695.1 Kiloniellaceae bacterium
GCCGGGATAGGCGGTCTCCTGGAAGTGGTCGAAGACGATATCGTCGGGCGTGTCGTAGGCCTGGCCGATCTCCTGCAGCACGACGGCGCGCTCGCGCTCCAGCTCGTCTTCACGGAAGGTCGGGTGCTGCAGGATATCGGCAATGATGTCGAGCGCGAGTGGCGCATCCTCGGCCAGAACCTTGGCGTAGAAGGCGGTGTTCTCGCGACTGGTGTAGGCGTTGAGGTGACCGCCGACGGCCTCGATTTCGACGGCGATGTCCTCGGCGGAGCGCCGCTCGGTGCCCTTGAAGGCCATGTGCTCCAGCAGGTGGGCGATGCCGTTGATCTCGGCGGTCTCGTGGCGCGTGCCGGCGCCGACCCAGGCGCCCAGGGAGGCCGTCGCCACGCCCGGCATGCTGTCGGTCGCGACGGTCAGGCCGGAGGGCAGGCGCGTGACCTCGACCGTCATGCGGCCCCCTTGGCGCGGGCCTTGGCGCGATCCTTGGCGCGATCCTTAACGCTCTGGGGCGGGTCCTGGCGCCGCGCGCGGATGAAGTCCTGCAGGGCGACCAGGTCGTTGGGCAGGGCCGTGCAGCGCTCCTCACGCTCGTAGAGATCGGCGAGGCGCGGCGGCAGCTCGGGGCGGTGGCCGGCAGCCTGCGCCACCGCGTCGGGGAACTTGGCGGCATGCGCGGTGGCCAGTGCCACCACGGCGGAGATTCCCGGGCGCACCTCGTCGCGTGCGGCGGCGGTGGCGATGGCCGTGTGCGGGTCGAGCAACTCGCCGGTCGCCGCGTGGCGCGCGGCGATCTCGCGGCCGGTCGCCGCGTCGTTGTAGCGCTGCGCGTCGAACAGGCGACGCAGGCGCTGCAGTTCCTCGCCGCTGACCGAGAACGCGCCCGACTGGCGGAAGCTCTGCATGATGCGGCGCACCTGCGCGCCATCGCGGTTGTAGACATCGAACAGCAGGCGCTCGAAGTTGGAGGAGACCTGGATGTCCATCGAGGGCGAGATGGTCGGCGTGACGCCGGTGATCTCCATGCTGCCGCTCTCGAAGAAGCGGGTCAGGATGTCGTTCCTGTTGGAGCCGATGATGAGCTGCGCCACCGGCAGACCCATACGCCCGGCGCCGTAGGCGGCGTAGACGTTGCCGAAGTTGCCGGTCGGCACCGCGAAGGCGACGGCGCGGTCCGGCGCGCCCAGCGCCACCCCGGCGACGAAGTAATAGACGATCTGCGCCATGATGCGCGCCCAGTTGATCGAATTCACCGCCGAGAGGTTCATGGCGTCGCGGAACGCGAGATCGTTGAACATCGCCTTCACCTGGTCCTGGCAGTCGTCGAAGGTGCCGTCCAGGGCGATGTTGTGCACGTTGGGCGCCAGCACCGTGGTCATCTGGCGGCGCTGCACCTCGGAGACCCGGCCCTTGGGGTGCAGCATGAAGATGTCGATCTGGGCGCGGTCGCGGCAGGCCTCGATGGCGGCCGATCCGGTATCGCCGGAGGTCGCGCCGACGATGGTCACCCGCTCGCCGCGCCGGCTGAGTACGTGGTCGAACAATCTGCCGAGCAGCTGGAGAGCGTAGTCCTTGAAGGCCAGGGTCGGCCCGTGGAACAGCTCGAGCAGCCAGGTGCGTTCGTCGAGCTGCTTCAGGGGCGCCACCGCGCTGTGGCCGAAGCCGGCGTAGGTCTCCTCGAGGATGCGCTTCAGGTCGGCCTCGGCGATGGTGCCGCCGACGAAGGGCCGCAGCACGGCAAAGGCGACCTCGGCATAGGGTCGACCGGCCAGGGCCCGGATTTCCTGGGGCGAGAACTGCGGCCAGCTCTGCGGCAGGTAGAGGCCACCGTCGCGGGCGAGGCCGGCGAGCAGCACCTCGTCGAAGGAGAGCACCGGCGCTTCGCCCCGGGTCGAGACATACTTCATAACCTGCGGTCCGAACTGGCTTTTCGTGAGGGACCTAATCTAGACGGGCCAAAGGGGCCGCCGCAAGCCGCCGGCGGTGGAGAGGCATTCTTTGGTTAACAGGGCTTAACCAGCCACCGCCCTGCGCCGCTACGGCAGATAGCGGGCCTTGAGGTGGGCCTCGAAGATCTTCGGGTTGAGCGGCGCGCCGGTCGCCGTTTCCAGGATCTGCTCGAAGCCGGCGGAGGAGGCCTGGGCGTGCACGTGCTCGGCGAGCCAGCCCATCAGCGGCGCGAAGTTCCCCTGCCCCAGGGCCTGCGGGATCTCGGGTTGCGCCTGCTTGGCAGCCGCGAAGAGCTGGGCGGCCGTCATGGCGCCCAGGGTGTAGGTCGGGAAGTAGCCCCAGGCGCCGTCGTACCAGTGGATGTCCTGCAGGCAGCCGAGGCGGTCTTCCGGCGGGGTGATGCCGAGCAGCGCCTGCATCCCCTTGTTCCACTCTGTCGGCAGGGCATCCAGCTCCATCTCGCCGGCAATGAGGGCCTTTTCCAGGCGGTAGCGCAGGATGACGTGGGCCGGGTAGGTGACCTCGTCGGCGTCGACGCGGATGAAGTCCGGCTTCACTTCGTTGTAGTGGCGCAGCAGGTTCTCCGCCTCCCAGGCCGGGCCGGAACCGCCGAAGGCCTCGCGCGCCAATGGCGCCAGGAAGGCGACGAACTCGCGGCTGCGGCAGGCCTGCATCTCGACCATGAGGGACTGGCTCTCGTGCATCGCCATGCCGCGCGCCTCGCCGACCGGCTGCAGGCGCCAGTCCCTGGGCAGGCCGCGCTCGTACATGGCATGGCCCGTCTCGTGCAGCACGCCCATCAGCGCGGTCATGAAGTCGTTCTCGTCGTAGCGCGTGGTGATGCGCACGTCGTCGGGCACGCCGCCGCAGAAGGGATGCAGCGACACATCGAGGCGCCCGTGGCGGAAGTCGAAGCCGACGGCGGCCATGAGCCGGCGGGCCAGCGCTTCCTGCTTTGCCACCGGGAAGGGCCCTTCCAGGGCCAGGGAGGTCGGCTGGCTGGCCTGGCGCGCCAGCACGTCGTCGAGGAACCCGGGCAGGAAGGCGGCCAGGTCGGCGAAGACCGCGTCGATGCGTGCCGACTTGCCGCCGGGCTCGTACTGGTCCAAGAGCGCGTCGTAGAGCGAGCAGCCGAGGCGCTCGGCCTTGGCCGCCGCGGCCTGGCGGGTCAGGTTCAGGACCTCCGCCAGGGCCGGCTTCACCGCCTGAAAGTCCGACTTGGGCCGCGCCGCGCGCCAGATCATCTCGCAGCGCTTGCAGGCCTTGGCGAGCGCCTCCACCAGATCGCTCTCCAGCGCCGTGGCGTGCAGCCAGCGGCGGTGCATCTCCTTCAGGTTGGCCTGGGTCCAGGCATCGAGGCCCTTGGTCTCGGCCGAGGCCCGATCGAACAGCTCGTCCAGGTTGGGGTCGGTCAGGATCTCGTGGCAGACCACGCTCAAGGTCGCCAGCTGCTCGGTGCGCGCCTCGGCGCCGCCTTCCGGCATCATCGCCGACATGTCCCAGCCGAGCACGCCGGCGGCCTCCTGTAGGGCATGCAGACGCTTGAATTTCTTGGCAAGTTCCTCGTAGGCGGTCATACCGGATTCCTGTCGCGATCGATCTAGTCCCGACCGAATTACTTGGCAAGCCGGGACCGCCGCATCAAGCCCCCGGTTCTTCTTCGCGCCGGTAGTGGAAGAGGAAGTAGATCACCGCCAGGATGACGGCGAAGGAATACCAGGTGATGGCGTATTCCAGGTGGTCGTTCTTCAGCTGGATGCGGGTCTGGCCGCCGATCGGCAGGCCGCCGGGAATCTCCGAAGCGACCGCGTCGGCGTAGACCTCGGTAATGATCGGCTGATCGACGTAATCGGCCATGACCGGCAGGTCGAGCCAGAAGTAGAAGCGCTCCTCCGGCTTGTTGGGCGGCTTGGCGAAGTCGACGCCCTTCCAGCCGTCGGTGCGCAGCAGCGCCGCGATCTCGATCTCACCCTGGAGCTGCCCTTCGGCGCGGGTCGCGGGGTCGCGCCGGTCCTCCGGAACCCAGCCGCGATTGACCAGAAGAACGCGGCCGTCGGTCAGTCGGAAGGGGGTCACCACGGCGATGCCGACCCGGCCGTTTTCGGTGCGTGCGCCGAGGTAGAACTCCTGGTCGTGCAGGAATTCGCCCGTGAGCCGCACCCGGAAGAACTCGACGCCCGCCGGATCCGGGAAGCGCGCCGGCAGTTCGATGCCCGGTGGTTGCGAGCGCTCCTGCCGGATGGCGATCTGCTCTTCCTTCCAGCCGAGCCGCTGCAGCTGCCAGGTGCCGAGGCCGAGCAGAATGACCAACGCCGGAATGGTGAAGACGGTGGCCCAGAAGGTCGGCCGAAAACGCTTCCGCCCGCCACCATGGGTTTCAGGAGCGCTCATCGGTCGTCTTCGCTGTAGTGGAGGGTGCCGCTGTCGCTGGCATGATGGCGGAACTGCTGGGCCACCAGGAAGCCCTTCATGGGGCGCAGCAGGGCCAGCGCCACGACCACCACCGGCAGCGGCCAGAGCAGGACATGAACCCACCAGGCGGGCTCCAGCGAGAACTCCACCCAGAACACCAGGGGCATGAAGATCAGGCCGAGAAAAAAGATCACGAAGACCGCGGGCCCGTCGCCGGCGTCCTGCTTTCTGAGGTCGAGACCGCAGACATTGCAGCGCTCGGTGATGGTGAGAATGCCGGAGAAGAGCTTGCCCCTGCCGCACCGCGGGCAGCGGCAGGCGAGACCGGCCCAGATCGCCGAAGGCGGCTCGGCGGAGCCGGGGTCATGAGGAGATTGGGGCGCCGTCATCGCGGCGCCCCGATTGTGATTCTGCTGTGGTTGCAGCGGGGAATCGTCAGCCGCCCCACCAGTAGACGCAGACGAAGAGGAACAGCCACACCACGTCGACGAAGTGCCAGTACCAGGCCGCCGCCTCGAAGCCGAAGTGCTGCTCCGGCTTGAACTGGCCGGCATAGGCGCGGAAGAAGCAGACGATCAGGAAGAGCGTCCCGACGATCACGTGGAAGCCGTGGAACCCGGTCGCCATGTAGAAGGTCGAGGAGTAGATGCCGTCGGTGAAACCAAAGGCTGCGTGGCTGTACTCATAGGCCTGGACGCCGGTGAACAGCGCGCCCAGCAGGATGGTCAGCGCCAGGCCCTGCAGCAGGCCCTGGCGGTTGCCGTGGATCAGCGCGTGGTGCGCCCAGGTCACGGTGCAGCCCGACAGCAGCAGGATCAGGGTGTTCAGGAAGGGCAGGTCGAAGGCCGCAAAAACCTCGACCCCGGCCGGCGGCCAGACCCCACCGGTGTGCTCGACACGCGCCACCTGCTTGGCTTCATCGGCGAAGAGGCTGGCGTCGAAGAAGGCCCAGAAGAAGGCCGAGAAGAACATCACCTCGGAGGCGATGAACAGGATCATGCCGTAGCGCAGGCCGAGCTGGACCACCTTGGTATGGTGTCCCTCGTGGATCGCTTCCCTGATGACGTCGCGCCACCACAGGAACATGGTCAGCAGCACCAGGGCGACGCCCACCGGCACCAGCCAGGGCGTCACGTCGTGCATCAGCATCACCATCCCGATGGCCAGGACACCGCCCGAGATGGCGCCCAGGAAGGGCCAGGGGCTGGGGTCCACCAGATGGTAGGGATGGTTGGGTTTCTCGTGTCCTGCACTCATGGTCATTCCCCGCTTCATTCTGCCGGTTTTCCCGGCGGGTGCCCCCCGGTCCCCCGCGGCGCAGCCCTGATCTCTTTCCTCTGTCCGCCGGGCCCGAAGGTCCCCGACGGGATATTGCACGCGCGGCGCCCCGCAGCCGGAAGCGCCGCCTCGTTCAGTTCAGCCCTGCCCCCGTGCCGTCGCCCGCGGAAGCCGGAAGGGCACCCAGCTGCTGGCGCGCCAGCTCTTCGGCCTGTGCCTCCTCGTCGACGAAGAAGGTGTAGGACAGGGTAATGGTGCGCACTTCGCGGAGGTTCGGATCCTCCTCGATCGCCGGGTCGACGAAGAAGCTGACCGGCATGTCGATGGAGTCACCGGCCGCCAGGCGCTGCTCGGTGAAGCAGAAGCACTGCACCTTGTTGAAGTAGGGCCCTGCCTTCAGCGGCGTCACGTTGAAGGTCGCGGTGCCGACCGTGGTCCGGTCGGACAGGTTCTCGGCACGGAAGAAGGCCAGGCCCGATTCACCGACCTTGAGCGTCATGGCGCGCTCGACCGGCTGGAAGGCCCAGGGCAGGTCGGGCGCCACATCGGAATTGAAGCGCACGGTGATCACCCGCTCGCCGACCTTCTCCGGCGCGGCCTCGGCCACCTGGGTGGTGCCGCCGAAGCCGGTCACCCGGCAGAACAGCTCGTAAAGCGGCACCGAAGCGTAGGCGGCGCCGACCATCGCGACGGGCACCGCGAAGAGGGCGATGGCCAGGCGGCGGTTGGCCCGGCCGGCGCGACGCCCCTTGTCCTGCTGCGCCATGCTCAGCCTCCGCCCATGCGGATGATGGAAACGAAATAGACCACCACCACGAAGAACGCGAGCACCGCAAAGAGCGCCCAGTTCTTCATGCGCTGCCGCTTCCGGCGGTCGTTGTCGTCGTCGCGCGTCATCGCCATCAGCCCGCGAACCCGAAGAAGCCCTGCGTCGAGGCCAGGATGCCCGGCGCCCGGTCGATGATCAGCAGGGTGAAGAGCACGAAGAGATAGAGAATCGAATAGCCGAACAGCTGGCGCGCCGGCCGGTCGCTGTCGCTTCGCAGCACGGCGAGCGCCAGCAGCACAAAGCAGAGACCCGAGACCGCCGCGACGGCGCCGTAGAGCAGCCCCGCCGTGCCGAGCACGGCCGGCAGCACGCCGAGCGGCGCCAGCACCAGGCTGTAGGCCAGGATCTGCCGCTTGGTCACCGCGCGTCCCGCCACCACCGGCAGCATCGGCACCCGGGCCTTGGCGTAGTCGGTCTGGCGATAGAGCGCCAGGGCCCAGAAGTGCGGTGGCGTCCACACGAAGATCAGGGCGAAGAGCACGAAGGAGTGCAGGTCCACGCCGCCGGTCACCGCGGCCCAGCCGATCATCGGCGGAAAGGCGCCGGCGGCACCGCCGATGACGATGTTCTGCGGCGTGCGGCGCTTCAGCCAGATGGTATAGACGAAGACGTAAAAGCCGTTGGCCAGGGCCAGCAGGCCCGCGGCGACCCAGTTGAGCGCCATGCCCATCAGCATGATGGAGAACAGGCTGAGCACCACGCCGAAGGCGAGCGCCTCCTGCGGGGCGATCTTGCCGCGCGGCAGCGGCCGGCCGCGGGTACGCTCCATCAGCGCGTCGATGTCGCGCTCGTACCACATGTTGATGGCCCCGGCAGCGCCGGCGTTCACCGCGATACAGAGCACGGCAACCGCCGCCAGGAAGGGATGCAGCTCGCCGGGCGCGGCGTAGAGCCCGGCGAAGCCGCTGAACACGACGAGACTCATGACCCGCGGCTTCAGCAGCGCCAGGTAGTCGGACACCTGCCCGGTGGCACGGCGCGCGGTCCCGGCACCCGTGCCGGGAAGAACCGCGCCCTCGGCGCCCAACTGCAGAGACAGATCGCTCACTCAGGTCGCCCTTCGTGCTAGCCCGCCCAGGCCCGGATCAGTGGCCGCCGCCACGGATCTGGGGCAGGTCGTTGAAGGTGTGGAAGGGCGGCGGAGAGGACACCGTCCACTCCAGCGTCGTGGCGCCTTCGCCCCAGTAGTTGGCCTCGACCTTGCGGCCCGCCTTCATCGAATAGACCGTCATCACGAGGAAGAATACCGTCGCCGCGATGGAGAGGTAGGAGCCGTAGGACGACACCGCGTTCCAGCCCGCAAAGGCATCCGGGTAGTCGATGTAGCGCCGCGGCATGCCTGCCAGGCCCAGGAAGTGCTGCGGGAAGAAGGTCAGGTTGACGCCGATGAAGGTGGCCCAGAAGTGCAGCTTGCCGGCCCATTCCGGGAACTCACGGCCGGTCATCTTGCCGAACCAGTAGTAGAAGGCGGCGAAGATGCCGAACACGGCGCCGAGGCTGAGCACGTAGTGGAAGTGGGCCACGACGTAGTAGGTATCGTGCATGGCGATGTCCATGCCGGCGTTGGCCAGCACCACGCCGGTGACGCCGCCCACGGTGAACAGGAAGATGAAACCGATCGCCCAGACCATCGGCGTGGTGAAGCGGATCGAGCCACCCCACATGGTCGCGATCCAGGAGAAGATCTTCACGCCGGTCGGCACCGCGATGACCATGGTCGCGGCGGTGAAATAGGCCTTGGTGTCGACGTCCAGACCCACGGCGTACATGTGGTGCGCCCAGACGATGAAGCCGACGAAGCCGATCGAGACCATGGCGTAGGCCATGCCCAGGTAGCCGAACACCGGCTTCTTCGAGAAGGTCGACACGATGTGGCTGACGATGCCGAAGGCCGGCAGGATCATGATGTAGACCTCGGGGTGACCGAAGAACCAGAAGAGATGCTGGAACAGGATCGGATCACCGCCGCCGGCGGCATCGAAGAAGGCCGTGCCGAAATTGCGGTCGGTCAGCAGCATGGTGATGGCACCGCCCAGCACCGGCAGCGAGAGCAGCAGCAGGAAGGCGGTAACCAGGATCGACCAGACGAAGAGCGGCATCTTGTGCAGCGTCATGCCCGGCGCGCGCATGTTGAAGATCGTGGTAATGAAGTTGATGGCGCCGAGGATCGACGAGGCACCGGCCAGGTGCAGGGCGAAAATCGCCATGTCGACCGACATGCCGCCGTGGCCGAGCGGCCCGGAAAGCGGCGGATAGACCGTCCAGCCGGTGCCCGCGCCGGTGCCCACGAAGGCCGAGCCCAGCAGCAGCAGGAAGGCCGGCACGATCAGCCAGAAGGAGATGTTGTTCATGCGCGGGAAGGCCATGTCCGGCGCGCCGATCATCAGCGGCACGAACCAGTTGCCGAAACCGCCGATGAGGGCCGGCATGACCACGAAGAACACCATGATCAGGCCGTGCGCCGTGATGATGACGTTCCACCACTGGCCGTCGGGCTCGCCGTCCGTCAGCAGGTACTGCACGCCCGGATCCTGCAGTTCCAGGCGCATGACCAGCGAGAACCAGGCGCCGACGATGCCGGCGATGATCGCAAAGAGCAGGTAGAGCGTGCCGATGTCCTTGTGGTTGGTCGAACAGAACCAACGCAGGAAGAAACCGGGCTTGTGGTCGTGATGCGCGTGCGCTTCGCTGCTGTGAGCCATTTTCGTCTCTTCCCTCACTCGGCGTTCATGACGGCGGCTTCGGCCGCTGCGACCTTGACGGTCCGTTCTGACTTCTCAGGCTGCCCCGCCGGTTCGTCGACCCCAGGGGCATCCAAGCGGGCGAACTCCTGACGGGCCTTCTCGGTCCAGGCGGCGAACTCCGCCTTGCTCAGCATCTTGATCATGATGGGCATGTAGGCATGGCCGGTGCCGCAGAGCTCCGAGCACTGGCCGTAGAAAGTCTGGCCGGCGTACTCGGCCGGCACGTAGGCCCAGGTCTCGTTGTTGCGGCCCGGCACCGCGTCCATCTTGAGGCCGAACTGCGGCATTGCGAAGTTGTGCAGCACGTCGCTGGCGGTCACCAGGAAGCGGATGTTGGTGTCGACCGGCAGGACCAGCGCGTTGTCGGCGGTCAGCAGCCGCGGCTGGCCGGGCTCCAGGTCCGCATCGGCCACCATGTAAGCGTCGAAGGTGAAGTTGCCGTGGTCGGGATACTCGTAGGACCAGTACCACTGGCGGCCGATCACCTTGACCGTGATGTCGGCGTCCTGAACCTGGTCGGCGAAGTAGAGCAGGCGGAACGATGGGAAGGCGATGCCGATCAGGATCAGCACCGGGATCACCGTCCAGGCCAGCTCCAGCCCGACGTGGTGGGTGGTCTTGGAAGGCGTCGGATTGCGCTTTTCCGAGAAGCGGTACATCACCCAGAGCAGCAGCACCAGCACGAAGACCGTGATCAGGGTGATGATTACCAGCAGGACGTCGTGGAACGACGCGATCCGCTCGGCGACCGGCGTGACGGCCTTCTGGAAGCCGAGCTGGTAATCCTGGGGTTGGGCCACGGCCTTACCCAGAGTCGCGGGTCCGAGCGTGAACAAGAACGCGGCGGCGAGCAGGCCGAGCCGGCTGAGGAATGTCATAGCTGCACTTCCCATCTTTCCTGCAAATCCTGACGTCCACCCCTCTCGTTTTCGCACAACAGCGCAGGTCCCCACGGGGGGCGGGTCGGCACCAAGGCGAGCGCAACCTATACCAAGGCCGATGGCTCCACAAGGCCGCGCAAACCGGCGGCTTGCCAGGGATTCCGCTCCCTCGGCGCGACCTCATGATAGATCAAGCGGGGCGTCATTTGAGAGGGCGAGACGCCAGGTGCGACCGAATGACGCAATTTTGGGCGCCGCCATGCCCGCTGGGCGCGCGGCGGGCGGGCGCGCCCCGCAAAACCATGCGGTTCAGTCTGCCGCGCCGTCTTCCCGTTCGAGGCGACGGCGCAGACGCTTCAGGGCGAGCCAGATCAGCAGGGCGAGAACCGGGATCGAGACACCGGTCGCCAGTTCGGCACTGACCGGCAGGCCGGCGGCCTTGGCGCCCTTGGCCAGATAGCCGACAAGGCTGGCCAGGTAGTAGGTGATGGCGGCGATCGACAGCCCCTCGACCGTCTGCTGCAGGCGCAGCTGCAGCCGGGCGCGGCGGTTCATCGACTGCAGAAGGTCGCGGTTCTGCGCCTCCAGCTGGACGTCGACCCGGGCGCGCAGCAGCTGGCTGGCCCGCGACACCCGGCGGGACAGCGCCTCCAGTCGCTCGGCCACCGCCTCGCAGGTCCGCATGGCCGGGGCGAGACGCCGGTCGATGAACTCGCCGATGGTCTGCAGCCCCTCGACCCGCTGCTCGCGCAGCTCCTGCACGCGCCGCAGCACCAGGGCGTAGTAGGCCCGCGCGGCGCTGAAGCGGTAGTTGGTGGCCGCGGCCACGTCCTCGATCTCCGAGGACAGCTCCATCAGCTCGTCGAGCAGGCGGCGCTCGGCCGCCATGTCCTCGATCTCGGTGAGGCGCCCGGTGATGCCGGTGAGGCGCTCGCCGATCACCGCCAGGCCGGCGCTGTGCCGCTTGGCTGCCGGGAAGGCCAGCAGCGCGGTCATCCGGTAGGTCTCGATCTCCAGCAGGCGCTGGACGAGTCGCCCGGCCTGGCGCGGCCGGAGCCCGCGGTCGTGCACCAGGATGCGCGCGAACCCGTCGTCGCGGACCTGGAAATCCATCCACACCGCCGCCGCGCCGCCGGAAACCAGGCTGCCCACGGTGCTGTCGTGGCCGAACAGGGTCTGCAGCGTCTCCGCGTCGGGCTCCGGCGCCCCGGCGGCCAGCAGATCCAGGTGCACGGCCACCAGCATGTCGCCGGGCAGACCGGCGATCCAGTCGCGCGGCACCAGGTCGATGGCGGAGCCAGCGAAGGGTCCGTCGCTGAAAGGACCGTTCAGAAAGAAGGTGTAGGTCGAGAACTCGGTATGCCGCTCCCACTTCAGGCGGAAGGTCCCGAGGTCGGCGATGAAGTGGTTGGTGTAGGTGCCCGGGCCCTCGACGCCCCGGCTCTGGCACAGGTCGGTGACGTGCTGGCGCTCACGGCGCGCGGCCCCCTCGCCCGACAGAAGGGCCAGGTGGCTGATCCGTTCGGGCGCCTGCAGCCGGGCAAAGGGCCGGGAATGTACTTCGGCGTTGAGCGCCCCGCGCAGGGGATGGTCCCGCAGCCCCTTCATCATATGAAAACGTCCCCTCTTGCCCGTCCGCGGGCCGATTTTGGGGCCCTGCGCCCCATGATCGGGCCCCGGCATGTTATTCTGGTCCCGGCAGCCCATATTAAGGCAAGTTAGCCCGGTCACCGACAGCGCGCATCTATCGGCGCGCGTCGCACCGCAATTCACAGCACAGCGCCCGCCGGCCCGCACGGCGGGCTTGGAGGTCTTTCCATGACACACCTCGCCGACACCGACGAGCTTTTCTACGCAAGAGCCGGTCTCGACCGCAACCGCCTGGAGACCCTGGTGAGCGACGCCATGGCCGGCGCGGACGACGGCGAGCTGTTCCTGGAATACCGCCAGTCGGAGGCGCTGGCCTTCGACGACGGGCGGCTCAAGTCGGCCTCCTTCGATACCATGCAGGGCTTCGGCCTGCGCACCATCGCCGGCGAGGCGGCCGGCTATGCCCACGCCAGCGAGCTGTCGGAAGAGGCCATCGCCCGCGCCGCCGAGACCGTGAAGGCGGTGCAAGCCGGCCATTCCGGCGTGATGGCCGAGGCGCCGGGGCGCACCAATCGGATCCTCTACGGCGACGAGAACCCGATCGGTGCCGTGCCCTTCGAGGCCAAGGTGAAGCTGCTGGCCGAGATCGACGCCTATGCCCGGGCCAAGGACCCGCGGGTCAAGCAGGTCAGCGCCGCGCTGGCCGGCCAGTGGCAGGCGGTGCAGATCCTGCGCGCCGACGGCCAGCGGGTCGCCGACATCCGCCCGCTGGTGCGCCTCAACGTCTCGGTGGTGGTCGGCCAGGGCGAGCGCATGGAGGCCGGCAGCCACGGCGGCGGCGGGCGCATCGCCTATGCCTCGCTGCTCGACCCGGCGCACTGGCAGGCCAGCGTCGACGAGGCGCTGCGCCAGGCCCTGGTGAACCTGGAGTCGGTCGACACGCCGGCCGGCGAGATGCCGGTGGTGCTCGGCAGCGGCTGGCCGGGGATCCTGCTGCACGAGGCCGTCGGCCACGGCCTGGAGGGCGACTTCAACCGCAAGAAGACCTCCGCCTTCTCCGGCCTGCTCGGCGAGAGGGTCGCGGCGCCGGGGGTCACCGTGCTGGACGACGGCACCCTGCTCGACCGTCGCGGCTCCCTCACCATCGACGACGAGGGCACCCCGAGCCAGGCCACGGTGCTGATCGAGGACGGCATCCTGCGCGGCTACATGCAGGACCGCCAGAACGCCCGCCTCATGGGCATGCAGCCGACCGGCAACGGCCGGCGCCAGAGCTATGCCCACATCCCCATGCCGCGCATGACCAACACGGTCATGGCCGCCGGCGACAGGGACCCCGAAGAGATCATCGCCTCCGTCAAGAAGGGCCTCTATGCCGTCAACTTCGGCGGCGGCCAGGTGGACATCACCTCGGGCAAGTTCGTGTTCTCCTGCACCGAGGCCTACCTCATCGAGGACGGCAGGATCGGCGCGCCGGTCAAGGGCGCGACCCTGATCGGCAACGGCCCGGACGTCATGACCAAGGTGAAGATGATCGGCAACGACATGAAGCTCGACGACGGCATCGGCACCTGCGGCAAGGAAGGCCAGGGCGTGCCGGTCGGGGTCGGCCAGCCGACCATGCTGATCGACGCCATCACCGTGGGCGGCACGGCCGCCTGAGGCTGCCGCCCTAGCGTTTGCGCAGGAAGAGCATCACCCCGAGCAGCGCGCCGGTGGCGATCAGCGCCGGGATGATGGCCATGGTCACGGCATAGCTGAGGCTGGCCATGCTGCCCGGTGCCGGATGGCCGGCCATGAAGGCGAGCACGAACAGCAGGTAGGCCGTCACGCCCAGCTTCGGAGCCCATTGCCTGAGCCAGCTGCGGTCCTTGGGGTCGATGGGCATGAAATCGGACACTCCTCGCTGCACGCCGCCCTCTCGGCGCCGGAGTTTAGGGCTTTTTGCCTGACTCGGCAAAGCGCCGCGGCGGCCGCGGGCCCTGTCAATGGATGCCGACCGATCCCATATGTGGGGGTGAGCACGTATCTTCCCGAGAAGCCCGAATCTTCGCGAAGACGAACGGGAGTGCCCCAGCGATGCTGCAGCGCCTCTTCCTTCCCGCGCTGGCCCCGGTTCTGCTGCTGGCCGCCGGCCTCGGCACGGCCGCGGCCCAGTCCTGCGCCACCATCGGGTCCTCTACCTTCTGCGGGGCCCGCGGATCTCACAACACGGTGGGCAATACCATGGTATTTAGCACCGGCCCGGCCGGACAGCGGATCGGCAACTATGCGGTGATCGGCGCGCCGGGGCGGACCTCGCTGTACCGCGGCGCGGAATCGCGGGGCTTGGTCGGCCCGCGCACCTTTACCGGCGTTGCCACCTCCCGGCGCTTCGAACCCTACGACGCCGCCATCGCCCGCCTGCGGGCCGAGATCCTGGCCATCGAAGCCCAGTACCGCCAGCAGCAGCTGGAGCAGATGCAGCAGAGCCCGGCGCAGGGGCCGGACGAGGCGCAGATGCCGCCGGCCCTGATCCGGGCTGTCAATTTGGCCCGGGAGGCCCGCGCGCGGGCCGCCGCCGAAGCGGCGCCGGGCAGTCCCGGAACCGAGTGACCGCGGCGGCACGATCGCCAAGCCAGGCAGGTGGTCCGCCGCGCTGCTCCGCTGAAAAGCCGGCAGACCGGAGTCAGTTCCCGCTGGGACATCGTCGACGAGAAGCCGCTGGCGACCACGGTGTTCAGGATCGAGGTCCAGAGAACCACGATCGCGACCCAGCGCCGTTCAGTACCCCTCGACGGAGAGAGCTTTCATCGTGTAACTGACGATGACGTCGGATCGACCGTCGGCATAGGCGACGGTCTGGCGCGACGACTGCGCGATCATGCGACCGGTGATGCGCACGGGGGTGAAGAGACCCTCCGCCTCGAAGCCCCTCGGATAGACCACATGGACGATCTGGTTCGGGTCGGGCGGTGGCGTATGAATACAGGCGCCGACGTAGGGCACCAGCAGGAACTCGACGACCTTGCGGCCCTTCATCTCCAGCGGCAGCAGATAGCCCGGCAGCCTCACCGTCTGGTCCACCACCGACATATTGACCGTTGTGGCCTGCTCCAGGCGCTTTTCCATCACGACCTCGCGCTGGCGGAAGAGGTAGGCGATGTCGAGCCCCGCCTCTTCGAGACGCGCCCGCGCCTCCTCGAGCAGCACGACGTTCTCCGGAAGCTCGCGGAACTCGGGTGTGGCTTCTTCCAGGGCCAGGACGGTCCGCAGGTCGTCGATCTGCTCGTAGGTCAGGTCGGGAAAGGGATCATCGTAGGGCTCGACCTCGGGCACCAGGTCTTCCCACAGGATCTCCCGGCTCTCGTTCGCGCCGGCCGCGGCGGCAAAGGCAACGAGGAAGCAGAGCAGGAAAAGCACTTGACCCCGACGGGGCATTTCTTTCTCCCGGATCTCAGAGCCTCAAGGTCAGCCCGTCGGAAAGCGTCGTCCGATATACGCGGTACGCCGGAAACAGGCTGGCCAGGAGGCCGGCAACGCCGACCAGCACGAGGATGAGCCACTCCCGCGCGGAGGGCAAGCCCAGCCCGACCCGCAGGCCGAAGCGGTCGGTGAGAACTGGATCGGCGGCCGCCATGCCGAGGTAGAGCAGCGCGACGCCGCCAAGCATGCCGGCCAGCGTGATGACGCCCGCCTCCAAGACGATGAGGCCGAAGATCCGGCCGGGAGAGGCGCCGACCGACCGCAGAATGGCGAACTCCCGGCGCCGCGCATCGAGCGTCGAGGACACCATGGTCACCATGCCGAGCAGCCCGGCCACGACCACGGCCAGCGCGACCGCGCGAAGCGTGTTCTCCGCCACGGCGGTCAGCGACCAGAGCTCCAGCAGGGTGGCGGCCGGAAGAACCGCCGACAGCGGCTCGGCCGTGTAGTCCGCGACCCGGCGCTGCAGGGACAGCACCGCGGACTTAGATCTCAGGCCCAGGAAGACCGCGTTGATCTGCTCCGGCTCGTGGCCGTGTCCGTCTTCCGCACGGTCGGCGGCGCCATCTCCCGCGTCCGGCTCGGGTGGTGCGTCGGGCCGCCGGGTCGGCGCATCGGCGAAGGGATCGGCCGGCCGGGCCGCCCGGTTCTGCTCCGCGTGGATCGCATCGAAGCCCTCCAAGGACACGAAGACCATGCGGTCGACCGGCGTGCTGCTGCGGGCGAGCACGCCGGTGACGGTGAAGGGCGCCTCGTCGTGCACATCGAAAGAAACGTCGCCCGCACCGTGGGCGTTAACGATCTCGGTGCCCGGTGCATAGCCCAGGCTGGCCGCCACCTCGGCGCCGACCACGGCGCCGTCGTGATCGTCGAAGGCCGTGCCCTGGGCGAAGGCCAGCGGAACGCCGCCGCTGTGCCGGAAGCGCTCGAAGTAGTCTGCCGTGGTGCCGATGACCGGAAAGCCCTTGTGGTTGTCGCCCTGAGAGACCGGCAGGGCCCAGGCGACCTCCGGCAGGGCTTGCAGCATCTCGAAGGTATCCCACCGCAGGGCGTTGCTGGTCGAGCCCACGCCGAAAACCGTCGCCAGCAGGATCTGCAGATTGTTGCCGCGCGATGCGACGATGAGGTCGATGCCGGAGGCCGTGTTGGTGAAGCCCTCGCGCGCCTCCGCCCGCAGCCGCTCGATGCCCAGAATGAGTCCGACGCTGATCGCAATAGCGATCACCGTCAGCGCAAAGGTGAAGCGCCGGTTCAGCAGGCTGAGCAGAGCGAGCTTCAGCATGCGGCCGACCCGGCGCGGTTGAGCGCGGAGAAGTCCAGGCTGCGGTCAAAATGCCCTTCGAGGCTGCGGTCGTGGCTGACGAACAGCAGGCTCGCGCCCGCCGCCCGGCACTCTGAGAGCAGCAGGTCGATGAACTCCCCCTTGATGTCTTCGTCGAGCGCCGAGGTCGGCTCGTCGGCCAGGACCAGCCCCGGCGCGCCGATCAGCGCGCGCGCCGCGGCGACCCGCTGCTGCTGACCGACGCTCAGTTCGGTCGCGCGGGCGTGCAGCACGGCAGACTCCCCCAGGTCCAGGGCCTGCAACAGGCGCGCCGCCTCGCCGGCAACGCCCTCGCGGTGCGCCGCGGCGGCGCGTTCCCGGCGGCGCGTCGAGAAGCGGCAGGGCAGGGTCACGTTGTCGAGCGCCGAGAGGTAGGGGACCAGATTGAAGAGCTGGAAGATGACGCCGATATGGTCGCCGCGGAAGCGGTCGCGCGCCGCCCGGGACAGCCGTCCGAGGTCGGTTTCCGCGATGTGGATGCTGTCCGCCCCGACATCGATGACCCCGCTGATCGCAGCCAGCAGGGTCGACTTGCCGCTGCCGCTTCGCCCGCGCAGGAACACACTCTCGCCCGCCGCGACGGACAGCGCAGGAATATCCAGAACGGGCCCGGCCGCGCCCGGCCAGGTGAAGCCCAGCCGCTTCACCTGCAGCGCCGCCCGCTTCGCGCCGTTACCTGTCGCCATCGGTTCCCTCGTCCGAAGGGGGCACTCGCCGCCCCGTCGCTGTCGCAAAGCCGCCCGGCTGCCGGCGGCGCAGGCGGGAAGATAACCTCAGTAGGCGCACTCGGTGAAGACCGGGTCGATCGACTCGCGCCAGCGGCCGTGGAAGTCGTCCAGCAGGTACTCGGCCGGCGACTTCTCGCGCTCGACGCGGCTGCGCAGCAGGGCGAGGAAGTGGCTCTCGTCGTCGCCCTGGCCATCGAGCCGGCGCCGCGCCTTGAGGCCCTGCGCCGCGATCTCCACGGCCTCTCGGGCCACCACATTCAGGCGCTTGCCGCGGAACGGCGTGTGCAGAGCCTGCCGCGGCACCTCGGCGCGCAGGTAGTTGTGCTCCTCCAGGGTCCAGTCCTTGACCAGGTCCCAGGCGGCGTCGAGCGCCGTCCGGTCATAGAGCAGCCCGACCCAGAGCGCCGGCAGGGCGCAGAGCGATTTCCAGGGGCCGCCGTCGGCGCCGCGCATCTCCAGGATGCGCTTCAGGCGCACCTCGGGGAACAGGGTCGAGAGATGGTCGGCCCAATCGCCCGTCTTCGGCTTTTCCCCAGGCAGCGCCGGCAGCCTGCCGTCGAGGAAGTCGCGGAACGACTGGCCGGAGGCGTCGATGTACCTGCCGTCGCGGTAGACGAAGTACATCGGCACGTCGAGCACGTGGTCAACATAGCGCTCGAAGCCCATGCCGTCCTCGAAGACGAAGGGAAGGATGCCGCAGCGGTCGGGATCGGTGTCGGTCCAGATGTGGCTGCGGTAGCTGAGAAAGCCGTTGGGCCGGCCCTCGGTAAAGGGCGAGTTGGCGAAGAGCGCCGTGGCCACCGGCTGCAGCGCCAGGCCGACACGGAACTTCTTCACCATGTCCGCTTCCGAGGCGAAGTCCAGGTTGACCTGCACGGTGCAGGTCCGCAGCATCATGTCGAGGCCGAGCTTGCCCTTCTTCGGCATGTACTCCCGCATGATCTTGTAGCGGCCCTTGGGCATCCAGGGAATGTCGGCACGCGCCCACTTGGGCTGGAAGCCGAGCCCCATGGCCGCGACGTTCATCGGGCCGGCTATCTTGCGGATCTGGTCGAGGTGGATATGCACCTCGCTGCAGGTGTCGTGAATGCTCTTCAGCGGCGCGCCGGAGAGCTCGACCTGGCCGCCCGGCTCGAGCGAGACGCTGGCGCCGTTCTTGGCGAGGGCGATGACGTTCTCGCCCTCCGTGACCGGCGCCCAGCCGAAGCGCTGCAGGCCCTCCAGCAGGGCGCGGATCCCGCGCGGGCCCTCGTAGGGCAGCGGCCGGAAATCCTCCAGCGAATAGCAGAACTTCTCGTGCTCGGTCCCGATGCGCCAGGCTTCCGGCGGCTTGCAACCGGCCTCCAGGTAGGCAATCAGCTGGGCCTTGTCCGTCAGGGTTTCGCCCTGGCTTTGCGGCGGAGCGGACATCCCCTCTTCCCTTTGATCCAAATAACGCTGCGAGACGCCGGCGCCTCGCGGCGAGCCGTCCGATCGAACGTCTTCCTGTGGATGAAGCGGCGTCCGCCCCCCGGGCGCCAGGTGATTCTTGGTTCCTCGTTGTGGCTCGAAACAGCGGTCCTCTTGGCGTGACCTGCTGCGTCCTGAAAGGGGAGCGCAAGAGCCCCCTGCAAGTCCATCTGGCCGATAGGCCTAGAGGCGCCGGGCCTTCTCCTGCGCCCAATACGCCTCTGGTGTCAGGCCTCGGGGGCCGGGAATCCCGCCAGGCTCGCCGGCGGGCGCCGGGCCCCGTCGCCCAGCACCGCCTGCCAGCAGGCGATCGCCGCCAGGGCGGCGGTATCGGCGCGGAGAATCCGCGGCCCGAGGCCGACGGGCGTAACAAAGGGCAGTTTGCGAAGGGCGTCAAGTTCGCTCTCGGCAAAGCCGCCCTCCGGGCCGGTCATCACCGCCCAGGGCCCGGCATCCTGACCGACCTCCGCGCGGACCGCCTGCAGCGCCTCGGCGATGGGCCGCGCCTCGCCCCACTCGGCGCAGACCAGGAGGCGGCGCCCCTTCGGCCAGGCGTCGAGCAGCTGGCCGAAGGTCACGGTCTCGCGCACCTCGGGCACGGTCAGCCGTTCGCTCTGCTCGGCGGCCTCGCGGGCGTTGGCGGCGAGACGCTCCTCGTTGACCCGGCTGACCGAGGTGAAGCGCGTCATCACCGGCTGCAGCACCGCGCAGCCCAGCTCGGTCGCCTTTTCCGCCATGAAGTCGATGCGCGCCCGCTTGATCGGGGCGAAGACCAGCCAGAGGTCCGGCTCCGGCTCGGCCCGGCGGCGCTGCTCGAGGACCTGCAGCGAGCACCAGCCCTTGCCGAGGCCCTCGATCTCGGCCAGCCACTCGCCGTCTTCGCCGTTGAACACGGCGATGCGCGCGCCGGGGCCGAGGCGCAGCACCGAGCGCAGGAAGTGCGAGCGGGCGTGGTCCAGCCCCAGGCTGCGGCCCTTCGAGAGGTTCTCGGGCACGTAGAGGCGGGTGGCGGGTCGGGTGGCGGCCGTCACCGTCGGCCGTCCCGGGCGGGTCTGCGATGCACGGCTTTCTCCCGGTCCGATTCGGGGCTACACATTAGGAGATGAGCAACCTGTCTTCCAGTTCAGGGACTTCCTCCGGTTCCGGCGGCAGGGCGGCGGCGAGCGATATCCGTGCCGACCACTGGGTACTGCGCCTGGCGCCCGCCCAGGCGCGGCCCTACCTGCGCCTCGCCCGCCTCGACCGGCCGATCGGCACCTGGCTGCTGCTGTTCCCCGGCTGGTGGGCCATCGCGCTCGGCGATGGCGCGGCCAACGCCGGCCCTTCCTGGCTGCTCTATCTCTACTTCGGGGTCGGCGCGATCCTGATGCGCGGCGCCGGCTGCGTGGTGAACGACATCCTGGACCGCGACATCGACGGCAGGGTGGCGCGCACCGCCCTGCGGCCGATCCCCTCCGGCGAGGTGAGCCTGGTCCGGGCCGGAATCTTCCTGCTGGCGCTGCTGCTGGTCTCCTTCGCGATCCTCGTGCAGATGAACCCGCTGACCATCGTGCTCGGCTGCGCCTCGCTGCTGCTGGTCTTTCCCTACCCGCTGATGAAGCGCATCACCTACTGGCCGCAGGCCTGGCTCGGCCTGACCTTCAACTGGGGCGCCCTGATCGGCTGGACCGCGGCGACCGGGACCTTCGGCTGGCCGGCGCTGCTGCTCTATCTCGGCGGCATCGCCTGGACCCTCGGCTACGACACCATCTACGCCCACCAGGACAAGGAGGACGACGCGCTGATCGGCGTGAAGTCCCTGGCCTTGCGGCTCGGGCGCAACAGCAAGCCCTGGCTCGCCGGCTTCTTCGCCGCGGCGCTGGCCCTCTTCGGCGCCGCCGGCTGGGCCGCCGGGCTCGCCTGGCCGTTCTGGATCGGTCTCGCCGCCACCGGCGCGCAGTTCGCCTGGCAGGTCGCCGACGTCGACCTCGACGCCCCTGTCGATTGTCTTGCCAAGTTCAGGTCGAACCGCTGCGCCGGCTGGCTGCTGCTGGCCGGCATTCTCGCCGGCAGCCCCTGGATGCTTCCCGTGTGACCAGCGCCCTGCGCCAGGACCCCGAGGACTTCATCCGCGCCAACACCCGCCTCGAGGCGCCGCCGCTGGTGCCGGAGGTGCGCCTCCATCTGGCCAGCGAAGTGGTGCCGCTGTGGGAGGCGACCGAGGAGGAGCTCGCCGCGCAGGGCCTGCCGCCGCCCTTCTGGGCCTTCGCCTGGGCCGGCGGCCAGGCGCTGGCGCGCTACCTGCTCGAACATCCTGAGGTCGTGCGCGGCAAGCGGGTGCTCGACTTCGCCGCCGGCTCCGGCCTGCAGGGCATCGCCGCGAAGCTGGCCGGTGCGCGCAGCGTCGAGGCGGTGGAGATCGACGCCTTCGCGGTGGCCGCCTGTCGCCTCAACGCCGCGGCCAACGCGGTGGAGGTCACGGTACGGGAAGCAGACATCGTCGGCAGCGCCAACCCCGATGAACCCGAAGCCCATTGGGACGTGGTGCTGGCCGGCGACGTCTGCTACGAGCGCCCGGCGGCCGAGCGCATCACCGCCTGGCTGCGTGGCCTGGCAGGCGACAACTGCCTCGTCTTGATGGGCGATCCGGGGCGCACCTACCTGCCGCGCCAGGGCCTGGAGCGGCTCATCGCCTATGGCGTGAAGACCAGCCGCGAGCTGGAGGATTCGGACCTGCGCAACGCGGTGGTGTGGAAGGTCGCAGCGGACACGTGAACCAGCTGGCCTACTCCGACAGGATGCGGCGCCGCTCCTCGTATTCATCCTTGTCGATCTCGCCGCGTGCGAAACGGTCTTTCAAAACGTCGAGCGGGCCCATTCGGCCCGCCGGGGCAGCCGGGTGACCGGCGCCAGCGAGCCAGCGGATGGCGACCACCACCAGGACCACCACGGCGGCCAGGAAGACAATCATCAGCAACGGCCCCAGGAACATGCCACCCCATCCATCGCCCCATCCATGGTGGTGCATGTAAGGCTCGTAGTTCTGCGCCGCCGCGGCCGTCGCGCCGAGCAGCGTCGCAGTGACTGTGGCGAGGCCAATGGTCTTATTCATAAAAGTCTCCTTTCTCTCAGGATCCCCGGAGCAATGGACAGGGCACAAGACCGCAGAGCGGGCGGCCTGCAGTCGGCTAGTCGGCCAACTGCCCGGCCAGCACTTTGAGGTAGGCGACAATGTCGCAATCGCGCGCCTCATCGGTCAGGCCGTGGGTCTGCAGGAAGACGCAGACATCGCGGCGCGGCCCCGGCCCGTCTTTCGGAAAGGTGACCAGGGCCAGGTCCGTGGCATCATGGCAGGCCAGGCAATGCCGGCCAAAAAGCTCGCGGCCGGCAGCGGGGTCGCCCAGCTTGTCGCCGAGGCCCAGCGGCACTTCCGCCGGCGCGTCCGACACCTCCGGCAGGCGCGGCGCCCGGGCCACGAGCGGCGCGGCGGCGGGATCGTAAGGCCGCAGCAGCGAGAAGGCACCGCGCAGGTCGCCGGGCATAAAGCCCACGGCCTCGTCCTCCGGATAGATTTCCCTGATTGCGGCCGCCACATCCGGCAGGCTCTTGCCGTGGCAGACCTCGCAGGCATCCAGCATGGGAATGGCGCGCATGTAGTGGACGTAGGGCTCGCCGCCCAGCTCGACCAGCCGCACCGTTTCCATGTCGTCGAAGCTCTGGCCGGCCGAGCCGCGCGACAGGTAGCCGAGCAGCACGCCGCGCTCCAGTTCCGTCGGACGGTTTTCCGGGTTGCGCGCCTTCACGGCCGGGCGGCGGATCTGCCAGCCGGTTTCGGCGGTGATGCGCGCGGCAATCTGCGGCGCCAGGTGGCGGCAGACGGCGGTCGCCCCGGCGGGCCCGGATTCCTGCATGGCGCTTTGCAGGTGCTGCATCATCTCCTGGCGCAGCAGTTGAATGGCGGCGCGCGCCGTCTCGGACTCGCGCGTCAAGTCCTGGGCCAGGACCGAACCGCCCGCCGAAAGCAGCCAGACAAAGACGAAAGCCACCAGGCACCGCATCCTGCGCCCTCCCGAAATCGGAGCGGGTTCAGAGGCTAGGGGAAATGCCTGACCGCAACCTTGCGGTGGATCAAGAGGCTGGTTTCGCGCCGCCACACAGCAGACGGGCGACGCCGTAGTGGGCGATCACCGGCTCCTGCGTGTGGTCGTTGTCGGTGTAGAGCGCGATGGCCCGGACCCGTTCCTTCGGCAGGCTGCCGAAGGCGGCCTGGTAGTCGGCGACGAGATCGCGGCGCTCGTCGGACCAGGCCAGCGGGCTGACGATGCCGCCCTCGACGACGATGGTCCTCAGGTAGCCGGGTTCGGACGGCGAGTCGATGATCTCCTCCTCCTGCACCCGCCCCGTGGTCCAGGCGTAGCGCAGGATGCGCGCCGGGCGCGGCGCCGCGAGGCTGCCGGGATCGCCGAACATGACGTAGATCGCGGCGGCCACGTCGTCGAGCTCGGCCTCGAAGAGGCTGGCGCCCTCCTGCAGGCGCTCGACCCGCCACGCCCACTCCAGGTAGGGGCAGGCCTCGGCGTCGAAGTCGACCGGCAGCAGCAGGCCGGAGGAAGACCGCTGCCCCTCGGCACGGATCGACAGGCGGTCCTGGTAGGAGCCGATGCGGTAGTCGGTGCGGCGCGGGTCGCCGGTGGGGTCGGGCCGAGTCTCGACCCAGCCCTGCTGGATCGCGCGGGCCGGATCGAACAGCGTGTCCGGCCGCTCGAA
>JBFGUI010000030.1:0-22984 GCA_041565695.1 Kiloniellaceae bacterium
CCGCCGCAGCCGGCCGCCGCCAGCGTCACCACCGCAATGGCCAGCGCCCGCGCGCCCCATCGAAGCCCCCTCATCGTACCCCCTTCATCTGACTGACGGCCCCGCGCTCCCCGGCGGGGCCGGAACGGCTCACTGACCGGCGAAACTACTGCCTTCCGCAAGGGGCCGTCAAACCGCAAAGGCGGCGTGGCGCGGTCAGACCAGGGTGGGCGTTCCCCGACCGCGGCTGAGCAGCGCGGCCAGCAGTCCGCCGGCGGCGAAGCCGGCGAGATGCGCCTTCCAGCCGATCTGCGCGCCGGCGAGGAAATCGCCGAGGCCGGTCAGGCCGAGCAGCAGGTTGATGGCCATGAGCACCAGCACGAAGGCGAGCAGGCCGTGCCGCTGGGCGCCGCGGCGCACCAGGAAAAGCAGATAGACCGCCGCCCCGGTCATGCCGTAGACCGCGCCGGAGGCGCCGACCAGCGCCTGCAGCTCGCTGTCGCGCAGGAAGAACTCCGCCAGGGCGGCGAGCACGGCGCAGACGGCAAAGATCAGCAGATAGGGCCCGGTCCCGAAGGAACGCTCGACGAAGCTGCCGAAGGCGAGAAAGAAGCCGAGGTTGATGGCCAGGTGCATCAAGTCGGCGTGCAGGAAGGCGTAGGTCAGCAGGCTGGGCAGCGCCGCGAGGCTGGGCAGCTCCGCGCCCGGCGGCCAGAACACGACGGAGACGAAGGCGAAGTGAGTGAAGAACCACAGCCAGGCGCGCTCGCCAAGCAGCTGCTCGACGACGAAAACCGCGATCATGGCGATCGCCAGCCACTTGGTGACCGGCGGCAGCATGAAGATCGGCTCGCGTCCGGCCGGTGGTGGCGGTGGGGGCTGATAGCTCGGGTCGGGCTGGGCAGACATCGCGTCCCGGGGTTACCGCAGGGAAAGAACCCCTGCGATGTGAGACCTCGAGCCTGCGAAGGCAAGGAGAAAGCGCCCCCGAAGGTGGGGTTCGATTCCGGTTACCCCGCCGCCGCGGCGCCCTGCCCGCCGGACTCGACCAGGGCCTGCAGGGCCGCGTGGTCGACGAAGAGGCCGGCCAAGAGCCCCAGGGCGAGCAGCAGCATGGCCACGTCCTGGCGGTTGACCTGCTGCAGGGTCAGGGTCTCGCCGCGCAGCAGCGCCGTCATCGATTCGACGACGGCGGAGAGCAGCAGCAGTTCGCGCAGCAGCGGCGCCACCAGCACCGCCGGCGCCAGGGAAGCCAGCGCGAGACAGCCGGCGGCCCAGAGGCCGGCCCGCTGCAGCAGCTCGCCGATCCCGACCGCCGCCGCGCGCTCGCGCGTCCCGCCGCGGTCATCCCTGTCGCGGTTGTCCCAATCGCGGCGATTCCAGTCGCGGCGGTTCCAGCGATCTCCGTCGAAACTGTCACGTCGCTGCACGGCCCTCACCTCCTTTCGCTCGCTTGCAGCGGCGGAGTTACGCCGAGGCCCGGGCGTCCACGAAAAGCGGCGCCTGCGGCAGCGGCACGGCGAGCGCCGGATCCGCCGGCAGGGTGAGCCCGCGGCGCCGCCGGTGCAGGCCGAGGCGCTGCTCGACCTCGTCGACCAGACGCAGGTAGAGCGGCAGCTTCGCCGCGGGCACGCTGGCGGTGTGGTCCAGCAGCCAGCGCCCGAAGACTTGGCGCACCGCCGCGGCGGCGCAGTCGAAGGCCGAGTAGGCGTGATGCCGGTCGGCAATCTCGCCGGCGCGCCGCACCGCGAAGTCGATGCGGGCATCGGTCACAAAGGGTTGGGAAAAGCGCGCTCCCATTCGCAGGTCCTCCTTGATCGTCGGACGGCACGGGCGGGAGCGGCCGGGCGCCGCTCCCGCGCCGCGTCGGGGCGGGATCAGGCCGCCTTCTTGGAGTTGTCGGCCACCTGCTTCAGCGCCGGGGCCGTCTCGATGCGGATCTGGCGCGGCTTCATCTCCTCGGGAAGCTCGCGCACCAGGTCGATGTGCAGCAGGCCGTTCTCCAGCCGCGCACCGGTCACCTTGACGTGCTCGGCGATCCGGAAATTGCGCTGGAAGGCCCGCCCGGCAATGCCGCGATGCAGGTAGGTCTTGTCCGCATCGTCCTGGCCCTGGCGGCCGCTGACGATGAGGTTGTGCTCGCGGACCTCGAGCTGCAGGTCGTCCTCGGTGAAACCGGCCACCGCCATGGTGATGCGGTAGGACTCCTCATCCAGCTTCTCGATGTTGTAGGGCGGATAGCCGAGGCTGGCCTCGTCCATGTGGGCCAGGGACTCCAGCAGGCTCGGCAGGCGATCGAAGCCGATCGTCGAACGGAACAGCGGACTGAAGTCAAAAGCGCTACGCATGATACCCTCCTTATGAGCTGTATCGCGGGGCGCCGGGGCCGTCCCAAGTGGCGCCGTCAAGCCCCGCCTGGATAGCTTCGAGACCCTCTCTTCGAGCGATCTCGAGCCGGAGATAGGCAGGGCGGAGCGGATTTCAAGAGGATCGTCGAAGCTGGAAAGCTTCAGGTAAACAAGGCGTTGGGAAGATCCCTGGGTAGGTGCCGCCTAGCGGGGCCGGCGCCGTCCGGCGCGGGTGAAGCTGCCCTCGCGGTGCAGCTTGCCGCCCTGCTCCACCACCACGATGAGCAGCAGGAACTGGTCGACCGTCCGGTGGTCGGAGGCCAGCGGCAGGATCAGGCGGTCATAGCGCAGGAAGCTCTCGCCGTCGCCGATCGGAAAGACCCGCTGGGAGAAGTGCGGCCGGGCGCTCGCCCGCAGTTCGTCGTAAAGCGCCCTGGCCGATTTCAGATAGTCGCCCTCGTAGAGATCCTCGAAGGTCTTGCCGGTCGGGTCGCGGCCGGCCCGGGCGACGATCTCCGTGCCGGCCAGGCGGTAGCGGTAGCGGTAGCCGCCGTCCGCCGGCTCGGCCGCGATCACGGCGACGCGCGGCAGCAGACGGGGAAACTCGGTGGGGTCGATGTCGCGGCGGCCGGGCAGCCCGCCGTCGGGCCGGCGCGCCTGCCAGTAGTCGTAGAGCCAGACATGGTCGGGATGCGACAGCGCCGCCAGGGGCGCCGCCTCGGCCCTGTAGTTGCGATCTTCCGCTCGCTCGCTCATCGACGACGTCTCTGCCCCAGCAGCAAGGTGACGGCGGCCCGGATCGCGCGCCGTCGGGTTTTGCCAGCAGGTCTCCGGAGCCTGCTAATCAATATTACTAGATTAGCCCTTTCCAGAATGGAAACAACTGATTGCGGCGAATGGCTGAGCAACAACCTCAGGCCGATCTCGGCAGCGTCGATTCTACCAGCTGTGCCCAGTAGCTGGCGCCGATGACCGCGATCTCGTCGTTGAAGTCGTAGTGCGGGTTGTGCACGGCGCAGCCGCCGGGCCCGCCTTCCTCGCCGTTGCCGAGCCAGACGTAGCAGCCGGGTTTTTCCTCCAGCATGAAGGCGAAGTCCTCCGAGCCCATCAGCGGCTCGGCGCCGTTCACCACCTTGTCCGCGCCGACCACCCTGGCGGCCACCGTTGCGGCGATGCCGGTCTCCGCCTCGCTGTTGACCAGGGCCGGATAGCGGCGCTCGTAGCGCAGGGTCATGGTCGCACCCTGGGACTCGCAGACGGCGCGGGCCATGCGCTCGATGTCCGCCTCGATGCGCGCCTGTGTTGCCTTCTTGAAGGAGCGCACCGTGCCACGGATCACCGCCGTCTCGGGAATCACGTTCCAGGTTTCGCCGGCATGGAACTGGGTGACGCTGACCACCACGGAATCGAGCGGCTCGGTGCGGCGGCTGGCGATGGTCTGCAGCGCCGTCACCAGCTGCGCGCCGGTCACCACCGGGTCGATGCCGAGCTGCGGCATGGCCGCGTGGGTGCCCTTGCCGGTGATGACGATCTCGAAGATGTCGAAGGCCGCCATGGCCGGGCCGCTGCGCAGCGAGATGGTGCCGACGGGCATGCCTGGCATGTTGTGCAGGCCGTAGACCGCCTCCACCGGGAACCGCTCGAACAGCCCCTCCTGCACCATCACCCGGCCGCCGCCCTCGTTTTCCTCGGCCGGCTGGAAGATGAAGGCGACGCGGCCGTCGAAGTTGCGCGTCTCGGCCAGGTACTTGGCGGCGCCCAGCAGCATCGCGGTGTGGCCGTCGTGGCCGCAGGCGTGCATGCGCCCGTCGTGGCGCGAACGATGCGCAAAGTCGTTGAGTTCCTGGATATGCAGGGCGTCCATGTCGGCGCGCAGCCCGATGGCGCGGCCCGAGGTATTGCTCTCGCCCTGCAGCACGCCGACCACGCCGGTGGTGGCGAGGCCGCGATGCACCTCGAGGCCGAACTCGGCCAGCTTTTCGGCCACGAAGTCGGCGGTGCGCACCTCCTCGAAGGCGGTTTCCGGGTGGGCGTGCAGGTCGCGGCGCCAGCCCTTGATCTCCTCGTGGAACTCGGCGATGCGGTTGATCACGGCCATGGTGCAAAGGTCTCCAGCTCTACGGTCAGTTCTCGGTTCGGGAACGCGGCGCGGCTGCGGGGCGCTCGACCGGCGGCAGCCGGCCCTCCTCCACCGCATGGCAGGATACCTCGCCGGCCGCCGTCGCCAAGGGCTTCGGCGCCTCCTGGCGGCACCGCTCTGCGGCGAAGGGGCAGCGCGGATGGAAGTGACAGCCCGGCGGCGGGGCGATGGGACTCGGCACCTCGCCGGCCACCGGCCGGCGCGCGCGGCCGGTCATCTCGAGGTCGGGAATGGCGTCCAGCAGCATGCGCGTATAGGGATGCTGCGGACGGCGGAACAGCGCCCTGGCCTCGCCCCACTCGACGAGGCGGCCGAGGTACATGACGCCGACGAGGTCGGAGATGTGGTAGACCACCGCCAGATCGTGGCTGATGAAGAGGTAGGTCAGCCCCAGCTCGCGCTGCAGCCGCTTCATCAGGTTGAGGATCTGCGCCTGCACCGAAACGTCGAGCGCCGAAGTCGGCTCGTCGCAGACCAGGAACTCGGGATTGCTCGCCAGCGCGCGGGCGATGGAGATCCGCTGGCGCTGGCCACCGGAGAATTCGTGCGGAAATTTCTCGCCGTCGGCGGGCGAGAGGCCGACCTGCGTGAGCAACTCGCCGACCCGCTCGGCGACGGCGTGGCGGCCGCTGAGGATGCGGTGGGCGCGGATCGGCTCGGCGACGATGTCGGCGACCCGCCAGCGCGGATTGAGGCTGGCATAGGGGTCCTGGAAGATCATCTGCAGGCGCCGGCGCAGCGGCTCGATCTCCGAGCGCCGCTTGAGGCGCGCCATGTCGGTGCCTTCGAAAACGATGCGCCCGGCCGAGGGCCTGTGCAGGCCGACCACGAGGCGTGCCACCGTCGACTTGCCGCAGCCGGATTCGCCCACCAGGCTGAAGGTCCTGCCGCGCGGGATCCTGAACGAGACGTCGTCGACGGCGGTCAGGAGCACCCGCGACTGGCCCTGCAGAAGGCGATTAAGGAGCGGCGGCGAGACGTCGAAGAGCTTCGACAGGCGCTCGACCTCGACCAGTACGTCGCCCGCCGCGCCGCGCGCCTCTGCCCGGGCCTCAGCCATCGGCAGCACTCCGCGCCGGCGCCGGATCGTAGAGCCAGCAGGCGGCCTGCGTAGGCCCGACCGGCTCCAATTCCGGGCGCTCCTGACGGCAGCGCGCGAAGGCCTTGGGGCAGCGCGGGTTGAAGGCGCAGCCCGGCGGGATGGCGTTGAGCCGCGGCATGGCGCCATCGATCTGGGTGAGGCGCGCGACGTCGTGTCCGACCAGCGGGATCGAGCCCATCAGTCCGACGGTGTAGGGATGCTTGGCGCGCAGCACCACGTCGGCCACCGGTCCGACCTCGACGATGCGCCCGGCGTACATCACGGCGACCCGGTCCGCGGTCTCGGCGATCACCCCCATGTCGTGGGTCACCAGCATGACCGCCGCGCCGTGCTCGCGGCACAGGCGCTTCAGCAGCGAGATGATCTGCGCCTGAATCGAGACGTCGAGCGCGGTGGTCGGCTCGTCGGCGATGATGAGTCGCGGATTGGCGCAGAGCGCCAGCGCGATCACCACCCGCTGGCGCATGCCGCCGGAAAACTCGTGGGGGTACTGGTCGATGCGCCGCTCGGCGGCCGGGATGCCGACCTCCTTGAGCAGTTCCAGGGCCCGCTTGCGCGCGGCGCGCTCGCCCAGGTCGGTGTGGGTCAGGATGGTCTCGGTGAGCTGTCGTCCGACGGTGTAGAGCGGATTGAGCGAGGTCAGCGGATCCTGGAACACCATGCCGATGTGGCGCCCGCGGATACGCCGCAGCTTCTCGTAGGACAGGTTGTCGATGCGCCTGCCCTGGAACAGGATCTCGCCGCCGGCGATGCGGCAGGGCGGCTCCAGCAGGCCGATGACGGCCGCCCCGGTCAGCGACTTGCCCGCCCCCGACTCGCCGACCACGCCGAGGACCTCGCCCTCGCCGATCGTGAAGGAGATGTCGTCGACCGCCACCAGGATGCCGCGGCGCCCGGGAATCTCGATGCGCAGGTTTGTAACCTGGAGCAGCGGCTGGTTGGCGGTTCCCCGGGACATGGCGGTCAGCGCAGCTTCGGGTTCAGGGCGTCGCGCAGCCAGTCGCCCAGCAGGTTGACGGCGAGCACCAGGATGGCCAGCGCGGCGCCGGGGAAGATGGTGATCCACCAGGAGCCGGAGAACAGGAAGTCGTTGCCGACGCGGATCAGGGTGCCCAGCGAGGGCGAGGTCAGCGGCACGCCGATGCCGAGAAACGACAGCGTCGCCTCGGTGATCACCGCGATGGCGAGGTTGATGGTGGCGATCACCAGCACCGGCCCCATCACGTTGGGCAGCACGTGGCGCAGCATGATCAGCAGCGGCGGGATGCCGATGACCCGCGCCGCCTGCACGTATTCCTTGCCGCGCTCGACCATGGCCGAGCCGCGCACCGTGCGCGCGTACTGCACCCAGAAGGACAGGCCGATGGCCAGCACCAGCACGTAGAACCAGATCTCGCCATGCAGGTCGCGCGGCAGCACGGTGCGCGACAGCCCGTCGATCAGGAGCGCGATGAGGATCGCCGGAAAGGTCAGCTGCACGTCCGCGATGCGCATGATGACGGCGTCCACCGTGCCGCCGAGGTAGCCGCTGAGCAGCCCGAGCCCGACCCCCAGGACCATGGCGAAGAGCACCGAGGCGAAGCCAACCCCCAGCGAGATGCGCGCGCCGTAGATCATGGTCGAGAGAATGTCGCGGCCCTGCGCGTCGGTGCCCAGCAGGAAGCGCGGGTCGCCGCCCTCCAGCCAGACCGGCGGGATCTCGGAGTCGAGGAGATCGATCGAGGCGAGGTCGAAGGGATTGTAGGGCGCCACCAGGGGGGCGAAGAGCGCCGCGCCGATGAAGACCACCGTGACGACGGCGGAGATCACCACCACCGGCGAGCGGGTAAAGGAGTGCCAGAGGTCGCTGTCGAAGAAGCGTCGGACGGCATCCGCGAAACGGGCGCCGAGCCCGAGTTCCGCGATCTCCTGCCTGCCTTGGCCCGCGCTCATTCGTCGCCTCCTCTACTGGTGCCCGGCGGCCACGGCCTTGTCGGCACGCAGGCGCGGGTCGACCACGAAATAAAGCAGGTCGACGATGAGGTTGATGACCACGAAGAAGAATCCAATCAGCATCAGGTAGGACGCCATGACCGGAATATCGACCTCGTTGATCGCCTGGATGAAGAGCAGCCCCATGCCCGGCCACTGGAAGACCTGCTCGGTGATCAGCGCGAAGGCGATGATCGAGCCGAGCTGCAGGCCGGTGATGGTGATCACCGGCACCAGGGTGTTCTTGAGCGCATGGCCGAAGTTGACCGCCCGGTTGGTCAGGCCGCGGGCGCGGGCGAACTTGATGTAGTCGGTGCGCAGCACCTCCAGCATCTCCGAGCGCACCAGCCGCATGATCAGCGTCATCTGGAACAGCGCCAGGGTGATCGAGGGCAGGATCAGCGCGCGCAGGCCGGACTCGGTGAGAAAGCCGGTCGACCACCAGCCGAGCTGCACCGTGTCGCCGCGCCCGAAGGTCGGCAGCTGCGGCACCAGCGGCAGCCCGAGGGCCAGGTTGATGTCCTGCGACAGCACGCCGAACACGAGGATCAGCAGGATCCCGATGAGGAAGGTCGGCAGCGATATGCCGATCAGCGAGACCGAGAGAAAGACCTGTGAGAGGAAACCGCGCCGGTGCAGCCCGGTATAGACCCCCATGGGCACGCCGATGAAGAGCGCCAGAAAGGCGGCGACGAAGGACAGTTCCAGCGTCGCCGGCACGCGCTCGGCGATGAGCTCGGACACCGGGCGGCGGTGACGATAGGAGATGCCGAAGTCGCCCTGCACCGCGTTGACCAGGAAGCGGCCGTACTGCACCACGAAGGGGTCGTCCAGGCCGAGGCGCTCGCGCAGCTCCTGGCGCTGCTCCAGGGTGGTGTCCTGGCCGACCATATTGTTGATCGGGTCGCCGACGTAGTTGAACAGCGCAAAGGCGATGAAGCCGACCGCCAGCATGACGAGGATCGACTGCAGCAGTCGCCGGACGACGAAGGCGATCATTGCACGGTGATCCTGGTTACGAGAAGCATCGGCGGAACTGGCTCAAACGGCAAAAAGGGGCCCGGGCGTCACCACCCGAACCCCTTCCATAGCATTCCTGCTACTTTACCGTCACGTACTGCAGATGAAACACGTTATCCGGTCGCTGGGCCACGGTGACCTTGTCGCTGACGCCCCAGGACAGCGGCTGCTGGTGCAGCGGGATGTGGCCGACCTCGTCGGAATGGATTCTGTTGGCCTCATCGATCAGGGCCTGGCGCTTCTCCTGGTCGACCTCGACCTGGATCAGGTCGGCCAGCTCGGTCACCCGCTGGTTGCAGTAGCCGCCGAGATTGAAGGCGCCTTTGCCCTCGACCCTGCAGGACATCAGCGAGGAAATCGGGTTGTGGGCGTCGAAGGTCGAGGGCGTCCAGCCCAGCAGGAAGAAGGACGTGTCGTAGTTGTTCTGGGCCAGCACCTTGCCGAAGTACTTCGACTTGGTCTGGGCCAGCAGGTCGACCTTGACGCCGATCCTGGCCAGCATGGAGGCCACGGCCTGGCAGATCCGCTCGTCGTTCACGTAGCGGTCGTTGGGGCAGTCCATGGTGACCTCGAAGCCGTCGGGATAGCCCGCCTCGGCCATCAGCTCCTTGGCCTTTGCCACGTCATGGGGCAGGCGCTCGTTGAGCGCCGGATTGAAACCGTTGATCTGCGGCGCGATCATCAGGTTGGTCGGCGTCGCGGCGCCGCGCATGATCTTGGACCTGATCGCCTCGATATCGATGGCCTGGTAGAAGGCGCGGCGCACCCGCACGTCCTTGAAGGGGTTCTTGCCCTTGACGCTGGAATAGAGCAGCTCGTCACGCTCCTGGTCGAAGCCGAGGAAGATGGTGCGCGCCTCGGCACCGGTCAGCGGGCTGACCCCGGTGGCATCCTCCAGGCGCTTCCAGTCCTGCACCGGCACCGGATAGGCCATGTCCACATCGCCGGAGATCAGCGCCGCCACGCGCGTTGCATCCTGGCCGATGGGCGTGAAGATCGCCTCGGTGATGTTGCTCTTGTTGACGCCCCACCAGTTGGGATTGGGCACCAGCACCGAGCGCACGTCGGGCTGGCGCTCCTTGATCATGAAGGGCCCGGTGCCGTTGGCGTTGAGATTGGCGAAGTTGCCCTGGTCGTCGCCCTTGACGTTGGTGGCCTTGGTGGTGTTGTTCGCCTCGGACCACTCCCTGTCCATGATGAAGAAGATCTCGAGCTGCAGCGGCAGGATGGGGTCCGGCCGCGGCGTGATGAGGTCGACCGTGAAGTCGTCGACCTTGACCGCTTTCTCGATCAGCCCGGCCACCACTTTAAGGTCCGAGCCTTCGGTGCGGATGCGCTCCACCGAGAAGATCACGTCATCGGCGTTGAAATCGTTGCCGTTGTGGAACTTGACGCCCTGGCGCAGGGTGAAGCGCCAGACCGTGGGCTCGATGTTCTCCCAGGAGGTCGCCAGGGCCGGCTGCAGCTGCAGGTCCGGCGAGCGGGTCACCAGCCCTTCGTAGAAGTTCGACTGGAAACCCAGGGTGAAGGTCTCGAAGAGACCGTGCGGGTCCAAAGTCTGCACGTCGCCCTGGAAGGCCCACTTGAAGGTCTTGGCCTCGGCCGCAGTCCCGCCGGCCAGCAAGCCGGCTGCCATCACGGCTGCCAGGAAACCCCGCTTCAAAACCCTCGCCTGTTGCGAAATCATCACAACATCTCCCTGTTTCATGTCGCTGAGCGCCGGTCTAGCCGGCGCTTCGTTTTTGATGACTGCAGCATCACGCCCGACTGGCCTGCAGATCTGCATGCGGCCGTAGGTAGCCTATTACGAGGCGGTCCGCCAAAACAAGCGGCTTGCCGGCCGTCGCGACCGCTGAGCGAGACACTTAGAGGTCCCGTCTGACGAAGGCCCCGTCCTTCATGATGACCGGCAGATGCGCGCCCTGATGCTGCAGCCGCGTCAGATCGGCCAGGGGATCGCCGTCGACCGCCAGCAGGTCGGCCAGGGCCCCCGGCGCCACCACCCCGAGGTCGCCCTCGGCGTTCAAGAGGGTAGCATTGCCCGAGGTGGCCGAGCGCAGGATCTCGGCCGGCGACAGCACCTCGGCGCGGATCGTGAACTCGCCCGACTGGTGCACCTGCATGGCGCCCAGCAGATCGGTGCCGAAGCCCATGGCGACCCCGGCGGCCTTCAGGACCTCCAAGGATTTCAATCCCGCCTCGCGCACCACCTTGAGCTTCTCCAGGCTGACTTCGGGCAGGCCGAGCTCGGGCCCGAAACGCTCCAGCGCCTCGTAGGTTACCAGGGTCGGCACCACGAAGGCGCCGGCCGCGGCGCAGCGCTCGGCCGTGGGCGCGTCGATCAGGTTGGCGTGCTCGATGGAGCGCACCCCGAAGTCGACGCAGCGCGCGATGGCCTCCGGCGTGTAGGCATGGGCCATGACGTAGGTGCGCCAGGACTCCGCTTCCCAGACGATGGCGCGGATCTCCTCCTCCGAATACTGCAGGTTCCAGATCGGATCGCTGGGCGAGGCAACGCCGCCGGAGGCCATGATCTTGATCTGCGTGGCGCCCTTGCGCAGCTCCTCGCGCGCCGCCTGGCGCACCGCCGGCACGCCGTCGGCGATGGTGCCAAAGATGGTGCTGCCCTGGCCGCAGAGGCAGACGCCGGAATGCCCTGCCTCCGGCGAGCGGAAGTCGGCATGGCCGCCGGTCTGGGTCAGCGCGCGCCCCGAATAGAACAGCCGCGGCCCCTCGATCAAGCCCGCCTTGATCGCCATGGCCAGGCCGTAGTCGGCGCCGCCGGCGTCACGCACCGTGGTGAAGCCGCGCTGCAGCGCCGCCTCCAGCAGAACCCGCGCATGCTGGTGCAGCAGGGAGCGCGGCATGCCCTCCATCCTGGCGAAGTCGGGATCGGCTGCCATGGCATGGAAGTGCGCGTCGATGAGGCCGGGCATGAGGGTGCGGCCCTCGAGGTCGACGACCTGGGCGCCCGCCGCCTTGATCGGCCGGTCGGCGACCTCCTTGATGCGCTCGCCCTCGACGAGGACGTGACGGTCCTCCAGCAGTTCGCCGTGCAGGCCGTCGAACAGCCGGCAGTTCTGAAACAGGATCATGCTCACAGCGCCCCACCCCCGTTTGTCCGGCTGACCATGCTAGGCACGACGGCTTGCCCTGCAAACACCGAAAGCGAGCGGGTCAGCTGCCGGTGCCGAGTCGCTGCCTTTGCAGATCACGCAGCGCGGCACGGGCCAGCGGCTCCGCCTCGGCCCAGGCCATGCCGGGCTTCAGCCGTGGGTCATACAGCAGGCGCAGCAGCAACCGGTCGCGGTCGGTCAGATAGACCTGGCGGCCGGAGTCGCTGAACACCGAATCCGCCGAAGGGTCGAGATCGTGCATCAGGCCGAGCACCTGGGTGGTCTCCTGCACCAGGCAGCCCTGAACGGTGCGGTCGCCGCGCCAGGTGCGGATGAAGACCACGCTGAAGTCGATGCTCCGCCCGCTCGGCCAGCCGCCCCACAAGAGGCCGAAGCAGGTGGCGCTGACCTCCATGCGCGCCAGCAGGGCATCGAAGCTGCGCGCATCGGCGATGCGGTGGGCATAGAGGCCGCGGTGCCGCCGCGCCGCCGCGAAGGGATCCTCGGCGAAGAAGATCAGCAGGTTGGCCGAATCGAGGGGCGCCTCGCGGATGTCCAGGCCGGTCAGATCGGAAAGATCTGAGAGGTGGTCGCGGACCGCGGCGCCGTAGGGCTCCCCATCGATCAGCGCCACCCCTATGGGGATCTGCCACTTGGCGAGGTGATCGCCCCTGCTGCGCGGCGCGCCGTCGCTGCCGAGCACCGGTCGGGCGGCGCCGTAGGCAACGCGGTGAAAGTCGCCGAGCAGCGCCGCCTCCTCCGGCGTGGCGGCCGGCGGCGGCGCGCAGCCGGCCGCCAGCAGGCTCAGCGCCGCAAGCAAGATGACCTTCGACCGCTTCGCCTTTCTGTCCACCGCTCTCTGCGCTCCCTGTCCGCACCTCTGCGTCGCCCAGATTGACATCAGCGGCTGTGGAGGCAAGCCTGCAGGCAGCCCCGCGCGAGGAGACTGGTTTATGACCGCACCGCCGTCGTCCTTCGCCGACGCCGCCCGCGCCTACCGCACCCGGGTCGCCTACCCGCCCTGGCTGTTCACCACACTCGCCGAGCGGTTCCTGCCCGCGCACCCGCGCCGCCTGGCCGACCTGGCGGCCGGCACGGGCCGCCTGGCGGCGGGCTTCTCGCCCTACTTCGAGGAATGCCTGCTGATCGATTCCTCGCCGGAGATGCTGGCCGAGGCACGCCACCAAGCCTACGCCGAGACCTGCCGCGTCAGCTTCCTCTGTACCCGGGTCGAGGACCTCACCGCGGATCTGGGTCCCTGCGATGCGGTCTCCATCGGGCGCGCCCTCCACCTGCTGCCGCGCCAGCCGACGCTCGACAGCCTCGAGCGCATCACGGCACCGGGCAGCCTGATCCTGCTCTGCGAGGCGGGGACCCGATCGGACAAGCTCAATCCCTGGTTCGGCCCGTACCGCGCGGTGCGCGGGAAGTACAAGAACCCGGGCCCGCGGGTCGCCGATTCCAAACCCTACGCCTTCTTTGCCGGCAGCCCCTTCGAGCACCTCGACAGCATGGCGGTGGCCGGCGAGCAGCAGATCGCGCTGGATGATCTGGTCGAGCGGGCCTTTTCCTACTCGACCTCCAACCGCGCGGTGCTGGGCGACCGTGCTCCGTCCATGGCGGACGAACTGCGGGACACGCTGCAGCCCTTTGCCGTGGCCGGCGTGATCACCGAGGCGGTGTTCTGCCAGGCGGTGGTGTTCCGCCGGCGCTAGCGGGCAGCAGGACTGCCCGATTTGCACGGCTTTCGCGCCTTGCGGCTGCTATGATGGGCCATTCGTCGAGCCGGCCCGTTTGCCCTCGGCGCTGCGTGCCCCCAGATAGAGGATGACCGCCGGCCCGCCGAGGGCCCTGTGAGTGAACAGCGACCAGGACCGCATGTACGCCTATTTCGAGCGCCTTTTCGACCCCCTCGCCGCTTCCGACGTCCGCCGCCCGCCAAGATCGACGGCAGCGTTCTTCTGGCACTTCCTGGGGCCGGTGCGCTGGCTGCTGATCGCCACCCTGCTGATCTCCGGCATCGCCGCCGTCGCCGAACTCTCGCTCTACGCCTTCCTCGGCCAGCTTGTCGACTGGATGATGACCAGCACGCCGGAGACCTTCCTGGACGACCACTCCTGGGGCCTGGTCGGCATGGCGGTGGTCGCGGTGCTCCTGCGCCCGGTCGCCACGCTGGCCTCGCGCGGCCTGATGACCCTGTCGCTGGTGCCCGGCCTGACCAACCGGGTGCGCTGGCTGAACCACCGCTACGTGCTGCGCCAGAGCCTGGAGTACTTCCAGAACGACTACGCCGGGCGCATCGCCCAGAAGGTTCTGCAGACGGGTCACGCCGTGCGCGAGGCGGTGGTCAACGTGATCGACGGGGTGTGGTTCCTGCTGATCTACCTCTTCGGCACCCTGGCGCTCTTCGCCGGCATCGACTGGCGCCTGCTGCTGCCGGTCCTGGCCTGGACCCTGGCCTACGCGGCGGTGATCTATTTCATGGTACCGCCGGTGCGCCGCAAGTCGGCGGCCATGTCGGAGGCGCACTCCATGCTGACCGGCCGCGTGGTCGACAGCTACACCAACATCCAGTCGGTCAAGCTCTTCGCCCATACCGAGCGCGAGGACGCCTTCGCGCAGGAGGCCGTGGCCCGCCACACCCAGGCCTTCCGCAACCTTAACCGCTCGATCTTCGCCATGACCGTCAGCCTGACGCTGGTCAATACGGCCCTGATCGTCCTGGTCGCGGCTGTGGCGGTGGTTCTCTGGCTCAACGCTGGGATCAGCGTCGGCGCCATTGCCGTCGCCGTCGGCCTGATCATCCGCCTGACCCAGATGTCAGGCTGGATCCTGCGCACCGTGACCCATCTCTTCGAGAACATCGGCACGGTGCAGAACGGCATCGAGACGATCTCCCAGCCCTACGCGGTCACGGACCGGCCCGAGGCGGCCGATCTGGTCGTTGCCGAGGGCGAGGTGCGCTTCGAGAACATCGGGTTCCACTACGGCCAGGAAGGCGGCGTCATCGAGAACCTCACGCTGACGGTCGCGCCCGGCGAGAAGGTCGGCATCGTCGGCCGCTCCGGCGCCGGCAAGTCGACCCTGGTCAACCTGCTGCTGCGATTCTACGACCTGGAGAGCGGGCGCATCCTGATCGACGGCCAGGACATCTCGGAAGTGACCCAGGCCAGCCTGCGCGCACAGATCGCCATGGTGACCCAGGACACGGCGCTGCTGCACCGCTCGATCCGCGACAACATCCTCTACGGCCGCCCGGAGGCCAGCGAGGAAGAGATGGTCCGCGCCGCCGAGCTGGCCGAGGCCGCCGCCTTCATCCCGGAGCTGCACGACCTGCGCGGGCGGCGCGGCTATGACGCCCACGTCGGCGAGCGCGGCGTCAAGCTCTCCGGCGGCCAGCGCCAGCGCATCGCCATCGCCCGGGTGATCCTGAAGGACGCGCCGATCCTGGTGCTCGACGAGGCGACCTCGGCCCTCGATTCCGTGGTCGAGGCGGCGATCCAGAGCCAGCTGCAGCACCTGATGCAGGGCAAGACGGTGATCGCCATCGCCCACCGGCTCTCGACCATCGCCGCCATGGACCGCCTGGTGGTGGTGGACAAGGGCCACATCGTGGAAGAGGGCAGCCACGCCGAGCTGCTGGCCCGGGGCGGCCTCTATGCCCAGCTCTGGGAGCGCCAGTCCGGCGGCTTCCTGGGCGTCGAGGACGCGCGCATCGCCTCCTGACCCGGCCGACTGTCAGTCGGCGAACAGCAGGCGGTCGAGGCCGCGCACCAGACCCTTGACCTCGCGCACCCTGCGCGCCGCGGCCAGCGTGCCCTCGACATAGGGCGCCGCGGTCTCGCCGGCGTCGTGGCGCAGCGTCATGCGGGCGCCCGGCACCGCGAAGATCGCCTCCACCGAGGCGGTATAGCTGGGCAGGCGCAGGGCGTGGACCTGCACCCCGTTGATGGTGCCGCCGCGCGTCTGCGGCGCGCCGCCGACCTTGTCCAGCGGATAGCCGAGCTCCGGCTGGCGCACATCGCCCAAGCGCTCAGCCATTTCCCGCGCCGTGCCGCTGGGCGCGTCGGGCTTGGCCGCCTTGGCGTAGTCGATGACCTCGAAGTGGCCGATGTGCCGGGCGGCGATGAGGGCGAAGTGCTGCACCAGGGCGGCGGTCAGGGAGAAGTTGCCCGCCGCCAGCACGCCGACCCCGGCCGACCTGGCTTCCTTGTCGATCTCCGCGTAGTCCTCCGCGGTGAGGCCTGAAGTGCCGATCACCACCGAGATGCCCCGGTGGATCGCCGCGCGGGTATGCTCCTTCACGGCTTCCGGATGGGTATAGTCGATCAGCACCTCGGCGCCCTGCAGCGCCGCGCCGACGTCGGCGGTGATAGCGACACCGGTCGCCGGACGCCCCAGGGCATCGCCCATGTCCAGCCCCGCGGTCTTGCGCGCCAGGGCCCCGGTCAGCTCCAGGTCGTCGGCGTCGAGTATGCCGGCGGCGATCGCCCGGCCGGTCCAGCCGGTGATGCCGGCCATGCAGATCTTGGTCATGAATGTCCTCCCAATGACCGGCCAGGTTGATGAACGTCGGACTCGTCCGAAGGTATTACAAGAAACCAAAAGAGCAGCGAGGGCAACGTTTCTACCGCAGGTCGCGCCAACATTTCTTTACGGTTCGTAAAGCTCATCAAACTAGCTTCGTTTTTCTGACTAATTGCAGCGAAGTTCGGACATGAGCGCGTCGGACTATCCCCTTGAGCCGGCACGGCAGCAGCTCGGCGACGGCCTGTCCCTCAGGAACGTTCCCGAACCGGTGTCCGCGATGGCGCGCGAGGGCATCTCGCAGGCGACCGCCAAGGTGAGCCTCGCTTTACCCTGGGTCGCGCTGGTGTTGTCTTCGCTGCTGACGGTCGCTGCCTTCTATATCGTCAAGAGCGACAGCAAGGCGCGGGCGCTGGAGAGGTTCGACTTCCGCCGCGCACAGATCGTCGAGGCGATCGACGAGCGTATGATCGCCTATACCCAGGCGCTACGCGGTGGCCTGGCGCTCTTCAGGGCCTCGGACGAAGTCACGCGCGAGGATTGGCGCACCTACATCGGGACCCTCAACATCAACGAGCTCTACCCGGGTATCCAGGGCATGGGCTATGCGGAGTGGGTGCGCCCGGCGGACCGCGCGGCCTACGAAGCCGGCATCAGGAGCGAAGGTTTCCCGGACTTCGCCATCCGACCCGAGGGCGAGCGGGAGATCTATTCCTCGATCGTGTTTCTCGAGCCCTTCGACGAACGCAATCGCCAGGCTTTCGGCTACGACATGTTCTCGCAGGAAACACGTCGCCGCGCCATGGAACTGGCGCGCGACAGCGGAGAGGTGGCAATCTCCGGCCGTGTCACCCTGGTGCAGGAAATCAGCGCCGACGTGCAGGCGGGATTTCTGATGTACCTGCCCTACTACGGCAACGCCCCGACGCCGGAGACCGTGATGGGGCGCCGCGCCGCGAGTCGCGGCTTCGTCTACAGCCCTTTTCGCATGCGCAATCTGATGGAGGGCATCCTGGGCCCTGGCCTGCCGGACGTGCGCCTGGAAATCTTTGACAGCGAAGCGGTCAGCGCGGATGGCCTGATGTACGACAGCGACAGCGGGCGCCAGTCGGCCGATCGGCCGCCGCTGTTCCAGCGAAATCAGCGCATCGTCATCGGCCAGCACTCCTGGACCCTGCGCATCTCCAGCCTGCCCGAGTTCGAAAAGCTGCTGGACCCGCAGAAATCCTATTTCGTCCTCATCGCCGGGGGCTTCACCTCCCTGCTGATCTTCGGCGTGGCCTGGTCCTTCACCCGCACGCGCCAGCGCGCCGAACAGCTGGCGGCCGACACGACCCTGGCGCTCAACCGGCACTCGCAGGAACTGGCCCGCTCCAACGAGGATCTGGAGCAGTTCGCCTACGTCGCCTCGCACGACCTGAAGGCGCCGCTCCGCGGCATCGACAATCTGGCCGCCTGGATCGAAGAGGATCTCGGCGACCGCCTGGAGGGCGAATCGCGCGACAACATGCGGCTGCTGCGCGGCCGCGTGCGGCGCCTCGAGGCCCTGCTCAATGACCTGCTAAACTATTCGCGCGCCCGGCGCATCGAGTCACCGGTCGAAACCGTCAACCTGGAGGAGACGATCAGAGCCACCTGGAAGCTGCTCAATACCGCGACTCCCATGTCGCTCGATCTGCAGCTGAAACTGACCGGCGAGACGGCGGATATTCAAGTCTCCGCGCTGGAACAGGTGCTGACCAACCTCTTCTCGAACGCGATCAAACACCATGACCGGCCGGACGGCCGGGTCTTCGTCAGCGTCGTCGAGCAGCCCGAAAGCTACGAGTTCGTCGTCGGCGACGACGGCCCAGGCATCCCGCCCGATCAGCGCGAGCGCGCCTTTCAGATGTTCCAGACCCTTCGCCCCCGCGACGAAGTGGAGGGCAGCGGCATGGGCCTGGCGATCATCCGTAAGATCATCGAACGCATGGGCAGCAGCATCCGCGCTGAGGACCGCGGCGAAGGCCGCGGCGTGCAGTTCCGCTTCAACTGGCCGAAGGTCTCGGCCAGCGATCTTGCATAAGGAACGGTCGTTCGATGTTGCAGATGCAAGACGACGCCGGCGCGAAGCTGAACCTGCTGCTGGTCGAGGACGACGAGATCGACCGCAAGGCGGTCAGGCGCGCGTTCCACCGCAAGAAGCTGCCGGTGCACATCGTTGAGGCGATGGACGGCCAGGAGGCCCTGGACATACTGAATGGCCGCAGCGACCATAAGCTGCCGCCCGAGCCCTTCATAATCCTGCTTGACGTCAACATGCCCAAGATGGGCGGTCTCGAGCTGCTGCAGCAACTGCGCGCTGAAACCGCAGACCCGAAGATCCGCAATGCCATCGTTTTCGTCCTGTCCACGTCCGAGGCCGCGCGGGATCTCGACCGGGCCTATGCGCTCAACATCGCCGGCTATCTGCTGAAGTCGGCCGAGAAGGGCGGCCTCGATGCGATCGCCGAGATGCTCTGGTCATATCGCCAGCTGGTGATCTTCCCATGATATCGACCCTTCGCATCCTGATCGTCGACGACGACGCGGTCGACCGCAAGATGATCAAGCGCCATCTCGCGGAAACCTCGCTCGACTTCGTCACCCACGAGACCGGTTCGGCGGAGGAGTGCCTGAAACTGCTGCAGGTGACGCAGGTCGACTGCGTGCTACTCGACTACCGCCTGCCCGAGATGGACGGCATCGCCTTCCTCAACCAGCTGCGCAGCACCGCAAATGCAGCCGCACCCGCCGTGGTGATGATGTCCGGCAACGGCAACGAGCGGCTGGTCGTGCAGGCCATGCGGCTGGGCGTGCAGGACTACCTTGTCAAGGCCGACATCACGCCCGCGACCCTGGAAGAGGCCGTGGTGCATGCCGTCGAAATGAACCGTCAGCAGCAGCAGGCCAAGGCCGAAAGCCAGCGGCTCGAAGAGCTGGCGCTGGTCGACCCGATTACCGGCGCCGGCAACCGCAACCTCTTCCACATGCGCCTCAACCACGCCCTCGCCCGGGCCGGACGCCAGGGCGAGCCGGTCGGCCTGCTCTACATGGACCTCAACCGCTTCAAGAAAATCAACGATACTCTCGGTCACGCCGCCGGCGACAAGGTGCTGCACGAGGTGGCGCGGCGCCTGCGAACCACGGCGCGCGACAGCGACACGGTGGTCAGGCTGGGCGGCGACGAGTTCGCGGTAATCATGGAAACCGGCGTTTCCGACGGCGGCACCCAAATCCTGGCGCAGCGCATCAAGGAGGCCCTGAGCCATCCGATATCGGCCGGTGACCGCCTGGTGACCATCGGGGTTTCGGTGGGCATGGCGCTCTATCCGGCCGACGCCAAGGACGCGGAGACCCTGATTCGCGCCGCCGATGCCGCGATGTACGAGGCGAAGTTCGGAAATCGCCTCGACTGGGATACAAGGATCCGCAGTTCCGCCAGCTAGCGCCCCGCGTGGCCCGGCGGCCTATGCGCGCGGCACGGGGCGGCTATGCGGCGTCAAAAGCTTGGCCCGGCCCGGCAGCCGGGAGTAGTCTCCCCGCGCGACCCGTCGCGCCCTTGAAGTACCAGGAGTCCAGCTATGAGCGTCCGGCCAAATTCGGCGGCCAGCCGTGATATCGCCTATCACCTCCACCCCTACACCAACGCCCGCAAGAACGAAGCCGAGGGATCGCTGATCCTCGACCGCGGCGAGGGGGTCTATGTGATTGACGACGAAGGCAAGCGTTACCTCGAGGCCATGGCGGGCCTGTGGTGCGCCGGCCTCGGCTTCAGCGAGAAGCGCCTCGTCGAGGCGGCGACCCGGCAGATGTCCAAGCTGCCCTACTACCACTCCTTTGCCCAGAAGACCGCGACGCCGGTCGTCGACCTGGCGGAGAAGATCGTGCAGATCACGCCGCCGCAGCTGACCAAGGTGTTCTTCGCCACTTCCGGCTCGGAAGCCAACGACACCGCCGTCAAGATGGTGTGGTACTACAACAACGCCCTGGGCCGGCCCGAGAAGAAGAAGATCATCAGCCGCATCAAGGGCTACCACGGCGTGACCATCGCCGCCGCCAGCCTGACGGCCATGCCCTACGTGCAGAATGACTTCGATGTGCCGATCCCCAACATCATCCACACCGGCTGCCCGCACCACTACCGCTTCGCCGAGCCCGGCGAGAGCGCGGACGCCTTCACCGACCGCCTGGCGCGCGAGCTGGAGGAGCTGATTGTCAAGGAGGGGCCGGAGACCGTCGCCGCCTTCATCGGCGAGCCGCTGCAGGGCGCCGGCGGCGTCATCGTGCCGCCCGAGGGCTACTGGAAGAAGATCCAGGCGGTGCTCAAGAAGTACGACGTGCTGCTGATCGCCGACGAGGTGATCACCGGCTTCGGGCGCACCGGCAACCTCTTCGGCAGCCAGACCTTCGGCCTGGAGCCGGACATCATGACCCTGGCCAAGCAGCTGAGCGGCGCCTACATGCCGATCTCCGCCGTCATGGTCAGCGACGCGATCTACCAGGCGATCGCCGACAACTCGGCCAAGCTGGGCAACTTCGGCCACGGCTACACCTACAGCGCCCACCCGGTTTCCGCGGCGGTCGCGCTGGAGACCCTCAAGATCTACGAGGAAACCGACATCGTCGGCCACGTCCGGGCCGTCGCCCCGCGCCTGCAGGAGGGCCTGCGCCGCTTCGCGGATCATCCCCTGGTCGGCGAGGTGCGCGGCCTCGGCCTCATCGCGGCGGTCGAGCTGGTGGCCGACCGGAAGACCAAGGCCCCCTTCGAGCCAATCGGCAAGGTCGGCGCCTACTTCACCGCCCGGGCCCAGGCCCACGGCGTGATCTTCCGCAACCTGGGCGACAGCATCGCCTGCTGCCCGCCGATGATCATCAGCGCGGCGGAGATCGACGAACTGCTGGCGGGCTTCGGCCGGGCGCTGGAGGAAACCGCCGCCTGGGTCGCCGACGAAGGCCTCGGCCAGGTGGCCTGAGAAGCGCTCGCGGGTACCCGCGGGCCGACCACAAAGCCTTGATATCAGGGGATTTCTTCGGGAATCCCCTGATCGCGTGTCAATTTGACGCGGAGATTTGCCTGCCTTATTGATCTTAGTCAGGTCGCAGACGCTTTCCTTCTGGTATTCTCGATCTATCCTGGTCGCCGGCTCGCACAGTAGAGAGCGGCGAATGTTGGGAAAGTCTGAGATACTTCAAGACGTTATGAGCATGGACTTCGAGCGCTTCTTCGCAGAGCAGATGGCCGGCCTCAGGGCCGAAGGCCGCTATCGCATCTTCGCCGAACTGGAACGCCAGGCGGGCGACTTCCCGCATGCCAAGTGCTACGGCACCGACGGCACCGGCGAGGTGACGGTCTGGTGCTCCAACGATTATCTGGGCATGGGCCAGCACCCCACCGTCATGGCCGCCATGCACGAAGCCATCGACCGCTGCGGCGCCGGGGCCGGCGGCACCCGCAACATCTCCGGCACCAACCACTACCACGTGCTGCTCGAGCGGGAACTGGCCAGCCTGCACGGCAAGGAAGCGGCCCTGCTGTTCACCTCGGGCTACGTCTCCAACTGGGCCGCCCTGGGCACCCTGGCCGCCCGCCTGCCGAACTGCGCGGTGTTCTCCGACGAACTGAACCACGCCTCGATGATCGAGGGCATCCGCTATTCGCGGGCGAAGAAGGCGATCTTCCGCCACAACGATCCGGAGCACCTGGATCAGCTGCTCAGCGAAGCCGACCCGGCCGCGGCGAAGCTGGTCGCTTTCGAGTCGGTCTATTCCATGGACGGCGACATCGCGCCCATCGCCGAACTCTGCGACGTTGCCGACAAGCACAGCGCCATGACCTATCTCGACGAAGTCCATGCGGTCGGGCTCTACGGCCCGCACGGCGGCGGCATCGCCGAGCGCGAAGGCCTGATGCACCGGCTGACCGTCATCGAGGGCACGCTAGGCAAAGCCTTCGGCGTGATGGGCGGCTATATCGCCGCTTCCGCCTCGCTCTGCGACTTCGTGCGCAGCTTCGCCTCCGGCTTCATCTTCACCACCTCGCTGCCGCCCGCGGTGGCCGCGGGGGCGCTGGCCAGCGTGTCCCACCTGCGCCGCAGCGGCGCCGAGCGGGAGGCGCACCAGGAGCGTGCCGCCACGCTGAAGCGCCGCCTGACCCAGGCCGGCCTGCCCGTGATGCCCTCGGAGAGCCACATCGTGCCGGTGCTGGTCGGCGATCCGGTCGCCTGCCGCGCGGTCACCGACCGGCTGATGGCCGACTACGCCATCTACGTGCAGCCGATCAACTACCCGACGGTGCCACGCGGCACGGAGCGGCTGCGCCTGACTCCGACCCCGCTGCACAGCGACGCCGAGATGGACCGCCTGGTCGCCGCCCTGTGCGAGATCTGGCAGGCCATGGACCTGCGCCGTGCCGCCTAGCGCGGACCGGGAGCCTCGGGGCCGGCCGCCCCCCAATCAACCCACAATTGTTACAGTCGCCGGCGCGCCGGGGCATTGCCCTGCCGGCGCCGACGGGCAATGCTGGCGTCGGGCCTGCGTCGCGCCGCCGGTTTGCGGCACGGGCTGCGGTGAAACCGGGATCGGGGAAGAGGCAGCCGATGACCACACAGCCCCTGACGACAGCCGGAATCGCGAAGGCCTTCCTGGCCGCCCTGCTCCTCATCGCCAGCGCCGTCGTGACGCTCGCCCCGACGCAGCAGGCCCGCGGACAGGCCGCTCCGCAGCCTGCGCCGGCGGCGGCTTCCGACGCCACCACCACCGA
>JBFGUI010000031.1:0-22722 GCA_041565695.1 Kiloniellaceae bacterium
CCTCGGCGGCATCGGCTTCGCCTACGGCGACGTCCGCCTCGAGGCGCCGCCCGCCGCGGCGGCCGACTGGTCCACCGCCTGGACCCTGTGGTGGGCCGCGGCGCGCCAGACCATCGCCACGCGCATCGCCGCCCGCCTCGAGGGCCAGCCCGGCGCCGTGGCGGTGGCCCTGGTGACCGGCCAGCGCGGTGCCATCAGCGAGGCGACGCGCGAGGACATGCGCGCCGCCGGCCTCGCCCACCTGCTGGCGATCTCCGGGCTGCACATGGGCCTGGTGGCCGGGCTGCTGTTCTTCGCCCTGCGCGCCGGCCTGGCGCTGGTCCCCGGCCTGGCGCTGCACCGGCCGATCAAGAAGTGGGCGGCGCTCGGCGCCGGGGCCGGGGCCTTCGTCTACCTCAACCTGGTGGGCGCCAGCATTCCGGCGCAGCGCGCCTTTCTCATGGTCGCCGTGGTGCTGCTGGCGGTGCTGCTGGACCGCCGCGCGCTCTCCCTGCGGCTGGTCGCCTGGGCCGCCGTGGTGATCCTCGCCGTCATGCCGGAGAGCCTGATGTCGGCCAGCTTCCAGATGTCCTTCGCCGCGGTCACCGCGCTGGTCGCCGCCTACGAGACCTGGGAGCGGCAGCGGCCCCGCGACCGCCCGCCGCGCGGCCCTGCCGGGCGCCTCGGCGGGTATTTCGGCGGCGTCGCGCTGACTTCGGTGATCGCCATCCTAGCGACCAGCCCCTTTGCCGCCTTCCACTTCCACCGCCTGGCGCTCTACGGCCTGCTGGCCAACCTGGCCGCGGTGCCGCTCACCGCCTTCTGGATCATGCCCTGGGCGGTGCTGGCGCTGCTGCTCATGCCGTTCGGCGCCGAGGGCCTGGCGCTCACGCCGATGGGCTGGGGGCTCGAGCTGCTGCTCGGCCTCGCCGCCGGCGTCGCGGACTGGCCGGCGGCGATGCTGCAGGTGCCGCCGATGCCCGACTGGGGCCTCGGCCTCGTCGTGCTGGCCGGGCTCTGGCTGTGTCTCTGGCAGGGTCGCTGGCGCTGGCCGGCGATCGCCGTGATCCTCGTCGGCGCCCTGTCGACACTGGCCTACCGACCGCCCGACCTGCTGGTCAGCGGCGACGGCCGCCTGGTCGCCGTGCGCGACGCGGCAGGGCGTCTCTTCGTGCCCTCGCAGCGCGCCAGCCGCTTCGTGCTGGACAGCTGGCAGCGCCAGGCTTTCGCCGCGGAAGCCGTGACCTGGCCCAAGCTGGGCGCGGCGGCGCAGGGCCGGCTGAGCTGCGATCCGCTCGGCTGTCTGCACCGCGATGGTGCCTGGACCGCGGCCATCCTGCTCGACCCGCGCGCCGCCGCCGACGACTGCGGCCTGGCGGCGGTGGTGATCAGCCTGGAGCCGCTGCGCCGGCAGCCCTGCGCGGGACCGCAATTGGTGGTCGACCGCTTCGACCTGTGGCGCTACGGCGCCCATGCGATCTGGCTGCTGCCCGAGCGCATCGAGGCGGCGCAGGTCGCCGCGCAGCAGGGCGCACGCCCCTGGTCGCCCTATCCGGCGCGCCGGCCGCCGTGGGAGCGGTAGGGGGAGGGAACACTGGATCAGGTGAAAAGCTGTCGTCCCGGGACTGGTTCCCGGGACTCATGGGCGTAGCCGCTGTGAATGCTGTCAGGGCAATGAATCCCGGCAATGAATGCCGGGATGACAGTGGCGTGTTTGGCGGGCGGAAAGGCGCGCGGGACGGGGCCCTGAGTCGTCTCGACGCTCAGTAGCGCCGCAGCAGCCCGACCAGGCGGCCCTGGATGGTAACCCGCTCGGGCGGGAAGATGCGGGTCTCGTAGGCCTGGTTGGCCGGCTCCAGGGCGATGGCGCCGCCCTTGCGGCGCAGCCGCTTCAGGGTGGCCTCCTCGTTGTCGACCAGTGCGACCACGATGGTGCCGTTCTCGGCCGACTCGCACCGCTCGATGATCACCGTGTCGCCGTCGAGGATGCCGGCGTCGACCATCGAATCGCCGTCGACCTCCAGAGCGTAGTGCTCGCCCTTGCCCATGATCGCGGCGGGCACGTCGACGTAGTTGGAGTAGTCGCGCAGCGCCTCGATCGGCGTGCCGGCGGCGATGCGCCCGTATAGCGGCAGCTGGATGGCCTCGCTGTCGTTGGCCGCCTGGGCGCCGGGCAGGGAGCCGGAAAAGCCGCCGCGGATAACCTTGGGGGCGAAGCCGCCGCGGCTGTCGCCGGCGGCCGGCGCGGCCGTCTCCTCGCGTGCCCCGGGCTTGCCGGTCGCGGCGATGTCGTTGGGCAGGCGCAGCACCTCCACGGCCCGGGCCCGGTGCGGCAGGCGGCGGATGAAGCCGCGCTCCTCCAGGCCGGTGATCAGCCGGTGGATGCCGGACTTGGACTTCAGAGCGAGCGCGTCCTTCATCTCGTCGAACGAGGGGGAAACCCCGTTCGCGCGCAGATGGCCGTGGATGAAGAGCAGAAGCTCGTGCTGTTTTTTGGTGAGCATGGACCGCCTGACCCCCAGGGTGTCGTCCCCCGTCATGGAAGCGACACAAAATATGGAACAAAACAAAAACCTGGGCACATGTTCTAGTTTAGTTCTCACGGGGCGTCAAGGGCTATATCCACACCAATGCAATGGAAATGCCCGCCCGGCCCCGCCGGCGGGGGCCACAGACCGGGATCACAGGCCGGGGGTCAGGTCGGGAAAGAAGAGCACCTCGACCAGCTCGCCCCTGGTCGCGGCGGGGGCGTGGGGCGGCCGCACGATGAGGCCGTCGGCGGCGGCGAGCAGGGCCAGCATGGAGGAATCCTGGCGCCCGTAGGGGGTCACGGTGCGGCGCCCGTCGCCGTTGCGGGTGATGGTCGCGCGCAGGTAGTCCTGGCGCCGGTCGTTGGCCGCGAGGTCGGCGCCCAGCACCATCGGCTCCACCGGGTGGGCCGGGCGGTCGAGGCCGAGCAGGGCGTTGAGCGCCGGGCGCGCGAAGAGCAGCGAGCAGACCAGGGCGGAGACGGGGTTGCCCGGCAGGCCGATCATTGGCGTGCCGGCGAGCTGGCCGAACATCAGCGGCTTGCCCGGCCGCATGGCGATCTTCCAGAAATCGAGCTCCAGGCCCTGTTCGCCCAGCACCTTCTGCACCAGGTCGTGCTCGCCCACCGAGGCGCCGCCGGCGGTCAGCAGCAGATCGGCCCCCTTGGCCCCGGCGGCCAGGCTGGCCAGCTGCTCCGCCTTGTCCGGGGCGATGCCGAGCTGGATCGGCTCGCCGCCGCAGGCCCGCACGAAGGCGGCCAGCGCGAGGCCGTTGGAGCTGACGATCTGGCTCGGGCCGAGCGGCTCGCCGGGCATCACCACCTCGTCGCCGGTGGCCAGGATGGCGACGCGCGGGCGCCGGCGTACCTGGACCCAGGGATGGTTCATGGCGGCGATCAGGCCGACGTCGCGGGCGCTCAGCAGGCGGCCGGCCCGCGGCCCGGGATCGCCCCGCCCGAAGTCGAGGCCGGCCGGGCGCACGTAGGTGCCGGCGGCGCAGGATTCCTTCACCGTGACCGCTGCGTCGCCGGCCTCGGTGTCCTCCTGGATGACGATGGCGTCCGCCCCCTCGGGCAGCGGCGCGCCGGTGAAGATACGCACCGCCTCGCCGGGCCCGACGCGGCCGTTGAAGAGGTCGCCTGCCGGCACCGCGCCGATTACCGTCAGCGTGACCGGCACCTCTGCGACATCGGCGGCGCGCACCGCGTAGCCGTCCATGGCCGAGACCGCGTGGGGCGGCTGCGTGACGCGTGCAAGCACGTCGGCGGCGAGTACGCGCCCGAAGGCCTCGGACAGGCTGACCGTCTCGGCCGGCAGCGGCGAGAAGACTTTCAGAATGCGTTCGAGCGCCTCGGCAACGGAGAGCATTAAGACGCCTCGTAGCTGCCCGACTTGCCGCCGGACTTCTTCGTCAGGCGCACCTCGGTGATGCGCATGCCGCGGTCGACCGCCTTGCACATGTCGTAGACCGTCAGGGCGGCGACGGAGACCGCGGTCAGCGCCTCCATCTCCACGCCGGTGCGCCCCTTCAGCTTGCAGGTCGCGGTGATGTCGACCGCGTTGCGCGCCTCGTCGAGGGTCAGGTCGACCTTCACGGAAGTCAGTGCGAGCGGATGGCACAGCGGGATCAGGTCCGGCGTGCGCTTGGCGCCGATGATCCCGGCGAGCCGCGCGACGGAGAGCACGTCGCCCTTCTTGACGCCGCCGTCGCGGATCATCGTCAGGGTCTCCGGCTGCATGATGACCGAGCCCTTCGCCTCGGCGACGCGCTCGGTGACGTCCTTGTCGGAGACGTCGACCATGACGGCCTTGCCCTCGGCATCGAAATGGGTGAAGTCGGCCATCGCGGCTACCTCAGGCGCTTTCCGCCGTCGCGCCGAGCGGCGCGACCAGCGCGGCGGTGGCGGCGGTGACGTCGGCCTGGCGCATCAGCGATTCCCCGATAAGGAAGGCGCGCGCCCCGGCCGCGGTCATGCGCGCCAGGTCGGCGGGGGCGTAGAGTCCGCTCTCGGCGACCAGCAGCCGGCCGGCCGGCACGCGCGGCGCCAGCGCCTCGGTGGTCGCCAGGTCGACGGCCAGGGTCTTGAGGTTGCGGTTGTTGATGCCGAGCAGCGGCGAGGTCAGTTGCAGCGCGCGGTCGAGCTCGTCTGCGTCGTGCACCTCGACCAGCACGTCCATGCCGAGGCCGAGCGCGGTAGTCTCCAATTCTGCGGCCTGGGCGTCGGAGAGCGCGGCCATGATCAGCAGGATGCAGTCGGCGCCGAGCGCGCGGGATTCGACGATCTGGTAAGGCTCCAGCATGAAGTCCTTGCGCAGGCAGGGCAGGGGCACCGCCTCGCGCGCCGCCACGAGAAAGCTGTCTGCGCCCTGGAAATAGGGTTCGTCGGTCAGCACCGAGAGGCAGGCCGCGCCACCGGCGTGGTAGGCCCGCGCCAGGCTCGGCGGGTCGAAGTCGGCGCGGATCAGGCCCTTGCTCGGCGAAGCCTTCTTGATCTCGCAGATCAGCGCGTTGGCGCCGCTCGCGGCCTTGGCCTCCAGCGCGGCGCGAAAGCCGCGCGGCGCGGCAGCGGCGGCGGCCTGTTCTTCGAGCTCGGCCAGCGGCAGCTTGGCCTTGCGGCGGCGCACCCAGTCCCGCTTGTCGGCGCAGATCTTATCGAGGACATCACTCATGGCGTGGCGCTCATGCCGGCGGCGCCTCGTTGGAGATGCGCACCAAGCGGTTCAGCACCTCCAGGGCGCGGCCGGAGTCGATCGCCTGGGCGGCCAGCGCCACGCCCTCCTGCAGGTCGTTGCACTTGCCGGCGACGATCAGCGCGGCGGCGGAGCTCATCAGCACGATGTCGCGGTAGGCGCCGTGCTCGCCCTCCAGCATGGTGCGCAGCACCGCGGCGTTGTGCTCGCGGTCGCCGCCGACCAGGTCTTCCAGCCTGGCGACCGGCAGGCCGGCCTCTTCCGGCGTGATCTCGAAGGTGGAGACCTCGCCGTCCTTCAGCTCGGCCACCTGGGTGGGGCCGAGGGTCGAGACCTCGTCCAGACCGCCGGCGCCGTGCACCACCCAGGCGCGCTCGTGCCCCAGGTCGCGCAGCACCTTGGCGAGCGGCTCCAGCCACTGCGGCGCGAAGACGCCGATCAGCTGCAGCCTCACCTTGGCCGGGTTGGACAGTGGCCCCAGCAGGTTGAAGATGGTGCGGGTACCGAGCTCGACCCGGGTCGGGCCGACGTGGCGCATGGCACTGTGATGGCGCTGGGCCATGAGGAAGCAGGTGCCGGCCTCGCCCAGGGCGCGCTCGACCAGGGCGAAGTCGGCCTCGATGTTGACGCCGAGCGCCTCCAGCACGTCGCTGGCGCCGCTCTTCGACGAGGCCGCGCGGTTGCCGTGCTTGGCCACCGGCACGCCGCAGGCCGCCACCACGAACTGGCTGCCGGTGGAGATGTTGTAAGTGCCGCTGTTGTCTCCGCCGGTGCCGCAGATGTCGATGGCGCCCTCCGGCCGGGCGATGGTGGTCATCTTGCTGCGCATCACCGTGGCGGCGCCGGTGATCTCCTCCACCGTCTCGCCGCGCACCCGCAGCGCCATGAGGAAGCCGCCCATCTGCGCCGGCGTGGCGTTGCCGGACATCATGATGTCGAAGGCCTGCTCGGCCTCGGCGCGGGTCAGCGGCGTGCCGGTCGCAGCCTTGCCGATCAGGCCCTTGAGGTCGGGCATGTCGCCGTTCATTGGAATCGCCCTCCCGAAGTCAGGCCGCCGCGGCCGGGTCGGCGAGCGAGAGGAAGTTGCGCAGCAGCGCGTGGCCGTGCTCGGAGGCGATGCTCTCCGGGTGGAACTGCACGCCGTAGATCGGCAGGGTCCTGTGCTGCAGCCCCATGATGACGCCGTCCTCCGCGCGCGCCGTGATCTCCAGCTGCTCTTCGGGGAAGCTTGCCGGATCGAGCGTCAGCGAGTGGTAGCGGGTGGCGGTCAGCGGCGAGGGCAGGCCGGCGAAGACGCCGCGGCCGTCGTGGCTCACCTGGCTCAGCTTGCCGTGCATCGGTGCGGGGGCGCGCACCACCCTGCCGCCGAAGTGCTGGCCGATGGCCTGGTGGCCGAGGCAGACGCCGAAGACCGGCACCTTGCCGGCCGCCGCGGCGATCAGCTCCAGGCAGATGCCGGCGCGGTCCGGGTCGCAGGGCCCTGGCGAGATGACGATGCCCTGGGGTTTCAGCGCCAGCGCCTCGGCGGCGCTGATCTTGTCGTTGCGACGCACCTCTACCTTGGCCCCTTCCTCGCCGAGGAAGTGGAAGAGGTTGTAGGTGAAGGAGTCGTAGTTGTCGATTAACAGAAACATTTCAGATGCTTGCGCCGCGGCCTTGAGCCTTGTTTTCGCCTCTCGGGTCCATCTTATAACAGGTCGCGGCGCGGCACGGAAAGGCGCCTTATCGCGGTGCGCGGGCGGGGCTTGACCTTACAGTGACTAGAAGGTTGAATCTGCCGGCCTGACCCGAACCAGGGAGTCCGCCTCATGAACATCGGCGCCGCGGCCCGCCAGTCCGGCGTGCCGGCCAAGACCATCCGCTACTACGAATCCGTCGGCCTGATCGGGCCGGCCGACCGCACCGCCTCGGGCTACCGGGTCTACGGCCGCCAGGACGTGGAGACCCTGCGCTTCGTGCAGCGGGCGCGCAGCCTCGGCTTCTCGGTGGAGGAGGTCGGCAGTCTGCTGGCGCTGTGGCGCGACCGCTCGCGCAGCAGCGCCGAGGTGAAGGACCTCGCGCGCCGGCGGGTGGCGGACATCGACCGCAAGATGGCCGAGCTGGCGGAGATGCGGGAGACGCTGACGCACCTGATGGAAGTCTGTCACGGCGACGCGCGGCCCGACTGTCCGATCCTGCAGGGACTGGCGGGAGAGCCGCTCGCCACGAACTCCGCTGCTCGGCGCAAGGCAGCAGCGGAGGCCGCGGAGTAGCCGGTGTACCGGCTTTACTTTTGCGCCGGCACGGCGGCCTTCGGCCCCCAGGCCGTGCTGGAGGAAGCGGGTCTGCCGCATGAACTGGTTATCATCGACACCGCGGCCGGCGCGCAGCGGCGGCCCGACTATCTGGCGATCAATCCGCTGGGCAACGTCCCGGCGCTGATCACGCCCGAAGGCGAGGTGCTCTACGAGACGGCGGCGGTCATGCTCTACCTGGCCGACCGGCACGGCCTGGAGGATCTGGCGCCGCCGGTCGGACATGCGCTGCGCGGGCTGTTCTACCGCTCGCTGTTCTATCTCTCCAACACGCTGCAGACCGACTACAAGCGCTACTACTACCCGGAGCGCTTTTCGACCGATGCCGCCGATGCGCCGCGCATCAAGACAAAGGCGCGGGAGACGCTGGCGGAAAGCTGGCGCCCGGTCGAGGCGCAGCTGGCCGCCGCCGGACCCTATCACCTGGGCGAGCGCTTCAGCCTGGCCGACATCTACTTGGTGATGCTGGCCACATGGTCCGAGCCCATCGAGGAGCTGCTGTCGGCCTGCCCGGCGGTGGCACGCTGTTTCGAACTGGTCGCCGCGCGGCCCGCCGTGCGGCGCTGCCTGGAACAGCAGGGCGGGGCCGGCAGCGCCGGCAAATGACGCCGGCTTCGTTAACCATCCCATGCTAGGCTCCGCCGGCAATGAAAAAGGGCGATTCGCACTCAAAAGGACGGCGAAAAAGGCCGGGCCGCAAGCCGGGCCGCGAGACGCTGTGGAACGGCGCCGCGGTCGCCGGGCTACTGCTGATCGGGCTGCTGCTCGGCGGCGTGGCCGGCGTCTTCCTCGACCGCCAGGGCCTGCTCGGCGGGCCCTCGACGGAAGAGCGCCAGGCGGCGCCGCAGCCTGACGCCCTGGCGCCGGAGGGCCCGGCCCCCGCGCCGCGCCTGCTGACCGCCGCGCCGGAGATCGACCGCGAGGCCCTGGAGGCCCAGTATCACGAGGTGCTGCGCCAGGGCCGCGCCCTCGAGGCGCCAGCGGCGCCGGACGGCCGTCTGCAGGACTGGCAGGGCGCGCCGGGCGGCAGCGCGGCTGAGCTGTGGCAGCAGCACGCCGTGGCGACGCTGCCGGACGACGGCCGCCCGATGATCGCCATCGTGCTGGACGACGTCGGCGTCAACCGGCGCGGCGCCGAGGCGGCCATCGCCCTGCCGGGGCCGCTGACCCTGTCCTTCATGACCTATGCCCGCGACCTGGCGGCGATGACCGCGCGGGCCCGCGCCGCCGGACACGAGCTGATGCTGCACGTGCCCATGGAGCCGCGCGACGCCGCGCTCGACCCGGGGCCCAACGTGCTGCGCGCCGACCTGCCGCGGGCCGAGCTGGCGCAGCGCCTCGCCTGGGGCCTCGACCGTTTCGAAGGCTACGTCGGCATCAACAATCACATGGGCAGCCGCTTCACCGCCTCGGAAGAGGGCATGGCCCTGGTGATGGCGCAGCTGAAGATGCGCGGCCTGCTGTTCCTCGATTCCGTGACCGCGGCCGATTCCGTCGCTGCGCGGCAGGCGGCGCGGGCGGGCGTGCCCTACGCGGTGCGCGACGTCTTCCTCGACAACGAGCCGGACGACATCGCCGCGATCCATCGCCAGCTTGCCCTGCTGGAACAGGCCGCCCGCGCGCACGGCTATGCCGTCGGCATCGGCCACCCGCACGACGGCACGGTCACGGCGCTGCGGCAGTGGATTCCGGAGATGCAGGCCCGCGGCTTCACCCTGGTGCCGATCAGCGCCATCGTGCGCCACCGGCAGAGCCTGGCGGCCCAGCAGGAACTGCCCCGCTCGGGCTGACCCGCGGCCCGGCGTGTGATCGTCGCGGGCGTCGACATCCTGATGGACAGCGGCAGCGACAGGGTCTCAAGCGCGCAGCGCCGAACAGAGCGTCAGCTCAGGTCCGCTGCCGGAGACGACTCTGTACCGGAGTCCTCAGTCTGCGTCGGGTCCCTGCCGGTCTCCCCCCGAAGCAGCGGGCGGTACTTGACGATTTCCTCCGCCATGAAATCGAAGAACGCGCGGACCCTGGCCAGCTTGTGCAGCCGCGGATGGGTCAGGATCCAGAAGTCGCCGGTCCATTCCGGCTGCCGTTCGACGACCCGGCGCAGGCCGGCTTCCTGGTCGCCGATATGGCAGGGCAGCAGAGCCAGGCCGAAGCCGGACTGCGCCGCGAAGAGCAGGCCCAGCACGGAGCCGCTGCGGCACACGATCTCACAGTCCGGTGCGACGTCACGCAGCCACCGGGCAGGCTTGATGTGCTCGATCGCCCCCTCGAAACCGATGACCTTGTGATCGTTGACCGCCTGCGGCGAGGCCGGGCGGCCGGCGCGTTCCAGATAGGCCGGGCTGGCATAGACCGCCCAGCAGATGTCCGACAGTTTACGGCCGATCAGGTTGTCGGCACCGGGCGGTCCCGCGCGCAACGCGATCTCCGCTTCGCCGTTTTCTAGATCGTGGTAGCGGTCCTCGATCAGCAGGTTGACCTGAATGCCCGGGTGGCGGCGGTGGAACGCGTTGATCATTTGCGGCACGAGCCCGAGCGCCATGCCTTCGGCGGTGGTCACCCGCAGGGCCGCACTGCGGTTTGCCGCGAGGCTCGCGGCGTGCCGGGTCACGGCCCAGGCGGCCGCCTCTACCGCCTCGGCCTCGGGCAGCAGAGTCTCACCCGCCGGGCTCAGCCGATAGCCGTCGCGCCGCTTGTGAAACAGCGGCACGCCGAGCGCCGCTTCCAGGGCCGCAAGGCGGCGCACCACCGTGGACTGGTTCACGCCAAGGCTGCGCGCTGCCGCCGCCGTGGTACCGGCGCGGGCGACCGCGAGGAAGTAGCGCAGATCGTTCCAGTCCATGGCCGCGCATTATGCAATTTTGCCGGGCGGTCCGCCACAAATGCTGATGGCGGACGGGCCGCGGCTGGACTATCCACCCTGCGCCGCGCAGTAGGTCAGAATCAGCGAGGAACACCATGACTCTGCAGATCCGTCGCGCCCTGCCCTCGGACGCCGAGGCCTGTGGCCACATCATGTTTGCCGCCTTCGAGAACATCGCCAGGTCGCACGGCTTCACGCCTGACTTCCCCAGCGTGGAGGCGGCCGCTGGCCTGGCACGCAGCCTGATCGGCGACCCTTCGGTCTTCGGCCTGGTGGCAGAGATGCAAGGCCGCGTGGTCGGCTCCAACTTCCTCAGCGAGGCCGATGCCGTGCGCGGCGTCGGGCCTATTACCGTCGACCCGGACGCCCAGGGCAGGGGCGTCGGCCGCCAACTGATGCAAGCCGTCGTCGGGCGGGCCAACGGGGCTTGCGGAGTCCGCCTGCTGCAGGACGCCTTCAACATGCGCTCTTATGCGCTCTACGCCTCGCTCGGCTTCGAGGTGCGCGAACCCGTTCTGGTGCTGACCGGGCGGCCGAAGGAGCCGATGCCGGCGGACTGGCAGGTGCGCCCGATGAGGGAAGCAGACATAGATGCCTGCGACGCGCTTTGCCGCGCCGTCCACGACATCTCCCGGTGGCATGAACTTGCGGCCGCCATCGACCATCTCACCCCCCTCGTCGCAGAGCGGGAGGGACGCATCAGGGCCTACATGACGGCGCCGAACTTCTGGATCGCGAACCACGGGCTCGGAGAAACCGAAGCCGACCTTCGCGCGGTCATCCTGGGTGCCGCCGAGGCTGTGGATATGGTCTCCTTCCTGCTGCCGACGCGCCAGAGCGGACTGTTCCGCTGGTGCCTCGACCAGGGGCTGCGGGCCGTCAAGCCGATGACGCTGATGACCCTGGGCAGCTACCGCCAGCCGGCCGGGGCCTACATGCCCTCGGTCTTCTACTGAACAGCCGCCGTCTCTCGGGGTTGCAGACATGAGCGAGAATGCATCACATCGCGGGCACTGCTTCTGCGGCGCCGTCGAGATCGAGGCGCGGGGAGAGCCGCTGGAGATGGGCTACTGCCACTGCAGTTCATGCCGTCACTACTCGGGCACGCCGGTGACCGCCTTCATCCTCTGGCGGGCCGAAGACGTCTCCGTCGTCAAGGGCAGCGAGCTGATCGGCCACTTCAACAAGACCGGGATGAGCGACCGGCAGTTCTGCAGCCGCTGCGGCGGCCACATCATGGCCGGCCATCCCGGACTCGGCTTCACGGACGTGCATGCCGCGATGCTGCCGAGCTTGGCCTTCGTGCCCAGCGTGCACCTGAACTATGCGGAGCGCGTGCTGCCCCTGCGGGACGGCCTGCCGAAGCTGCGCGACTTCCCGGCAGCCGCGGGCGGCTCCGGCGAAACCCTGCCGGAATAGTTCAGCGAACGCCCCGTCCCACAGCCTGCGCGCGGTCAGCCTGCCGCGCGACGGGCAATCGTGCGCGTAGGGCATGGCGGTCGACTGTTCCGCGTCGATCCGACGCCGCGCGTCATGGTGGAGCCGGTGCTGCTGGCCGACGTGGCGCTCTTTGTGCCGCCGCGGTTCTGCTGACTGGGTTACGCCGCGACCGGCAGAGCGACGTGCAGGACCCAGAAGTCCGCGGCCGCCTGTTCGTGGATCTCGGCGCCGAAGCGGTTGTAGAAATCCGGAATGTGGGTGGCGATGTAGACCTCGTGGCAGCCGAGGCGTCCCGCCTCCACGAACAGGCGCCGGCACAGCGCCACGGCATGGCCGCGCCCGCGGCAGTCCGGCTCGACGTAGAGCGCGGCGAGCCAGGGCGTGAGGTGAGGTCGGGTCGGATCGTCGTTGACGATCAGGTTGACGGTGCCGACCGGACGGTCGCCTTCCAGCGCCAGCAGGGAGAGCGGCAGGCTGTCAGGGCCGGCGGCCTCGCTCAGCTTGCCCTCGAAGAAGGTCGGGCTGTAGCCCTCCAGTTCGAACCAGAAGGCCTCATAGATCCAGTCGGCCACCAGCCGGCGGTGCTCCGGCCGTTCGTAGAGATGAAGAACGGTCTGCGTCATGCGAGGAATTCTATGACGGTTTCCTGTCGCCTTGTGAAGTCCGCCGGTCGTTCGCCTACGACGCAATCGGCGGAATCGAAACTCAAAGGGGCCGCATCGCTGCGGCCCCTCCATGAGCTGGTTCAGTCGTGGGCCCCGACAACGGGGTCCCGCTTCGAAGGTGTCACGAGACGGACGAAGGCTGCTCCATCGATCCCGCAAAACATCCAAGGCCCTGCGACTTCACCGAAATCTCATGAGACATTGGATCACCTCCTTTCAGCTGTTGAAACAGATCTCAACTATCAACCCGATTCGCGAAATCCGGCAAGAGGGTTTCGCACCCCGATCATCGCATTAACTAAGTTCCCAAGAGGTTAACAGGCCGCGGCGAATCGAGGCAGCGAAGGTTCAGTTCCCCCGCCTGGCGGCGAAGCGCACGGCTTCCTCGGCCGAGCGCAGCAGCGCGCGGGCCTTGTTCCAGCATTCCTGGTGCTCGGACTCCGGCTTGGAATCGGCGACGATGCCGGCGCCGGCCTGGATGTGCATGCGGCCGTCCTTGACCACCGCGGTGCGCAGCGCGATGCAGGTGTCCATGGCGCCGCCGGCGCCGAAGTAGCCGACACAGCCGCCGTAGATGCCGCGGCGCTCGGGCTCCAGCTCGTCGATGATCTCCATGGCGCGCACCTTGGGCGCGCCGGACACGGTGCCGGCGGGAAAACCCGCGATCAGCGCGTCCATCGCGTCCTTGCCCTTGGCGAGGCGGCCCTCGACGTTGGAGACGATGTGCATGACGTGGCTGTAGAGCTCGATGACGTTCTTTTCCGTCACCTTGACGCTGCCGACCTCGGCAACGCGGCCGACGTCGTTGCGGCCCAGATCGAGCAGCATGAGATGCTCGGCCAGCTCCTTGGGATCGGCCAGCAGGTCCTCGGCCAGGGCGCGGTCCTCGGCCGGCGTGGCGCCGCGCGGCCGGGTCCCGGCGATCGGCCGGATGGTCACCGTGTGGTCGCGCAGGCGCACCAGGATCTCCGGGCTCGAGCCGACGATGGCGAAGCCGCCGAAGTCGATGAAGAACAGGAAGGGCGAGGGGTTGAGGCGCCGCAGCGCGCGGTAGAGCGCGAAGGGCGGCAGCTTGAAGGGCAGGGAGAGGCGCTGCGAGAGCACCACCTGGAAGATGTCGCCGGCCAGGATGTAGTCCTTCGCCTTCTTCACCATGTCCAGGTAGGTCTCGTGCGACAGGTTCGCCGCCGGCTCGGGCAGTTCCTCCAGGTCGACCGCGATGTCGCGGCGCTGCGGCAGGGCGCGCTCGAAGTCCTGCGCCACGTCGGCCAGGCGCTCGCAGGCCTGGGCGTAGGCGGCGCGGGCCGAGACGTCGGCGCGCGGCCAGACCGGCGTGAAGACGGTGACCAGGTCCTCCACGCGGTCGAACACGGCGACCACCGTCGGGCGGATGAACAGGCCGTCCGGCACGTCGAGCGCCGCGGGATTGTCGTCGGGCAGCTGCTCCATCAGCCGCACGGTGTCGTAGCCCATGTAGCCGAGCAGGCAGGACGCCATGGGCGGCAGCCCCTCCGGCAGCTCGAAGCGGCACTCATCGATGAGATCGCGCAGGCTGTCCAGCACCGGCTGGTCGAGCGGCTCGAAGCTCTGCGCGTCGAAGCGTGCCTTCCTGTTGATCTCGGCCCTGTTGCCAAGGCAGCGCCAGATCAGGTCCGGGCGCATGCCGAGGAAGGAGTAGCGCCCGATGATCGAGCCGCCCTCGACGGATTCGAAAAGGAAGGAATTGGGCTTGGCCTCGGCCAGCTTCAGAAAGGCGGAGACCGGAGTCTCCAGGTCGGCGATCAGCGCGGTGTGCACCACCTGGGCCCGCCCGGCATCGTAGGCCGCCTCGAAGGCGGCGAAGTCGGGCGACGTCTGCATCCTGCGTGCTCTTCTAGAAGCCTTCGACGACCTGGTCGATCAGCCGCTGATTGATGGCCACGCCGAACTCCTGCTGCAGAGCCGCAAGGAACTGCTGAAAGACGTCGTCGCGCAGCGCGGCGCTGAGCTGGTCGGTCAGGCGGCCGAGGCGCGCCTCGCGGTCCGCGCTGTCCGGCGGCAGAACCTCGGTCACCTTGACGACGATCTGGCGGCCCGGCGCGGCGAAGGTGGCGGCCTCGCCCTTGTCGATCTCGAAGAGCTGCGGCGGGATGCGCGGGTCGAGGCCCTCCTGGCCGGTCTGGAAGCGGGTGACCGGCGGCGTCTGCGCCACGGTGAGGCCCTCGGCCTCGGCCACGGCGGCCAGCTGCTGACCCTCGTTGAGGCGGGCGACGATGGACTCGCCCTTTTCCCGGGCGAGCCGCGCCTGCTCGTTGTCGCGCCACAGCCGGATGACGTCCTCGCGCACCTCGGCCAGCGGCTTCTTCTCGGCGGGGATCACGTTCTCGACCCGCAGAATGAAGAAGTCGCCCTCGACGCTTTCGCTCAGCGTGCTGGTCTCGCCGGGCGAAGTGCCGCGCAGCACCTGCAGGAAGTCGTTGAGCGGCGGCAGGCCCTCCGCCAGTTCGTCCGCCGGCGTGCGGCCCTGGTCGTCGATGGCCGGGATCCTGCGCGGCTCCATCTTGAGCGCGGCCGCGGCCTGCTCCAGGGTCGCACCGGAGGCCAGCTCCTCGTCGAAGCGGTTGGCCTGCGCGATGACGATATTGACCGCCTCTTCCTTCTTCAGCTCGTCGCGCAGGCTCTCGCCGTATTCCTCCAGGCTCGGCTCTTCGGCCGGCACGATCTCCGAGACCAGCACCAGGTGCCAGCCGAGCGCCGAGGGGATCGGCGCGCTGGGCTGGCCGGCGGAGAGCGCGAAGACCGGCTCGGCGAGCTCCGGCGGCAGGTCGTCGCGGGTGACGCTGCCCAGATCGATCGGCGCGCTGCCGGTGGCCTCTTCGACCGCCGCGGCAAAGTCGGCGCCCTCGGCCAGGCGATCGGCCAGGGCCTGTGCCGCCGCCGCGTCGGGCAGCAGCGCCTGGCTGACGCTGCGCCGCTCGGGCACCCGCAGTTGCTCCTTGCGCGCCTCGAAGGCCTCGGCGACGCGCGCGTCGGAGACGCTGACCTGCTTGGCCGCCGCGTCGACGCTCAGCACCACCAGCGTGACCTCCTTGTAGGACGGCCGCATGAAGCTGCCGCCCTCGCTGTCGTAGGTCGCCTGCAGGGCGGCCGCGTCGGGCTCGCCGAGATCGGTGAAGGCCGCCGTGTCGATGGTGACGTAGTCGGCCACCCGGCGCTCGCCGCGGTAGGCGAAGAGCTGCTCGGCCAGGCTGTCCGGCGCGACCGCCGCCGAGGTCACCGCGGCGGTCAGCTGCTGGCGCTTGATCTCCTCGCCCAGCAGGGCCAGGTAAGCCTGCTCGCTCATGTTGATCTGGCGCAGGAAGAGGTTGAAGCGGTTGGCATCGAAGCGGCCGGTGCCGTCCTGGAAGCTGGCGTTGCCTAAGATCTCCTGCTGCATCTGGCCGCTGGTCACCAGCATGCCCTGGCGCTTGGCCTGCTCGTCCAGGATGGCGCGGCTGATCATCCGGCTGAGCACCTGCTGGGGGATGCCGAAGGCGCGGACCTGCTGGCCGCTCAGCGGCGTGCCGAGGCGACGGCTCAGGGTGCCGATCTCGCGGCTCAGCTCCTCGGCGAAGGCCCGCTGGTCGATCACCGTGTCGCCGACCTCGGCCACGGCCTGGGCCTGGCCGCCGCCGCGGAAGATGTCGCCGATCCCCCAGACAGCGAAACTGAGGATCAGCAGGCTGAACAGGATGCCCGTGACGATCTTGACCAGCAGGTTACGGCTTTTCATGGCAATCGACTGACTTCAACTAGGGTTCGTGATCGGGCGGCTGTGCGGCGCCCCTGCGCCGCGCCGGGGCGGGCGGCCCGCCGGTGGCGACGGGCGCGGCAGTGTAGAAAGGCGTCCTGGCCCCGGCAACAAGCAATTCCGCCTCTTTCGCCGCCTTCGCGTCGATGTCCGGCAGGCATGGCCTTGGCCAAATCCCTGTGCTAGTTAGGCCGCGGCTGGAGGCAAGGGGAACCACGATGAGAGCATTGATTGCCGGCAACTGGAAGATGAACGGGCTGGGCGAGGATGCCAGGGCCCTGGCCGAGGCGCTCAAGGCGCTGAGCGCCGAGAGCCAGCCCGAGGCCGACATCCTGGTCTGCCCGCCGTTTCCTTATCTGGGGGTCGTGGCGCAGGCGCTGAGCGGCAGCCGCATCGCCCTCGGCGGCCAGGACTGCCACCGCGCCGGCGGCGGCGCCCACACCGGCGACACCGCCGCGCCGATGCTGCGCGACGTCGGCTGCTCCTACGTCATCGTCGGCCACTCCGAGCGGCGCAGCGAGCACCGCGAGAGCGATGCCGATGTGCGCGGCAAGGCCGAGGCGGCGCTCGCCGCCGGGCTGGTGCCCATCGTCTGCGTCGGCGAGACCGAGGCGGAGCGCAACGCCGGCCAGACCCTGGCGGTGATCGCCCGCCAGGTCAAAGGCTCGGTGCCCGCCGGCATGGAGGGCGAGCGCCTGGTGGTGGCCTACGAGCCGGTCTGGGCCATCGGCACCGGGCGCACGGCGACCGCCGGCGACGTGGCGGCGGTCCACGCCGAGATCCGCCGCCTGCTGGTCGGCCTGGTCGGGGAGGGGGCCCGCAGCGTGCGCATCCTCTACGGCGGCTCGGTGAAGCCGGATAACGCCGCCGAGCTGCTGTCCCAGGCCAACGTGGACGGCGCCCTGGTGGGCGGCGCCAGCCTCAAGGCCGAGGATTTCTGGGCCATCGCGCGCAGCGCCTGAGGCGTGCCCCCGGCCCGGTGGCGGCCACGGCCCCGCCGCGGCCGGAAATCGGGCGTTTTCTCTGGTCTTTCCGGGCCGGAGCCATTACATTGCCCGCCAGGAGCGGCCCCGGCGGGACGGCGGGCCTCTCTCAGCGAGCGAGCCGGGTAACAGGTATCATGCAACAAGTCCTTCTCGTCATTCATATCCTTCTGGCGCTGGCCCTGATCGGCGTGGTCCTGCTGCAGCGCAGTGAAGGCGGCGGCCTGGGCATCGGCGGCGGCGGTGGCGGCGGCGGCGGCGGCATGGGCGGTTTCCTGACCGGGCGCGGCACGGCGAACCTGCTGACCCGCACCACGGCCATCCTCGCTGCCTGCTTCATGGTCACCAGCCTGCTGCTGACCATCCTGGCCGGCGGCAACGAGCCGCGCTCGATCCTCGAGACCCTGCCGAGCGAGACCCCGGTGGCGCCGGCCGCGCCGCAGGTCCCGGCCGGTCCCAGCGAGCCCACCGTCCCGACGCAGTAAGGCGGCCGGCGCGGCCGCGCCGACTCCCTGTCCCGATTCGCGCCGTCCGGGATGCCGCGCCGCACCCGGATGGGGCCACGCGGTGCCGTTCCGCCCCCTCGCAACAGCACCCCGCGACATGCCCTTTGCCCGGATTCCGCGGGGCCGGTGGATCCGCCCCCAAGTTCATCGCCTGGCCCGCTCTGCAAGGCTTGCTTCGACCCTCGTGATCGTTCAATAGTGTTCGCCCATGGCGCGGTTCATCTTCATCACCGGCGGCGTGGTTTCCTCCCTCGGCAAGGGTCTCTGTGCGGCGGCACTCGGTTCGCTGCTGCAGGCCCGTGGTTTCAAGGTCCGGCTGCGTAAGCTCGACCCCTACCTCAACGTCGACCCGGGGACCATGTCGCCCTATCAGCACGGCGAGGTCTACGTCACCGACGACGGGGCCGAGACCGACCTCGACCTCGGTCACTACGAACGCTTCACCGGCGTGCCCGCCCGCAAGAGCGACAACGTGACCACGGGGCAGATCTACTCGCAGGTCCTGGCGCGCGAGCGGCGCGGCGACTACCTCGGCGCGACGGTGCAGGTGATCCCGCACGTGACGGACGCCATCAAGGCCTTCGTGCGCGCCGACCTGAGCGACGAGGACTTCGTGATCTGCGAGATCGGCGGCACGGTCGGTGACATCGAGGGGCTGCCCTTCCTGGAAGCGATCCGCCAGCTCGGCAACGAGCTGGGCCGCGACAACAGCCTGTTTCTGCACGTCACGCTGATCCCCTTCATCGCCGCGGCGGGCGAGCTGAAGACCAAGCCGACCCAGCACTCGGTCAAGGAGCTGCAGTCGGTCGGCATCAAGCCGGACATCCTGGTATGCCGCGCCGAGCGCGAGATCCCCAGAGACGAGCGCCGCAAGATCGCGCTGTTCTGCAACGTGCGCGAGGAGGCGGTGATCCCGGCGCTCGACGTCAGGTCGATCTACGCCGTACCGCGGGCCTATCACGAGGAAGGCCTCGACGACGAGGTCTGCCGCCACTTCCGGCTCGACGCGCCGGCCCCGGACCTCTCCGCCTGGGACTACGTCACCCACCGCATCAGCGAGCCGGACGGCGAGGTCACCATCGGCGTGATCGGCAAGTACGTCAGCCTGCTCGACGCCTACAAGTCGCTGGCGGAGTCCCTGGCCCACGGCGGCATCGCCAACAACGTGAAGGTCAAGGTCTCCTGGCTGGACTCGGAGATCTTCGAGAGCGAGGGCACCATCCAGCAGCTCGAGGGCGTGCACGGCATCCTGGTGCCGGGCGGCTTCGGCGAGCGCGGCGCCGAGGGCAAGATCGCCGCGGCGCGCTTCGCGCGGGAGCGCCAGATCCCCTATTTCGGCATCTGCTTCGGCATGCAGATGGCGGTGATCGAGGCGGCGCGCAGCCTGGCCGGCCTGCCGCAGGCGGGCTCCACCGAGTTCGGCAGCCCGGGCGACCCGGTGGTCGGCCTGATGACCGAGTGGTCGCGCGGCAACGAGGTCGAGCGGCGCAACCTGGAAAGCGAGCTCGGCGGCACCATGCGCCTCGGCGCCTATCCCTGCGTCCTCAAGCAGGGCTCGCGGGTACGCGACATCTACGGCTGCGATTCGATCAGCGAACGCCACCGGCACCGCTACGAGGTGAACATCAACTACCGCGAGGTGCTGGAGAAGGCGGGGCTGCTGTTCTCCGGCCTGTCGCCGGACGGTGAGCTGCCGGAGATCGTCGAGATCCCCGCGCACCCCTGGTTCATCGGCGTGCAGTTCCATCCGGAGCTGAAGTCAAAGCCGCACGACCCGCATCCACTGTTCACCTCCTTCGTGGCGGCGGCGGTGGAGCAGTCGCGCCTGGTCTGAGCGCGCGCCGGCTTCCCCCTGCAGCACCTCGGCATGAGGCGCGACGAAATCCGCCGACGTCGTGATCTACGGCAGGTGAGTGGAGCCTTCCGGTTCGTGTTCTAACGCAGCTGCGGTTCCAACTACCCAAATCGTCACCCTCGGGCTTGTCCCGAGGGTCCATGGACATGCCTGGCGCCCGGCTTCTCAAATGGACCCTCGCAACAAGTGCGAGGGTGACAATCCGGAAGTGGCAAGATCGGTGCGAAGCCTGCGACTGATTGTTTCAGATTCTACGACAACAGTGTTTGTTGCCTAGAAGGCGTTGTAGCCGTGCACCGTCGCGTGAATGGCCTTCAGCCTGCTCAGGATCTCGGCGGCCGAGGAAAGGGGCAGGCAGCTCGGGCCGTCGCAGAGCGCCTTGTCCGGGTCCGGATGGAACTCCAGGAACACGCCGTCGGCGCCGGCGGCCACGGCCGCCGCGGCGATCGTCGCCACGCCCTCGCGCCGGCCGCCGCTGGCCACCCCGTCGGCGTCCTTCTGGGCGCCGGGCAGCTGCACCGCGTGGGTCGCGTCGATGGTGACCGGCGCGCCGAGGCGGCGCAGCTCCGGGATCGCCAGCATGTCGACCACCAGGTTGTTGTAGCCGAAGGAGGAGCCGCGCTCGCACAGGATAGTCATGTCCTTGGCGGCGGCTTCCTCGATCTTGCGCAGGATGGAATGGCAGTCCCAGGGCGCCAGGAACTGCGCCTTCTTCACGTGCAGCAGACCCTGGTTCTTGAGCGTCGCCTGGGCCGCGGCCACCACCAGGTCGGTCTGGCGGCAGAGGAAGGCGGGCAGCTGCACCAGGTCGGCCACCTCGGCGACCGGCGCGGCCTGGTCGACCTCGTGCAGGTCGGTGCAGATCGGCACGCCGAACTGCTGCTTCACCTCGGCCAGGATGCGCAGCCCCTTGTCGAGGCCCGGGCCGCGGTAGCTTTTGAAGGAGGAGCGGTTGGCCTTGTCGAAGCTCGCCTTGAAGACGAAGGGCAGGTCGAGGCCGCCGGTCACCTGCTTCAGGTGGCGCGCCGTCTCCACGGCAAGGTCGAGATCCTCCAGCACGTTGAGGCCGAGAATGCAGAAGAGCTTCTGGCCGCTGCCGATCGACAGGTTCCACTTGCGGAGGGAGAGCTGCATGAAGGGGTCCTCGGTGCGGGGAGAATCAGGACGGTCTGCGGCACCGGCCGGCGGCGCCGCTGCTTCTTAGCCTCCGCCCCGCGTGGCCGCAAGGGCGCCGTCGCGGCGCTTTCGTTGCCAAGCGTTTCCTCGGGCCTCTCTGCCGTTCCCCGGTCGACATTTGGCCTCGGCTCGCCTATAGGTCTGGCGGACTTGACCGTCAGAACGCCGAGAGGGCCATGACTGCAATCATCGATATCCAGGCCCGGGAGATCCTTGATTCCCGGGGCAACCCCACCGTCGAAGTCGACGTCACCCTGGAGAGCGGGGCCTTCGGCCGCGCCGCCGTGCCCTCCGGCGCCTCTACCGGCGCCCACGAGGCGGTCGAGCTGCGCGACGGCGACGCCAGGCGCTACGGCGGCAAGGGCGTGCTGAAGGCGGTCGACGCGGTCAACCACGAGATCTTCGACGTGCTCTCCGGCCTCGACGGCGAGGACCAGGTGCACATCGACCAGACCCTGATCGACCTCGACGCCACGGCCAACAAGGGCCGGCTCGGCGCCAACGCCATCCTCGGCGTCTCCCTGGCCGTGGCCAAGGCGGCGGCGGAGGAGGCGGGCCTGCCGCTCTATCGCTACGTCGGCGGCACCTTCGCGCGCACCCTGCCGGTGCCGCTGATGAACATCGTCAACGGCGGCGCCCATGCCGACAACCCGATCGACATCCAGGAATTCATGATCATGCCGGTGGGCGCCGACAGCCTGGCGCAGGCCCTGCGCATGGGGGCGGAGATCTTCCATGCCCTGCGCAAGGGCCTGAAGGACGCCGGCCACAACACCAACGTCGGCGACGAGGGCGGCTTCGCGCCCAACCTGGCCTCCACCGACGAAGCGCTGGGCTTCGTCGCGCGGGCCACCGAGGCAGCGGGCTACAGGCTGGGCGACGACGTCATGCTGGCGCTGGACTGCGCCTCCACCGAGTACTTCAAGGACGGCAAGTACCACCTGGCGGGCGAAGGCAAGGTGCTCGATCCCGGCGCCATGGTGGACTACCTCGAGGCGCTGTGCGGGCGCTATCCGATCCTCTCCATCGAGGACGGCATGAGCGAGGACGACTGGGACGGCTGGGCGGCGCTGACCGAGCGGCTCGGCGAGCGGGTCCAGCTGGTCGGCGACGACCTCTTCGTCACCAACCCCGTACGCCTGCGCGACGGCATCGCCCGGGGCGTGGCCAACTCGATCCTGGTCAAGGTCAACCAGATCGGCACCCTCAGCGAGACCCTGGAAGCGGTGGAGACCGCCCAGAGCGCCGGCTACACCGCAGTGATGTCGCACCGCTCCGGCGAGACCGAGGACGCCACCATCGCCGACCTGGCCGTGGCCACCAACTGCGGCCAGATCAAGACCGGCTCGCTGTCGCGCTCCGACCGGCTGGCCAAGTACAACCAGCTGCTCCGCATCGAGGAGGAGCTCGACACCGCCGCGCGCTACGCCGGCCGCAGCGTGCTCAGGGGCTGAGCGCCGCCCGTTTCCTGGTCAGGCCCGGGCTTGTCCCGGGCATCCAGGGCAGCCACCGCGTCGACGACCCTGGACCCTCGGCACAAGGCCGAGGGGGACGGAGAGAGTGGGCACAGCAAACGCCCTCCAGTTGACCCGGCGACTCCGCAAAGGAGTCCAAAAGGCGAACTTCGGGGCTTTCGAGTCGTTTTTTGAATCTATTTGGAATCCTTGAATCTTTTTCCCTTGACCGAGCAAATCCGGGTGTGATTCGCTCGCCCTCATGCGTTTGCTGCGCGAGATCAAGACCCGGGCCCGGCAGGCCACGCCTCAGGTGCTGGCGGCCTGCATGGTGGCCTACTTCGCCTACCATGCCCTGCACGGCGACCGGGGCTTCTATGCCTGGATCCTGCTGAAGCAGGAAAAGGCCCAGGCCGAGGCGACCGCCGCGGCGGTGGCCGCCGAGCGGGCGGAGCTGGAGCACCGCGTCGGCCTGCTGCGCCGCGAGCACCTGGACCCCGATCTGCTCGAGGAGCGGGCGCA